>CAYGAH010000068.1:0-3458 GCA_964347685.1 uncultured Candidatus Bathyarchaeia archaeon | reverse complement strand
CCCCTGTCGAGGCCGTATAGCTCCACGAGCCACCCCAGGACCCGATACGTTTCCAGCTGGTCGTAGTCCTGGCCCCACCCCGCTCCTGGCCTCCCACCCCGGTACCTCCAGGAGCCGTCGGTCTGCTGCTTCCGAGCGAGCTTAACCACCCTCGGGTGATGCCAGAGAGTCTCCGAGGGTTCGATCTCCTCTCCCAGGAGGTCTCTCCTCACGAAAAGTTTCAACGCATCGTTCCCAGATGAGAGGAGCGGGGGAAGCGGATCGCGTCTGAGCCTGGCCCGCCAGCTTTCCATCAAGAGCACACCACTAACCGTAATATTGGGTTCCTAGCGTCTTGAGGTTATCCATGTTTGGGGAAGTTTGCAATCTGCGTAGCCTGATGCCACCATGAACAGAACATGGGTTAAGGTTGGCACGCCGACCGCCCATTTCGTGAGTGCGCCTACGCGCGCCACGACAGATGCCGGGTCTGGGCAGGGCCGAAAATCATGTTTTATACTCGAAGACCGATGCATTCAACGGAATGGACAAGGATCGATACGGGGTCTGCGGCGTCTACTGCGGCCAGTGCCCCAGCGGGAACGGGAGGGTGAGGTTCGCGGCGGGGGAGCTGAAGAGGCTCGTCGACACCGTCAGGTACGAATGGGTCGAGGAAGCGGTGGGTTCCTTCAGCTTCGGGGAGTTCAGGAAGGGGCTTGAGTGGTTCTCCCAGGTCCAGTGCCGGGGG
Organism: uncultured Candidatus Bathyarchaeia archaeon; assembly: GCA_964347685.1. Lineage (GTDB taxonomy): Archaea > Thermoproteota > Bathyarchaeia > TCS64 > TCS64 > CAYGAH01. Next base: position 2,731 of record CAYGAH010000068.1, on the reverse strand, counting down.
TGCCTCGCTGGGGACGGAGCCCCCTGCGAGAACAGGGGTTGCGCCTCCGGGAAGGGGCTGAGGAGCTGCCTACTTTGTGAATCCTACCTCGAATGCCCGAAGACCTCCTACCAGAGGGAGTGGTACCCCTTCGTTGCGGAGAACTACGAGCGGGTCAGGCAGGTGGGCTTCGAAAGGCACCTCGAGGAGGAAGAGGAGAGGGCGAGGGCCGGCGTCGACCTCATGGGCCACCTGGAGAGGAGATGCTGCAAGGTGGTCGAATTGGATGAGGGTAAAGACACGACCAGCTTGAAACCATAAGACGGGTCACGGCCGGCACACAGACCAACGAATAACTTCTCGGGTGCGTAGAAGGGTTATGATCTGTTCCGGGTGGATCAGTTGAAGGCCAGGGCGGCCCGGCGCAACAGCTAAAAACGGTGACTGGGGATCATCATCCGTGTCTCCCAAGACGGTTTTCACCGCCGAGCAGGCAAAGGATATCGGGGAGGCCCTGGGGGTGAACTGGACCAGGTTCGACGTGGAGCAGTTCAGGATGGGCATGGACGTGGAGCTGGAGCACGGGAAGAGAGACCCTGCCACCAACGTCACCGACGACGACCCCCTAACCACAGGCAAGATAGCCCTCGCCCACCTCAACGAGTTCCCCGACTACTACACCAGGCTCACCCGACTGGAGCAAGAGGCGGAGCTGTACTGGGAGAACAGGAAGGACTAAGGCCTGCTGATTCGAAGGCGGAGGACCCGCTCAGTCGAGGAAACGCCTCGTTAAACCCCCTAAGACTAGGTAGCCGATGATCCCGATGCCTCGAACATTCGGGTGGCTGCCGGCGCACAGACCACGCCCAGAACAGGAACACGAAATTCGAGGAGTGCACGGCTGGGTCATAATTATTTCAATCCCCGCCCTATATCTGGGTGGTTGAGCATGGAGGTCCTTGAGGCCATTAGAGCTAGGCGCAGCGTCAGGAGCTACACCCCCGAGCCCGTCCCCGACGAGGTGCTTTTGAGGCTGCTGGAGGCTGCGAGGCTGGCCCCCTCGGCGAGTAACATCCAGCCCTGGAGGTTCGTCGTGGTGAGGTCAAGGGAGAAGAGGGAGAGGATAGCAGGGAGCGGCCTCTTCGGAAGGTTCGTCTCCAGGGCCCCCGTCGTCATAGTCGCCTGCGGGGAAGAGGGCTCGAGGTACCACGTCCACGACACCTGCATAGCCCTTGAGCACATAGTCCTCGCAGCGACGGGAGAGGGGCTTGGGACCTGCTGGGTGGTCAGCTTCGACGAGGGGAAGGTGAGGGAGTTGCTGAAGATTCCCGAGGGGTTCAAGGTAGTGGCCCTCCTCTCGGTGGGATACCCTGCTGGGGGAAGGGACGTCCTGGCCTCGATCCTCCACCTCTTCAGGCCCAGGAAGGAGCTTAGGGAGATCGCCTTCCTAGAGGAGTTCGGGAAGCCCTTCGAGGGAGAGGCCGCTCCCCCGGGCAAAGCAGGGTGAAACAAGGGTCCAGGGCACACCGACCAAATCCATGAGCTCTGTTCTTTCGATACGGGCTCGCCGTTCAGAGCCAGATAGTTGTTGAAAGCCGATACACACGAGCCGCTAAATACAAGTCCCGGGCTTTTAGGAGGGGTATTCAGACATGCGCTCCCTGAGGTCGTCGGTCCTACTTTTGACCCTGTCCTTCTCCCTCCCTGCATTTGTCGGGCCGGCCTGCGCTGAGGCCACAGTTCCCTACCTGGAGAGGTGGGGCATATACGGGCTTGACCTGGGGTCTGGGGGCATTGAGCTGATCTACTCCTGCCCTGAGGAGATTTCCGGGCTGGGGCTCAATGGCGCGGGGGACATGTTCGCCTTCTCAAAGATGATTGGAGGGGAGGGAGAAGAGTTCTGGGAGATATGCACCCTAGGGGCCGACGGGGGCGTCTTATTCAGGGTGACAGATAACGGCTTCATGGACGTCTACCCTGCCTGGTCCCCAGACGGCTCGAGGATAGCCTTCCTCTCCATGAGGGGGGAGACCCTCGACATCTACGTTGCGGGCTTGGAAGGCGGGGGCGAGGAGCTTCTATACGACTCTGGCTTCCACGACGCAGACATCCACTGGGTAGGGGGAAAGATAGCCTTCACAAGGAACAGCCAGACATGGTTGATGGACGAGGACGGGACAGGCGCAGCCCAGGTGACCGACCCCCCCAGGGCGGGGGAGTGGGGGAACTCTGTGCTCCCCTTCGGGGACTACGACCCCCGCATCAGCCCGGACGGCTCCAAGATAGTGTTCGAGAGGATGGTAGACGACGGCTCACCCCACGGAAACTACGACCTATACATGGTCAACGCAGACGGTTCAGGGGAGGAGGCCCTAACTGAAAACGGCTGGACCCAGGGTCTAGCTACTTGGTCCCACTCCGGGGAGAGGATCGCATACATAGTCTCAGCAGTGGGTGCAGAGGGGAGGTACGACATCCACTTGATGGACTCGGACGGCTCCGACAGCAGGGACCTCACCTCTGAGATCTTCCCCCCTGGCTTCCTAGCCCACTGCGCGGCCTTCTCCCAGGACGACTCCAGGATATACTTCATAGGAGAGTGGTGGGGCTGGAAGGTCCTCGAATCGACGATCTACTGCTTCACTTCTTCCAGCGAGGTGAACCTCGGAGACCCCATCACCGTCACAGGCTCTATACAGCCACCGGTCACGGGCGCATCAGTCACCCTGACATACACAGGGCCCGGAGGCTC
>CAYGAH010000067.1:0-12990 GCA_964347685.1 uncultured Candidatus Bathyarchaeia archaeon | reverse complement strand
CCGCTCTCGACGGAGGCGGTGTGGTTCTGGCCTTCGACTGTGACGTTCGCATCGACTATCTCGAACCTTACTAGGTTGTACTTCCCCGCCTGTATGCTCCCGCTCCCGATGGTCTTGCTCACGTTCAGGACCTCCTTGAGGTCGATCACCCCCTCGGAATCGACCACGGTCACCCACCCCGACTCGTTCCCGGCGTTGGCCCTATGGACGTGGACCCCGCTGTACCGGATGTATATGTTCGTGGCTGGCCCCCAGTTCTGAGGGGGGTCCGTCAGCTCGACAACCAGCCTCCCACTACCATAGGTGGTATAGGCGAAGAACCCTCCGCCAACTAGGATCACGACGAGGGCAGCGGCGAGGACGGCCTTTATCTGGTTCAACTCATCAACTCCCCGTTTTGATCGGCTGAGGCTCATTATAAGGGACGTGTAGGAACGCCGAGGAACAGGTGTTCCAGGTCCATACTCCCACTCCACTTCCTACGGAGGAAAAAGGGCCTCGACCATCTAAGCATCCTTATGCGGATCATTAAAAGACATGAAAAGCCTCCTAGAGATCCCACTCCACGAGTTTCATTACCTGCCTGAGGGGGATGCTCGGGTCTTGTATGTCTCCCTGGGAGAAGGCATAGGAGATCGACACGCTTCACATAGAACGCCCCGCTGGCCCGGGACCAGTTAAGGGTCAACGAGCCTTTGATTACGTTCCCTCCAGGAGAGGGAATAAACTAGGAGGATGGGGTGCGGTCCTCCCCTGGGGGCTTCCTTGCTATGACTTGGGGACGGTGTGGCTCAGCTTCCCGCCCTTGAAGTAGGCCCCGAACTTAAGCCCGCACGGGGCGCATTTGAACTGCTTCGCCTTGAATTGCCCGAAATCCCACTCCTTGCCCGTCGCCTTCGCGTCCCTGCCGCATCTGGGGCAATCAACCATTCTGATCGATACTTACTTTATATATAGTATTTTTATAAGATTTTCGTGTAAAAAACATTAAAAATCATTACTGGTACGGAGAACGGAATCGTCGAAGCATAGGGGAAAGACACGTCGCTTCAGACGTGAAGCTGGATTATGGTCCCGTCCTCGAGCTCCCTGTCGAGGCCCACCCTCTCGTTGGGGAACTTGGCGCTTGGCCCCCAGAGCCTGGCGTACCTGAACCTCTCGTAGAAGTCGCTGTGGATCATCTTCGCGAGCTCCCCTACGGTGATGCCCCTCCTGGCCACGATGGGCTCCACTGCCGGCTCCTTCCCAGGCTCCTTCGTGTATATCCGGGCGATCCCCAGGAGCCCGAAGAGCCTTGAGCCGAGGAGCTCACCCAGGTCGGGGGTCCTCTCCGCCGAGACCACCAAGACCTCGAGGGGTCGGGCGGCCTGCCTCAGCTGCTCCAGGGTCGCCTCGTCTCCCCCGACGTCGGCCTTGTTCGCGACGACTATCGTTGGTCGGTAGACGGCGTTTCCGAAGATGGAGTCCTCGACGACGTCTATGGTGACCCTGCCCCTGATTCTGACGAGGGCGGACCTTATCTTGTACTCCATTAGGAGCCCAACCACCTCCTCCTTGGTGCATCCCTCAAGCTCCCCCTCCCAGACGAACTGGATGTCCCTCCCGTGGCCCCTCCTCTGGATCTCCACCTCCCCCTGCGGCTTTGTTGTGAGGATGCGGCTGTTCTCAAGCTCCTGGGCGACCATCAGGTAGTTGCCCGCGGGATCGTCTGTGAGGTCAACCATGATGATGATCCCGTCAGCGTTCCTCGCCATGCTCAGGTTCTGGAAGCCCTCGGCCCTCCCCTCTGAGCTCCCCTCGACGATGGGGGGCACCTCGACTAGCTGGAGCTGTATGTCCTGGTATGGGAGCATCCCCGGGGTTGGGACCCTTGTGGAGAATGGGTACGGGGCTACCTCGACCTGGGCGTTGGTCACAGCCCTCAGGAGGCTGCTCCTCCCCACGTTGGTCGGGCCGACGACGGCGACCTGGGCCCCCCCGGCCTTCTCCACGAAGAAGGAGGGGCCTCCTCCCCGCTTCGCCTCCCTCTTCCTCCTCTCTATCTCCTGCCGGAGCTGGGACATCTGCCTTTTTACCTGGGAGCAGAGCCTCTCGGTGCCCTTGTGCTTTGGGACGAGGGATAGGAACTCCCCCATGAGGCGGAGGCGCTCCTCTGGGTTCCTGGTCAGGGTGACCTCGTTCCACTTCTGCTTGGCTACCGGAGGCAGGTTTGTTACCATCGAACCATTCCCCAGGGGTCTGGGCGGAGGCCCTTGGACCCTTCCTGCTACCTGGTAAAACTCGGAGCCACACCCTAAATCTCTTTCCCGACGACCTGAGACATTAGTCGAAAAATCATCGAGGGGGAGGGCTCCACGCTAATGGTAGGTTTCCCATCTACGGGCTCGGTTCTTGCCCTTCTTCCCTCAACAGGTACTGGTACTTCTGGCCTCCGTCTATGATGTAGAAGAGGTAGCCCTCCTCCGTGTTCGAAAGTATCATCGGCTTCATCAGGATCTCCGAGAGCTTCTCCATCTCCTCGAGGCCCTCCACGTTTATCACGTTGTCCACGTTCTTCGCGTCCTCCTGCGACCTCACTATGATGTCTTCGTGGCCCTTAACCAGGTCCTCTATCCCGACAACCTTGACGGGCCTCTCCCTGTACTTTATGTGGAGTATTGCGACGAGGAAAAGGGAGGAGAGGGCAGTGGAGGAGAAGACGTATGAGTATGTCCTCAGGTTCTTCACGTCTGGGTTAAGGATCAGCTCCGTCTCGGTGACCTGCTTGGGCTCAACCCTCCTCACCCCGTCTAGCTTTATGTACTTACCTATGTTCTCGTCCGTCTCGAAGGTGACCGAGAGCTCCGGGACGAACTCCTCAGCTATGATCCTTCCGTTGACGACCGCCCTCGCCCTTATCTTTGGGACGATCCTCAGGGTGTAGGAGGACTGCCCTGTCCCAGTCTCGCTGGACACCTGTTTGAAGAACTCCATCAGCTCGACGCAGTCTACGGAGATGAAGAAGCCGGGTTCCTCCTCAACGATGAAGAGCCTCTCCGTCTCCTCCTCGTTGAGGAACTTGGTCCACCTGCCCGGCGCTTCCAGGGCGATGAGGTAATCGACCTCCTCATAGTACTCGCTTGCGCTGGGGGTGCTTTTGAATCCGTGCTCGAAGGTCACGTTCAGCCTCTCGACTATAGCGGTGTAAAGGTAGCCCTCGTCGGCCAATAGGAGCGTCTTGTTGTATATCAGGTTGGGGATGAGCCTTGCCTCGTAGTCGTAGGCCCCCATCAGCTGGTATGTGCAGTAGGTCGTTGTCTTTGTGACGTACAGGGGCTTGCTGTTGTAGAAGTAGACGGTGTAGGCTGAGAGAGCGGCGATGATGGCGGCTGAAACGACGAGGGCCCTAGTGCTCTTCTTGACCCTTTCCCTCAGGCCCGTTGGCTTCATGGGTACCTGTCCTCCGCCCAGGGCGTCTCGTGGGGCAGCTGCGTCATTATCCTTCCCATCCCGTTCCCCTCAACGCCGTCGTCCTCGATGAGTATCGTTATCCCCTCAGTCGTGGCGGTGAGGCGCTTGAATGGAGAGGTTGCGGTCACCGTGGCCCCCCCGTTCACCTCAAGGTCTTGACCATCCCCCTCGTCTCCACCGGTGGGCTCATGCCTGCCTGTCGGGTTCTGGAGGGTCTCTACCCAGACCACTAAGCACGCCTCCTCCCCCGGACTGAGGGCTCCCGGCTCCCATGTGAGCTCGTTGAATCCATAGTGGGCCCCGTCCCACTCATCGCCACCGGGAGCGTGGTTGGCCCAGGTTACCCCATCCTCTGGATGCCATTCCACGGGGGCCACTGTGTTCTTGACCACGTCGGTGACCACGATGTCTGTCAGCCTCGTGGAACCCCTGTTCGCCACGCATATGGTCAGCATGAACCTGGTGGGGGAGTCGGCGGCTACTGCGACGAGGTCTGTGGGCTCGGCGAGGGTGTCGCCGGTTTCTGGGTCGGTGAAGGCCCCCTCGAGAGTCTCACGGATCCTCACCCTCCCCTTCCAAACGCCCATCTTCACCCTCCCCTGGATCGAGAATCCTTCCTCCCAGCGGGCGTATGTGACCCCGTTTACGGCTGCCAGGAACAGTATTATCATGGACGCGACCACAGCCTTATCCTTCAACCATCCCTCCTCCTACACCCCAATTTCATCCAAAAGGTGCACAGCTATCTCGACTGTCTCCCCCATGGCCTCGGGAGGGACCTCGGGCTTGACCCTGAGGCAGATCCAGACTACGCACTTTTCCCCGGGGTCAGTTGTGAAGGGGGTGGCCGTGGGGGCCGTCGTGAAACCCACAGTGCCGTCGGGGTGGAGCGATTCACCCACCTCCACCTTTCCCCAGACCTCAAGACCCCCGAAGCCCGTCGATCTGGGGTAGGGGCCGTAGATGTAGGTGGAGTTCTCGAAGCACCGCCTCAGGGCTCCGTCGCCCTCGAATGCGTATGATGGGGGCTTGATCTTGGCTGGGAGGGTCCCAGTGTTCTGGGTCACCAGCCCCACCCAGACGAACCAGCATGGCCTCAGGTTGTCGCACGTGAGGGTGAGGGTGTGCCCGTCCTCCGAAAGATATGCCGATATCGTCGAGTACCCCCCGACCTCCTTAGATGTGAGGACCTTCTGGGAGGTTACCTCTACTTCGACGTACCCCATCTTCACCCTCCCCCTGACGTAGACGGCGTCGGACCAGTGGGCGTAGGCGAAACCCGCCACGGAGAGGCTTATCGTTAAGGCCATCAGGATCTGGAGCCTGCTCGCGGGGCTCATCTCAGCCCTCCTCCTCGCATAGGATGCCAACCTCGAAACTGTACGTCTGGCACTCCTCAGCTCCCTGGGCGACCTGCACTGTCAAGGTGAACCCCGCAGAGCCCCCAGACTCAACGACGCTGCAGACAGGCTCAGGATCGAAGCCAATCATGAGCATCGCCCTCCCCGTGTCCGGGTCCACGAGGGCCCCCCTCCCCTCGTCCAACTCCAGGGCTGATGTGGGGTCGGACACCCGGGTCTCGTTTATGTGGAGGGGAAAAGACCCCGAGTTGCTGAGGGTGAACTCGCAGCGCACAATGTAGCCTGGGTAGGCGTTCTCCAGGTCTATGGCTAGCGCCTTGTATCCCACACCGTCTTGGACGGGCTCATCATAGCCGCAGAAGAACCTGCCCACGTCCTTCCCCCCGTATTCTCCGAGCAAGACCTGCCCCGTAGCTGGGTCTTCGTGGTATTCTCCGCAGGAAAGGGGTTCGACGAACACTAGTTCTAGGCCTCCGAAGCTCATGGTGCTCCTGACGGTGACCGCGTCCCCCCATCTCGAGTAGCTCAGACCCATCATGCTCAGGGCCACGAGGACGCACGCCGTCATCGCAAACTTTTTTCCTTCCAAATCTCACCAACCTCTCCGACCCAATTTCCTCTTTGAATTGTTCTTAATCCTGCGAATCGACACGAATGAAATCGAGACAACTGCGATGGTAAGTGCGGTGTACTCAGACACCTTGTTATAAAATATCGATTTCCAGATCCCGAATACGACGGTCTTTGAATATATGGATACCCATCCAATTTTTGGGATCGTGAATAACATCTTTCCTTTTATCTGGCTGGGCAAAACGGGGACTATGTCAGGTATGTTGTTCGCATCCCCCTTTGTTACGAAGTATGTTGCCTCTTTCGTCCTCTCTATCTCAACGACCCTGTGCAGGGTCATCTCCCCCTCATTCCAGTACTGTATTATGTCCCCCTCCACGATGTCCTTCTTGTCTGTCTCCACGACAATAGCCAGGTCTCCGACGTCCATGGAAGGCCTCATGCTCCCGCTTGCGACTATCGTCGGGTAGAAACCTAGGAGCCCCGTGGATGACCAAGTAATCAAGACCAGCACTATCGACAACATCAGCCAGCCCTTAGCCGAGCCCCCCTTCTCCCTCGGCCTCGGGGCAGGTCTGTTCCTCGACAGCATCCCGGACTTCACCATGTCCCTCCTGGTCGTGGCAGTAGTGATAGCAACGAACCCCACGGTCGGGGTCATCACACCTATGATCGACTCGTACCCCCATGGGAGATCGGGGAGGATCGGGGAGAACCAGCGGAAGGCCTCCAGGGGGGCCCTGTAAGTGAGAGAGGCAGCAGGCCCCCCTATCATGGAGACGTAAGTCGCCAGGAGGTTCTGTGACAGGGTGGGGAGGAACGTCTTTCCCATGAACTTGGAGTACGCCAGGGGATCGCTGACGTCGAAGAGAGCCCTTATGGAGAGGCCCGCCAGCGTGTACAGGAGGGTTATCGAGGCTAGCTTGAGCGTCGGCCTCCTCTTGAACATGGCCCTGGCGAGGTGGCCCCTAGAGAGTTCTGTCCCGAGCAGAGTAGCGGTGACCAGCAACGCGTTGATTGCCAGCTGGGCAGGCTCGAATGACAAGGGGCTCCTCCCGAAGCCGTTGATGAGGCCGGCATCCACCAGGATGAAGATCTGGAAGGCGGCAGAAATGAGGGCCATGAAGGCTATCCTCCCGCTGGTCCTGGAGAGGATCTTCCTGAGGCTCCCCTCCATGTGGATCGTCGTCAGGGCGATGACCGTCCAGCAGGCAGAGGGGAACAGGTATGCCAGCATCCCCCCTGGGTGGAGGAATGTCAGGAGGACCTGCGCCGCAAGGAAAGAGAAAAGGACGGCGTGCCTCTCGATCGACATGGCTCCCCCTATCTTTGAGCCTGGGAGCCGATGCCCTTCCTTGAGGCGCGTGGCCCTCATCCTCCTTTCCTCACTCTCTTCTTTTCGGCCGCCTTCACAGTGCGGTGATTAAAAAAAGGGGACCTGATCCGTTCTCAACTTGTTCGATTCAGTCGTCTATCTCCGTGCAGGGTTTGTTCCACTGGACTCCGTACACCGTGACTGTGAAGAGGTATGTGTGGCACTCCTGGGCTTCCTGCTTGAAGTCTATGTCTATCTCCTGCTTGTTCTTGTTGCAGGGGTCGAGCTGGTAGGGAAGGCTGTCGACGAGCTCTATGTTGATCACCTCGACGTCTCCATCGTCGAGTATACCGTTGTCGTTCCTGTCCTCCCACAGACCGCCTGGGTTCAACCCGTCCCAGAGCAGGTCGTGTATAAAGTTCATCTCGCTGTCGTACTTTCCGCCTGTTATCCCGTACTTGCATACGTTGATGGGTATGGTCCCTATGTTGTGCAGCACGTATACCGTGTGGACTATGTACTGCGGGTAGGCGTTCTCAACGAGGATGCTAAGCACCTTGTATCCCAGCTTCTCCGTGTGCACGTCTTCGATCAACTCTTCGTACGAGGCTTCGCAGGTCGCAACGTCTTTGCCCTCCCACTCGCCAGGCACCAAGGCCCCTGTGTCAGGGTCTAAGTAGTATTCGTTGCAGAGGGGTGGTTCCACGAAGTCGAAGGCGAGGGTTAGGCTTCCCATCTCCACAGTGCCCTCTATGTAGACCACGTCGAACCAAGCGGCGTATGCGATCCCGACGGTGCTGAGGGCTATGGCTATGAGCAGCGAAGTCGCAGCCAGCTTCTTCCTGTCCATCTTCATTCACCTCAGACTGGCAGGAACTCGTCGATCTTGTTCCACTGTACGGCGACTATCTCGACGAAGAACATGTACGTGTGGCACTCCTCGGCTTCCTGCTTGAAGTCTACTATTATCGTCACCGGGTACTCCGTGCAGGGCTCCATCTGGAACTCTGGGTCTGGGCTCCATAGCATGAACACGAAGTTGATGATGGCAACGTCGTCATCGGTGCCGAACACGTCGTCTGGCCCGTTGTCTATGACTGCGCCCTCTTTCACGCTTTTCTCGCCGTCGAAGTCCTCGAAAGTAACCTCGAATCCTAGGGGCTCGTCATCCGTGACGTCGAAGAAATCGAGCGTGAAGAATGGCACAATCTTCGCGGGTATGGTTCCGCCGTTCTTCAGCCACCCATTGATCTCCAGATCCCACTGCGGATACGCGTTCTCTACCAAAACAGACATCATCCTGTAGACCGTCTCTGGCGGCTCGTGGTGTACGCTCGTCTCCTCCTCGCTCAGGTCTATCGTGGCGTTGCACACCCAGGGCTTAGCCGGGACGAATTCCTCCTCGGGGACGCCGTTGGTGGTCTCGACCCACGTCAGCGGGAACTCCTCTGTGTCGTACCAGCCGACGATCAGCTCGCCCATGTGAACGGTGCCCTCGATGGTAACGGTGTCAAACCAGGCGGCGTAGGCTACCCCCACGACGCTTAGCGAGATAAGCAGAATCGCGAAAGTTGACATCAATTTCTCGGTCTTCATCTTTGCACCTCCTTCTCTCATCCTTCTGGGGAGCTTCCGCGCATGGACGCCTAGGACGTCCAGCCGTTTAACGGGGGCTGATCCCCGGGTTAGTCCCCCGGCAGGGTCACCCCTGCTATGGTTGAGCCGTCTCGGAACCCTTCAGGTTGCGCTCGAGCCTCTGCTTCTCCTCACGGATCTTCTGAAGGCAGGCTTCTCGGACGAAGGCTGACCTGCTCGGCCAATAGCCGAGCCTCTCGATCAGCTTGTCGATGTTCTTTGCGATGTTCACAGGGATAGAAACCGTCACATACTTTGTTTCTAGGGACATAGAATGCTCCTGGACGACCTCAATCCGAGAATTATACGGATTTAGTGTTATATATAACTATCTATGTTTCGGGTATAGATACAGGGTAACTCTGAGAAGGTGGAGCGAGGTCGCCTGGATCCTTGGATCGAGGTCGCCCAGGAACAGCCTCGCCCCTGTACTCATCGGTAGCTGAAGGTTAAATTTCTTTTTACCGTCCCTTTATTCGGGCGAATAGCTGAATAGTTCAGTCACGGAGATCATGGTCTCCTCGGGGTAGTCCCTCAGAAAGCTCTCTAGAACGGCCTTGACGACCTGCCTCCTGAACTCCCCCTCGGTCTTCCTGGGGAAGTAGACCTTGTGGTACCCACCCTTCCCCGTCGCCTCCCTGTAGTCGAGCACGCCCTTCTCGACCATGCTGTTCAGGAAGTTGATCACGGAAGCCCTGGATATGCTCTCCCCTTCCCCGAGGGTCCGTCGAACGTGGTTCCATACCTCCCTCGAGTTGGCCCCCCTTCTGCCCCTCCTCCAGACATATTTCAGGGACGATGCTTGGTACTCAGAGAATATCTTCCTGAGGCCCTTCTTTGAGGGGTCGAGTAGGAACATAAGCCCCACATACTTTTATTTTGAGTTGAAATATAAAGTATTTTCGTTTGAACGTGTTTTCAACGCCGATCCCCGGAATCCTTAAATTCGGGCCATCGGGGGCGAAAGTGGTATGGGGCTCTCTTTTTCTCCTCGTAGAATATTGGGGAGCATCGGGCGATAAAGATTTACAGGGGGAGCCCTCAGTCTCTGTGGGCCGGGGTAGCCAAGCGGACTACGGCGCCAGTCTTGAAAACTGGTTCTCCTCGGAGAGCATGGGTTCGAACCCCATCCCCGGCGCCATTCAAGGGTTATCCTTTATTTTAGCATCGATCCTTCCTCCAGGATTGTATAGTCCTCAGCAGCCTCATCCGTCTCTTGACCACTAAATGGATAAAACCGGTGAGGGAATGTGAAGATAGGGGAATGGCTCATGGAGCAGGACAGGCGTTGGAGGTGCCCCTCATACGGCAAACCGATCATAGTCTCGGAGGTCATCGATCACTGCCACACGTGCGGGGCCTAACGAGGGGTGTGATGCTATGGAGATTCCTCCCTGCGGAGCGCTATGCGAGAACTGCTTAGCCTATAGGAAGGATTGCCCCGGTTGCATCGAGACTGGCGGAAGGCCTCACTACGTGGGGCGAGAAGAAAGGGAAGTATGCCCGGTATGGGAGTGCGCAGCGGACAACGGAGTCGAACACTGCGGGCTGTGCGAGGAGTTCCCCTGCGAAATGTTCCTGGGCTGGTACTCCCGGAGGAGGGGAATAATCACCGTCCTCAGGAGAGCGGGCCTGCTGGCCCTCAGGAAGAGGATCGGCGACGAGGCCTGGAAGAGGTGGATTAAGGACAACGACGTGAGGTTCGGCGTCTGACCCCTCCACCCCCTTGAGGATACGTCGAGATGAAGGGCTGTAAGCCTTTGGAGTCTTCAAAAATGGGGAATTAAATTTTCGCGCCTTTCCTGATCCTGTCCAGGTTGGCCCTTGCCTTTTCCTTGGAGGCGGTTCGGAATCCGTTCCACAGGTTTTCCAACTTTTCGCAGGGGTAGTCTCCGCAGCGGGCGCAGTTTTCTAGACCCTTATCGATCGCGCACAGCCTCGGCTCGCAGACCCCGCAGAATTTGTACAGCCTCCCCCCTGCGAGGCACCCGTCGCAGTCTACGTCGTCTTTCCTGAGGCTTTCCTCTTCAGTGGACCAGAGCCTGACGACCTCCTCCCTCTTCACGTCGTCGTCTTCCTGCGTCGCCATGAAGGCCAGGCATTCGTTGCAGACCAGGCCGCAGACGGCCATTATCTTGTCCATTTAAGCTCCCTCTTCCCTTCTGGACTCTTTTCTGGTGTGTAATATGCGTTTCACCGTCGTGTGACGGGACACGGGGGCTCCCATGAGCAGGGCCTCTATCATCATGTTCCTCAACACGATGGCGGAGGAGGGATTCGTAGAGTACAGGGACGTCTCGTCTAGGGGAGGATGGAAGCGCCCATACAGGCCGAGCCATGCAGCCCCCGAAGAGGGCTCCTTCAGGAAGCGCATCATAGATATGATCCTGGAAAAGGTCGTTAACGGGCTATCTGTCGAAACGGAATGAGGGGGCTCGTCGGGTGCCGGCGAAACCCTTTTCTGTCTCCCTCGGGGCGAAACGTTGATGAATTTGGTCACGAGCGCCGAGGTGAAGGAGTTTGCCAGGAGCAGGGGCGTCTCCCTCGTGGGCGTCACCACCGCAGAGAGGATAAGGGACCTCCCGACGGGCAGCATACACGGGGTAAAGACCCTCAGGGCGGCAGCCGAGGAGCTCCCCTCAGTGAGGTCCGTGATAGTGCTGGCCTACCACGTATGGGACCCCATATTCAATGTCGTCGCCAGCGGCCCTGTGCTGCAAGGGAATTATTCCCCCTCCCCCAGTGTGAGCAATGAGTGGTACCAGCTCTACGCCGAGGTCACGACGAACAAGGCCTGGCAGGTAGTGGAGTACCTCAAAAAGTTCGGCCACGATGCGACGGTACCGAGAAACTCCCCTTTCAAGCTCCTCGCCGTCGAGGCGGGCCTGGGCTGCCAGGGCAAGAACACCCTAGTGATCACGCCGGAGTACGGCCCCAATGTGAGGCTCTCGGCGGTCCTCACCTCAGCCGAGCTGGAGCCAGACGAGCCGTTCACCGATGACCTCTGCGGGGGCTGCAATAGGTGCATCGCGTCGTGCCCCACGAAGGCCCTCCACCCCCACGAGATCGATATAAGGAGGTGCCTGAACTACGCCGTGGAGAACCCCATGGCACTCGACGTGGACGAGGACGTGAGGGCCCTAGAGGAGAAGCTGATCAAGAGGCCCACGCGGAACAGCTACATCGAGTGCGCCATCTGCCATGACGCCTGCCCCATGGGGCGGGGTAGGTAGGGTGCCAAGGCCTCCAGAACGGGTCACCCCGTTAATGGCTCGATCTCTGGACAGCAGCCCCTACTACCGCCAACAAAATGCGTCGTTAATACATCGTACAACTTCAGCCGGGTTCCATTGGGTGCGGGAGAATGGACAGGATGAATCTAATGCTAGGGCTAAGGAATTCATCCGGGCGATAATAGACGAAGCCTGGGACGAGCTCGAACAGAAAGAGGTATAGGTGTCATGCCCCGCTTCCCCAAGAGGCTTAGAGGCGGAGGCTGTGTCCGGGGTAGAGGCCCACGTGGCCCCGCCGAGGATTAAATCAACGGCAACCCGGTCGAGTTGCCTGAATGCAAGCGTGGAAGAGACCCCCACTAGCCGTCAGGTATCCCCCTAACCCAAATAAGACAAAGCTTAAATTTTCAGTCTCGAAAAGAAGCACGGTTTCAATGAGGAGGCGAGGAAGCACCCGGGCCCTCGCGGTCGTATTCTCCGTCGCGATCATCGTCATCCTCGCCGTGGCGTTCTTCTACTACATGCGTCCCCCGCCCACCCAGGAGGACACCGAGCCCCCCAATGCGGAGGCCGTAGCGGACGAGAACGCCGTCGTCGGGGAGGAGGTCTCCCTGGACGCGGGTGGCTCCACCGACAACGTGGGCATAACCGAGTACCGGTGGGACCTGGGGGATGGCGAAACGGCCAGCGGAGCGACGGTCAAACACTCATACTCTGAGGCCGGGACGTACACGGCCACCCTGACCGTCCGCGACGAGGCTGGGAACAACGACACGGACACGGTCACCATCACAGTAGCCGAGCCTCCCGACGAGACTCCCCCCACAGCCGTCGCAGGCCCCGATATGAGCACCGAGATCGGGCAGTCCCTGACATTCGACGCCTCAGATTCCAGCGACAACGTCGGCATAGTGAGCTATGAGTGGGACTTCGGGGACGGGAGCACGGCGAGCGGGATAGTCGTCCAGCACGGGTACTCTGTGAACGGGACATACCTTGTCACCCTCACCGTCCGCGACGAGGCCGGAAACAGCGACTCCGACACCCTGGAGGTCCTCGTGGAGGCCCCTCCGGAGGAGGACAACGTCCCGCCTGTGGCCGAGGCGGGCTCAGACATGACAGGAGTCGTCGGCGAAGCCCTAGACTTTGACGCGTCGGGTTCTACGGACAACGTCGGCATAGTGAGCTACGAGTGGGACTTCGGGGATGGGGGGTCGGCCACGGGCATCACTGCTTCCCACGCCTACGCCGAGCCAGAGAACTACACTGTGACCCTGACGGTGAAGGACGCTGCTGGGAACTCAGGCAGCGACACCCTCAAGGTAACCGTCTCTGAGGTCGTGGTCAAGCCCACCATCGACGGCCTCATAGGAGAAGGGGAGTACCCCCACAACACGACCCATTCCTTGACGGGCATCACCGT
>CAYGAH010000066.1:0-1521 GCA_964347685.1 uncultured Candidatus Bathyarchaeia archaeon | reverse complement strand
GCGCCTTTCACAGTTCAGTATGACCTCGAAAATCTTATCTCAGGTAAGGCTCATTCTCGGATATGCGCCGAGCCCCCTCGAACCAGGGTCGTTCTGAACGGATCTTCGTTGGCGAAGGCGCAGAGGCTGGCTCCATCACTCCTCAGCCAAACTGCCCCAACATGCCAAAAACCGGCTGGTGTCCACATGATTAGGAAGAAGGGCTTCGACACGGAGAGGTACCTCTCCGCCCAGGTGGAAAAGATAATTGAGAGGGTCTCCCTATTCGACAAGCTCTATTTGGAGTTCGGGGGGAAGCTGAGCTACGACCATCACGCCGCTAGGATCCTCCCGGGGTACGCGATAGACATGAAGGTCAGGATCCTCAGGAGGCTGGGAGACAGGGTCGAGATAGTTCACTGCATCAGCGCCAAGGACATAGAGGGGAGGAAGATAAGGCGCGACTTCGGCCTCACCTACGAGGACCAGATCCTCAGGGACATAAGCGACCTAGGGGGTTTCGGGCTTGACGTCTCAGCCGTCGTCATCAACCGCTTCGAGGGGGAGAGGCCGGCCACGAAGTTCAGGAGGAGGCTTGAGAACAGGGGGATAAGGGTCTTCACCCGCCACGAGATACCCAACTACCCCACCGACCTGGATCTCGTAGTGAGCGATCGGGGGTACGGGAGGCCGGAGCACGTAGACACGGAAAAGAGGATAGTGGTTGTTACGGCCCCTGGCCCTGGAAGCGGCAAGATGGGCCTCTGCATGGCTCAGGTATACCACGACAGGAGCCTTGGGATCAGGTCTGGATTCGCGAAGTTTGAGACCTTCCCCATATGGAACCTGAGGATCGACCACCCCGTGAACGTTGCCTACGAGGCCGCGACCGCCGACATAGGCGACTACAACGTGGTAGACCCCTTCCACCTTGATGCCTACGGAGTGGCAGCGGTCAACTACAACAGGGACGTCGAGAACTTCGCCATTATGAGGAGGATCATAGAGAAGATGGTCGGCGGAGAAGACCCCCTGGCCCATTACAGGTCGCCGACGGACATGGGGGTCAACATGGCGAAGGAGGGGATAGTCGACGACTGGGTCGTAAGGGAAGCCAGCCGCCAGGAGGTTGTGAGGCGCTACTTCAGGTACCAGAGGGAGTTCGTCGAGGGGGAGACCACCCAAGACACCCTCGACAGGATGGAGGCCATAATGGGGAAGGTTGGCGTCAGGCCCAGCGACCGCTCTGTTGTGACCCCCGCGAGGGAGGCGGCCGAGGACGCCGAGAGGAGGAGGGGCGAAGGGAAGGGCTACAGGGGGGTTTTCTGCGGAGCAGCGATAGAACTCATGGACCACTCGGAGGGAATCCTCATGATAAAGGGGAGGAACTCCCCCCTCCTCCACGCAGAGTCAGCCGCCATCCTGAACGCCGCGAAGACGGCGGCGGGGATACCCGACGATGTTGACGTGATCTCCCGCTCGGTGATAGAGAGCATGATAAGGCTGAAGAGGGGGATGGGCTTCAACGGGGCCTCCCTGGAC
>CAYGAH010000065.1:0-1886 GCA_964347685.1 uncultured Candidatus Bathyarchaeia archaeon | reverse complement strand
GACGCCAGGGGGGATTGGCGAAAAGTGGTTTTCGACACGGGGAACGAAAGGGAGCCCCTCCTCCACAACACCAAGGAGCTCAAGGCGGACCTAGGCGACGTGGACTGCGTCGTCGTAAGCCACGGCCACGGGGACCACACCGCCGCAACCGTGGACGTCGTGAGGAGTGCCGGAGGGGTGAGGGTCTACGCGCACCCTCACACCTTCCTCCCCAGGCTCTACGAGGACCGCCGTGGCAAGAGGGTGAGGGGCGGCGTCCCAGAGGGCCAAGGGTTAGCCGAGATAGAGGCCGCAGGCGGCGAGGTCGTGCTCTCCGGGGGGCCTGTCGAGGTGGTTCCGGGGCTCTGGACGACTGGGCAGATCCCCAGGGTCACCCCCTTCGAGACGGTACCCCCGTCCACGAGGAAGGGGAGGAGGCTCATCGTCGTGGAGGGCGAGGAGGTGGAGGACAAGATCCTTGACGACCAGGCGCTGTGGACTGAGGTCGAGGGGGTGGGGCCCGTCGTATTGACGGGTTGCGCCCACGCGGGGCCGGTGAACACTCTCCTTCACGCTCAGAGGCTGGGAGGGTTCGAGGAGGTCTGGGGCCTCGTGGGGGGCACCCACCTGGTTGGCAGGGAAGGAGGCTACATCGAGGAGACGGTGAGGGGGTTGCAGGGCTTCGGCCTCAGGATGATCTCCCCCTGCCACTGCACCGGGTTCAAGGCCGCTGCCAGGCTCTGGGACGCATTCCCTGACGAGTTCGTCCTCAACTTCTGCGGGAGGGTCATAGAAGCAGGGAGGATGCCTGAGCACAGGGTCTTATAGCTACCAGGGGTCCTTCTTCAGCTTGAATGCCCAGGCCAGGACGTTGATCAGGTAGTGGATGGGCATCGTCGCGACTATAATGGCTGTGGACTGCTCCCATGTGGGCTTGGAGGGGAGGAGGTATGAGAGGGCGACAGCTAGGACTATGAAACCCAGCTGGTCGGCTACCGGGAAGAGGGAACCGGGCTCTAGGCCCAGCCTGCGCTTGAAGAAGGCGACTATTATGTCCCCCCCCATGGCCCCTGCGGAGAGGACGACGCCCCTCAGGGGGTCCAGCTGGAGGGCCCCTACTAGGGTGCCTACCAGAAGGCCCGATGCGGCTCCCCTCACCGTCTTGTGGCTTCCCAGGATGGGCCTCCCGTCTCCCCAGTTCCTCCCCCCGTCCAGGGGCTCCCCCCCGCCGAAGACGACGGGGGCGGCGTTGGCTATGTACGCCGGGAGGAAGTAGTATATGGTCTCGGCGAACCATACCAGAGCGTCCACGCTCATGGGCGCCCCTCCTCAGTTATCCCCCTGGGCCCTATCGTGAACCTGCAGGCCCTCCTTCCCCTGGGCTTCTCCACCGTGGCCTGCCTCACGCCCCTCATGGGGGTGGGGTCTAGCCTCAGGACGGCGTCCGACCAGAATCGGAGGAGCCTCTGGGCCACCGGCTCCACCTGAGGGTACTCCGAGTCGAGGGCGCTCCTCACCTGCCCCGTCAGGAGGAAGGCGCACCCACTGGTCTTGGCCATCTCAGAGACTAGGCCCAGCTGCCTGTTAAGCTCTTTGTTCGCCTGGAAGGTCCTGGATGGGTCCCCGGCCTCGACCCTGTAGAGCCCCGTCACAGAGTCCACCACCGCCAGCTCCCCCCTCGGCAGGATCGTCTGCAGGGACTCGATGACCTCCCCCTGCTCTTCGAAGTCCCTTGGCCTCCAGACGAGCAGGCGCCTGAGCATTGCGCCCGAGCCCTCCCCCGCTATCTGGGCTAGCCTGCTTGGGGAGAGCTTGTTGTCCGCATCTACGTAGTAGACCTTAGCCGCAGGGTCGGACCCCAGGTGGTTCGCGGCGCAAACGAGGGCGAGGGTCGTCTTACCCGTGAC
>CAYGAH010000064.1:0-2242 GCA_964347685.1 uncultured Candidatus Bathyarchaeia archaeon | reverse complement strand
ATGAACTGGAAGACCCTGAGGTGGGGCCAACGACCCTTCACGTAGTCGTAGAGGTTGTTGAAGACCCAGGTGTTCTTCTCCGCCAGCCATTCCTCCAGCACGATCTCCTCGGTCTTGTTCATCCTATACAAGCCCCGAAGCCAGTAGCCTGTCTCAGAGTGGAAGGTCTCGTTGTACTCCCCCAGCTGCTCTGGGGTCCTGAAGTACCTGTATGAGGCCCCAGGCCCCTCCTCGCTGAGGGTTACGGCCCATATCTTATCCATGTCTAGGAATCCGAATATCCTGTCGAGCTCCCCATGGAGCAGATCCAGCAGGGTGGAGTTGTAGTAGAGGTCCACGACGCTCGTGTTCCATGCGACCTCTCCGTTCCAGAGCCTCGCCCACCAGTCGACACGGAAGTTCACCCTTACGCCCCGGTCGGCGAGCCCCATGATGTGCTCCGCCTCCCATGGGTAGTGCTGGAAGTCCCCCGAGGAGACGAAGATGGTGGTGTTGAGGTAGACGAGCCTCTCCCATGTGTCTGGGTTTTCTAGGCCACCGCCGTAGAAGGTCTCAACTGCACCCGTGTGAGGCAGAGACCCCAGCAACAACGTCAGGGCGATCGAAAGAAATCCGAGACCCTTCCTCGAGAGAAACATCTGGACGAAATATCCTGTATTTCACATTATTAGGTTGATGGATGAACTATTTACATCACACACCGTCTTGCTATAAGGCGAACTCATAATCGAAGTTCGAATCCCGCTGGCGCATGCCCGATATTGGATGCTACCCGCAAGGTTATCATGCGCCATAACAGATTTCATAAGCGGCATGAGACCTAGGGAAAGCTTCGATCCGGCTGCCCTGGACTACGACGAGGCCCGCCCAGGGTACCCCGAGGAACTGATAGAGGACATAGTCAGGATCTCGGGCATCCCTGCGGGCGGTAGGATCCTTGAGGTGGGCTGTGGGACGGGCCAGGCCACCCTCCCCTTCGCCAGCCGAGGCTACAGGATGCTATGCATAGACATAGGCGGGGGGCTTCTGTCCCTAGCGCGCCGAAGGCTGGAGGGGTACCCAGACGTCGATCTCCTGAGGGTCTCTTTCGAGGACTTGGAAGTGGAGCCCACCTCCTTCGACCTCGTGATTTCGGCAACGGCATTCCACTGGATACCCCCTGAGATAGGATACCCCAAGGCCGCGCAGGCTTTGAAGGAATCTGGCCACATCGCCCTCTTTTGGAACATGCACCCGACGCCTTACACGGGATTCTTCGAAGAAGTTCAGAGGGTTTATAGGAGGGTTGTCCCCGAGTGGGGGGATCCGAGCGACAGGCCGACGGAGGAGAAGATCTCGGAGACCAAGGGGCTCATCGACGGAACTGGCCTTTTCGAGGAGGCCGTCGTCAGGAGGTACCCCTGGTCCAGGCTGTACAGCAGGGACCTATACCTAAGGCTGCTCAACACTTACTCGGATCACAGGGGCCTGGACGAGGCTAGGAGGGCCGAGCTCTATTCCGGGATAGGGGCCTTGATAGACGAAGGTTACGGGGGGACCATCGAGAGGCCTTATCTGTCAGTCCTGTACATCGCCCGGAAAAAATAGACGATATTAATGCGGGCGAGTTTTGGGTCAACCAGCCGTATAGAAGCCTAGAGTTACCAAGGAGAGGCAGGGTGAGGATTACACACTTCTTCACCATTTTGTATTATCCCGCCCGGGGCCCTTACCTCCTTGAGCAAACCCGAATACATCTCAAATCTCTGTACAGGCTTTCCGAACGCCTGTTCTAAACCGTGGTATTATAGGAAAAGCGTGTGATCAAATAACATGGAAGGGCGCGGGAACGCATACCGAAGCGCGCACCGGGCTCCGCTTAGAACGGTGATGGGATGGGTTCAAGGGGATCGAACGCTGCCGTGCTGACCACTCTGTCCGTCGTCTTCACGGCGGCCCTGACCTTCGCCACGCTGGAGCTTCCCAGGGTTCTGAACACCGTCCTGAGGCCCCTCTTCCCCGACATATACTGGGAGCCCGAGAGCATCGAGGCGCTTATGGGCTACGCGAGGCCAATAGGGTACGCCTGCCTCCTGGCGGTCGTCGCTTTGATCGTGGTGGGTTTCATCACAGAGCGTAGGGGCCTGTCGTCCCTTGGCTCCCTCGCCTTCTTCCTCCCCTCATTCGGGTACTTCGCCGCCTCCATGTTCTTCCTCACGGGCATAGGGATACTCAGGGTGATATGGCTCCCCTTCTGGGACAC
>CAYGAH010000063.1:0-2637 GCA_964347685.1 uncultured Candidatus Bathyarchaeia archaeon | reverse complement strand
CGTTGGCGCACTGCTCCAGGGTCCTGTCCGCCCTCATCTTCTCAAGGAGCCCCTCGTCTGCGTAGACCCTGCCGGGAACCCTCATCCCATCCTTATAGCTCATGGGGATCCGCCATGTTTTCTCCCCTATCTTCTCCAGGGGGACGTTAATTCCGGTCCTGCTCAACCCGTTTCAAAGAGATGAGACGAACGGGTTGATATAAAGCCTTAACATTCAGAAACCGATAACCATTTCCGCCGTATCCGGTCTTCAGACGTCGAGCACGAACCTCAGGGTGACCTCCCCGGCCCCCCTTTCTATCTCCATGCGGTGGTACGTGACGGCCTTTATCCCCAACCTCTGGGGGTGCCTCTCGGGGTCGAAGGCCTCCCCCCATATCCTGGCCTTCAGCCTGAGGCCCTCCCCAGTCTCCTCCACGCCCGAGACCTCGAACCCTGAGTACAGGTTGCCCCTGGTATCGAACCTGACAATAAGCTCCTCTATCCAGCTGTAGAGGAGGGCCCCCTCGTCTCGGGCCTCGATTTCCACCTCCTCCTCAACCAGGGGCCTGACCTTCTCGGCGTCCGTCATCACCTCTGTGGTGGCGAGGGCGGCGCTCTCAAGGGCCTCCTCGAAGGAGGAGGCGTGGGCCGCCACGTAGATGTCGGCGGTGTGCTCAAGGAACTCGAACCTTTTATTCCCCATCAAGTTCATCACCGTTTCCGGGTCTCCCTGAAAGGTCGATGCTGGTCATTCTCCTCCCTCAGCCTCTTCCATGTAGGGTCTGCGGTAGTCCCTTGGGGGCGAGAAGTTTTCCTTGATCGCCCTAACTGTGGTCCATCTGAGGAGGTTGAGGAAAGAGCCGGCCTTGTCGTTTGTCCCCGACCCCCTGGATCCCCCGAAGGGCTGCTGGGCAACCACGGCGGCTGTGGGCTTGTCGTTCCTGTAGAAGTTCCCTGCGGCGTACCTCAGTATTCTCTCTGCCTTTTCAAGGGCGACGGGGTCCCCCGCGAAGACGCTCCCGGTGAGGCCGTAGGGGCTGGTGGAGTCGCAGAGCCTCAGCGTCTCCTCGTACTTTCCGCTATCGTATACGTATACTGTGAGGACTGGGCCGAAGATCTCCTCAGTCATGAGCTTGGACCTTGGGTCCTCGCTCCTCACTATGGTGGGCCTGATGAAGTATCCCTCGGATTCGTCCCAGGTCCCTCCGAAGAGGACCTCGTGGTCTGGGTCCCCCCTCGCGTGCTCTATGTACGACACCACCTTTTCGAACTGATTCCCGTCGATGACGGCCCCCATGAAGTTTGAGAAGTCTGCTGGGTCCCCGACCCCTATGGTCGCCGCCTCCTCCAGGAGCATGTCCCTCACCCTGGGCCAGATGGAGTCGGGTACGTAGGCGCGGGAAGCAGCCGAGCACTTCTGCCCCTGGAACTCGAATGCGCCCCTAAGGAGGGCGGCAACGAGGACCTCAACGTCGGCGGACTCGTGGGCGAAAACGAAGCCCTTCCCTCCAGCCTCCCCCACGAGCCTGGGGTACGACCTGTAGACATCGACGTTCTCCCCGATCTTCCTCCAAAGTTGGTTCATGGTGCCCACGCTCCCGGTGAAGTGGACGCCCCCGAGCTCTGGGTGGTCCAGGGCGGTCTCCATCGTGGGTCCCCTCGCGGGGACGAAGCTGATGACCCCCTCTGGGACTCCGGCCTCCTGGAGGAGCCTCATCACGTGGTATGCTGTGTAGAGGGCGCTGGAGGCGGGCTTCCAGACGACGACGTTCCCCATGATGGCGGGCGCCGTGGGAAGGTTCCCCGCGATGCTTGTGAAGTTGAAGGGGGTTATGGCGAGGACGAATCCCTCCAGGGGCCTGTACTCCAGGCGGTTCCAGACGCCCCCGGCGCTGGGGGGCTGCACCCCGTATATCTCCCTCATCCAGCGGACGTTGAACCTGAGCATGTCTATGAGCTCCGCGCTGTCTACCTCGGCCTCGTGGACCGTCTTGCTCAGGCCCAGCATCGCCACGGCGTTCATGGTGCTCCTCCGAGGCCCGCTGAGGAGCTCCGCAGCCCTGAGGAAGATCGACGCCCTCTCCTGCCAAGGCGTCTCCATGTACCCCTCCCTGGCCCCGAGGGCTTTCTCCACGACCTCCCCGACGATCCCCTCGTCCGCTAGGTGGGCCTCCGCGATGACGTGGCCGTGGTCGTGGGGTGAGACCACCTCTATGGTGTCCCCTGTCCGATACTCCCTGCCGCCGCCGATGACTGGGATCTCCACCCTCCTTCTCCCCAGCTCCTCAAGCTTCCTCAGGACCTCCTCCCTCTCGGGCGTGCCTGGGGCGTATGTGAGGGTGGGCTCGTTCCCGGGCATCTCCACCTCGAACAGACCGAAACCCATGGGTTAGAAATAGCTTCAGCTCGTTTTACATGTATCGGATGGGCGCGCCCCTCGTGTGAGGCGGCCGGGGAGGGCAGCCCAGCTCCAGATGCGGGCTATGTTTTTATTCGGTCTCTGAATTCCTCCAGGTCCCCCACTACCTCCTCCAGATCCTTGACCCTGTTCCTCAGGGTCACCTCTGTGGTCCCCGCCGCCTCCGAGACCTGCTTCTGGGTGCACCCCTCCCTGTTGAACTTGCATGCCATGTACAGGGCCGCTGCGGCCATCCC
>CAYGAH010000062.1:0-8204 GCA_964347685.1 uncultured Candidatus Bathyarchaeia archaeon | reverse complement strand
AGCCTAACTTCGAGGGGAAAGTGGGAGATGAGGGAGCTCAGCTTCGAGACGCCCAAGGCCCTCCACGAGGCCGGGGTCAAGTTCGCCATCCAGACTGACGCCGTGGGGAGCACCATCGCATTCCTACCCATCTGCGCTGGAATGGCAGTCAAGCACGGCCTCCCCTACGAAGCCGCCCTCAGGGCGATAACGATAACCCCCGCGGAGATTCTCGGTGTCGCCGACAGGGTCGGCAGCATAGAGAAGGGGAAGGACGCGGACCTCCGCATACTTGACGGGGACCCCCTAGACCTGATGACTCGGGTCGAGAAGGTGATCATAGACGGAAAGGTCGAGTACTCGACCTAGCCCTCAATTCGGACGCGTCTCCCTGAAAAAGACATCCATCCAAATTTTATGATTTTTATGATCTATTTCTTTTAATTCAAACACATTCCCCGATTTTTGACTAAAAACTGTTACCTGGCACGTTCATCGGCGGGCCTCGGAAATAAAGCATATAAGTGGAGGGGGTGGGAAATCTGTTTTGATTGTCATGGAGCCGGCTCTGAGGGGCGTTATAGAACAGGCCGTAGACGACGAGCTATCAGAGGAGATGCTCAGGAGCAGCTACAGGATATTCTTGGAGTACAGGAACAAGGGGCTCATAGACTCCGTCGGGAGCGCGATGTTCGGCCGGATATACACCAGGGCCTCCTCAGCCTGGATAGAGTACGTCGTAAGCCAGGGCCGGAGGGTTAAGGAGAACGAGGCGAAGGAGTTCGGCAGGATATTCGAGGCCAGGGCCATGGAGATAAGGTCGAAGATAACCCAGATGGCCAACCTCTGACCCGGCACCCGTCATTTTCTAGGGTCCGGTCGGCCCCAGGGATCGGCTCTAAACAGAGGGGCGGATGACCCTATGAAGGGTTTTCTATAAAAGGTAAAGTGTGCGGTCCGTGTTGGTGAGAAGCCTGTAGCCGTCTGCGGTGACGAGCACGGTGTCCTCTAGCTGGAAACCCCCCCACCCCAGGTCGAGGTAGGGGATGTCCACGTTCAGCACCATCCCCTCGATCAGCTCCCGATCGTTTCCCTTCTCTAGGACGGGCTGCTCGTTGCACTCGACGCCGAGGCAGTGGCCGAGGACGTCGCTGCACTTCTCCAGCCCCGACTCGCCGAGCACCCTCTCTGCGGCGGAGTAGACCTCAGAGACCCTCGCACCAGCCCTCACGGCCCCCAGGGCTTCTTCCTGGGCTTCCTGGACCGCATTCCACCTCTTCTTCGCCTCTGCGTCGGGTCTTCCTATCAAAGCAGTCCTGGATATGTTGGAGTGGTAGTGGCTCCAGACGCATCCCAGGGTCATCCTGATGATGTCGCTGCGCCCCGCCGCCAGGGTCGTGGGAACTGGGTTGGGGTATGCGCTCCTCTCTCCTATCCCTATGAAGTCGTAGGTCACCCTTCCTCCGTCGTAGGCTACCGAGTAGCTGAACATGCTCGCCAGGTCCACCTCCATTATGTCACTCCTGGCTATCTCAAGCGCGTCCTCCATGGACTTCTCAGTGATCTCGGTCGCCCTCTGGATCCTGGCGACCTCCTCCTCGGTCTTGACCGACCTTACCTCCCTGAGAAGGTCAGCGCCCTCCACGAAATTCACCTCCGGCAGGTGCCTCTTTATGTTCTCAAAGCGGCCCGGGGTGGTGCCTGAGGTGTCCAGGGCTATGGTCGCCTTCGTCAGTCCCCTGGCCTCTATGAGCCTCACCAAGGCGCTGCAGGAGTCTCCTATCGGGTCGGCTCCCCTGTATATCTCCATGAGCCTCTGGGTCGGCTCAGAGAGGGGGTCTGCCCCTGTGACCTTTATGTTGAGGCAGCCGTAGTACGCGACATCCCCTATCCATGTGCCGCTGTCCACGACGAGGTCAGCCTCGCTCAACGGAGCCACTAGGCCGGGCTCACCGTCGAGGGGTAGGAGGGCGTAGGACTGGGTCCCGCAGCCGAGCTGCCTGCCCTGGCTCCAATAGTCGGAGACGTAGTAGACGTTCTCGGTTGAGGAGGCTACCAGGGCTTCTACTCCCTGCCTATGCATCAGCTTCCTAGCTCTTTCATCGTTGATCGGCATTTCTGTGTATACCCGATCCGTCTCTTGATATTTTTAAGATGATTGGGTGGGGGCCTCTCCCAGGGGGCCCTAGGAGCCCCAGACCCCATCGAAGGGGCGGAGGAAGTGAGCCCAATGATCTTCCAGACCTCTCCGTCACTATAGCCTCACCCCCACGAGACCCTTCTGGATGCTGGGAGCCTCGGTGATCCAGTTCAGGGCCCTCGCCCTTTTCCCGAAGTCTTACCTTCCGCCGAGTCCGGGGCAGGTCGCTGCGTATTAGACGTTACGCCACTACCTATCTTTCGGGAAGATGTAAATGTAAAAATATCCGGGCGTCTCCAATGTATTTGCAACGGAGGCAGTACCTTGAGGTCTGCATATCTCGTCATCGCAGGGATCATAGTCGTAAGTTTGGTCGGCTACTGGTACTTCTTTCTAAGGACCCCTCCCTTGCCTGAATCCCGGTTCTTCGAGGAGGGCTTCGAGACGGGGATGGGGGATTGGGCTGCCGACTACGATCTCCCACAGGACCCAAACAACCCTGGCAGCGTGGTGGCCTGGAACGTGACGCGTGTGACCGACCCGTCATACTCGGGAAATTACTCGCTGAGGCTCTACGTGGACGGCAGGCAGGACGACGGGACCGTCTGGATAGAGAGGACGGTGCCGGTGGAGAGGGGCTTCAGGGTCCAAATCAACGTCTCGTTCCAGCTATATAGCGAGGCGGAGAGCTTCAACACCCTGGCCGCCGTTGTGGGATACGCGGGTCTCGAAGACCCTGAAGCAGAGGGGGACTTCGTGGTGATAGGGCCCGCCGATCAGGTCGCGGGCTGGAAACTCTACTCCTTCTCGGGGGAAACGTCGACGGGTGGAAGCGGGGAGGTTTGGGTCGCCCTCGGGGTCTCGGTCAGGTGGGAGACGGACCTGTTCTACCCGATAGATGATGTGAAGGTGGAGATATCCTACAGCCGATGAAAGGGTTCGGGGACGAGCCTCCAGCCTTGCTCTCACAGGATGTCGGTGAGTTCTGTCAGAGACGATATCTCCCAATCCGCCTCTCCACGAGCCTCTGACCTCTGGTCCCTGTTTATCCAGACGGACCTTATTCCGGCTGCGGAGGCCCCCAGGGCGTCCTCCTCCAGCGAGTCTCCCACGTGTACCATCTCGTGCCCTGAGCATCCTGCCCTCCCGAGGGCTATTTTGAATATCCTGGGGTCGGGCTTCCTCACACCACATTCCTGGGAGAGGACGACGAAACCGAAGACGCCTCCAAGGCCACAGCGCTCCGGGTAGCTGTTCCCGTTCGAGATCATCCCGAGGGTGTATCTGCCCCTGAGGGCTTCAAGGGCGGGTGAGGCGTCCTCGTAGAGCACGATATCCCCGAAGCGGTGCCTCATGTAGGTCCCGTAGAGGCGCCTCGCTAGGTCTTCGTCGGGCCTCCCCGCCTCCCTCAGGGTCCTCCTGAAGGCCTCAAGGCGTATCTCCTCGAGCCTGGCGCCTTTGCTCCTCATCTCCTCGGCGACCTCGTCCCTTACCCCTATCATCCCCTCTACGCTGAGCCCCGATGCCGCGATGGGGTCCATCCCCTCAAGCTCCTCCAGGACCCTTTTGAGGGAGTGCCTCATTGTCTTCTCGAAGTCCCAGAGGGTTCCGTCTGCGTCGAAGGAGACCACCTTTACGCCTCTTATCTTCCTCGGGGACAACTCGCTCCCATTGATCGTGGGTGTTCGGGCTATAAACCTTGGTCAATGGCCCCGTCTCATTGCGGGTTGGCTTTGTCTCCTATCTCCTCCTACAGGCGCCTCGCCTCGGGGAGCCTGGACCCGCCGTCTCGGAGAAGCCTATAATCGTAGCCGCCGGCTACGCCCAAGAGGGTCGTGAGCCTGTCGATTCCGTATGTCAGCCGCCTCTTGTTCTGCGGAATGTGTATAAATCCGAATAGCGTTGGGCTGATCGGTGTTTTGGTTCTTGATGGGGCCGGCTTTTTCTCAGGTCCTGCAGAGGTTCCTCCAGAGTCCTCTGGTGCTCCTGGGTGGGCTGATCGTCCTCGTCATAATAGGGGCCATAATCATAATGTTCGTGGGGGTCCTCATCCTCCTCCTCCCAGCCATCATCCTCGCTGGCGTCGTCTGGTGGCTCACGAGGAGCGAGTTCCTCGCCGGGGTCGCCTTCCTCCTCGTGGCGCTGATAGCCCTCGTGAAGAGGTAGGAACAGACCCCAAGTTTCTTGATGAAGGGTTGAGTCTCCTTTTTCTAAGAAGAAACCCTTTTTCCTTGGCTACGAGCGTGGAGGGGTTCCTCCACACGGGCGCTGAGGTCAGGAGGCAGGGGCGAGTAAGATTATTATCGATCCTGTCCCTTCAGCCTAACGGTGTAGTTTTTGGAGAAGGTTTTGATCGTAGTAGAGAACGAGTTCGAGGATGTAGAACTCCTCTATCCCTATTACAGGCTCCAGGAGGCTGGTTACGAGGTGACCGTCGTGGGCCCCAAGTCGGGGGAGACCTACTCGGGGAAGCACGGGATACCCATCAGGTCTGATGCGGCTCCGGAAGACGTCAGCCTTGAAGATTACAGGGCCGTGATCGTCCCCGGAGGGAGGGCTCCGGACAGGATGCGGATAAGGCCGGGTCTGGTCAAGCTGGTGAGGGACGCGGCGGAGAAGGGGCTGGTCATATCCTCCATCTGCCACGGCCCCCAGCTCCTCATAGAGGCCGGCGTCGTCAGGGGGAGGAGGCTCACCTGCTACCGCTCGGTGGCCACAGACGTGAAGAACGCCGGGGGAGAGTACCGAGACGAGCCCGTAGTCGTGGACGGGAGGCTCGTCACGAGCAGGTTCCCCGCCGACTTGCCCTTCTGGCTCAGGGAGACGCTGAGGGTCCTGGAAGGATAAAGGGCAGGAAGGGCCTTCTCTCATCCAGGCCGTCGCTTGGACGGCTCGGGGTCCCAGATTTTTCGATACATTGAAATAGATCTCCCCGATTTTTCTTAAAGCTTCCATGAAATTAACTGAAAAGGTAGGCGTGGAGCTTCAGGAAAGAGGGGGGTCAGAAGATGGGGCTGCTTTCGAGGCTGAGGGTCAAGGAAGACTTGGCTACCCTAGCCGCTGTCTCGGCCCTCAGGGGGGTGAGGGACAACCTCAGGGGCGTCGTCTGGCAGCCCTTCGTCCTGAGCCTAGGTGTCCCCATGAGCAGCCTGGGCGGCCTGGAGAGCGTCATGGACTTCAGCAGGACACTGGTTCAGCCCATCCTCGGAGGGGCCTCCGACGCCTATGGCAGGAAGAGGTTCCTCCTGGCCAGGGAGTTCCTGGTCCTCGCGGCCGGGGTCCTCCTCCTCCTGTCCAGGTCCTGGCTCCTCTTCCCGGCCGTCGTACTCATCGGGCTCTCGTGGGCCCTGCACCCCGTCTGGAACTCCACGGTGGCGGAGTCCTCTGAGCCCTCCAGGCTGGGGTACGTCTACAGCATACTGGGGACCAGCTACATGGCAGCAGCACTGGTGGGGACCCTATCGGCGGGCCTCATCGCTGAGCTGTACGGGTTCCCATTCGTCTACGTCGTCGCCACTGGGTTCGCGCTTCTTTCCCTGATGCTCGTCTGGCTTAGGCTGCCGGAGACGAAGCCCAGGGGGGAGGGCTGGGATTTCAACCTCTCCCACGCGGCTAGGTCCCTGCTCGGGGCGTTGAACCCCCCACCCCACCTGAGGGGCTTCTACATAGCCATGACCGTCGACCTATTCGCCTTCGGGATGGGATACAGGCTCCTGAACGGGATGCTCACAGAGAGCTACGGATACACGCCCTACATGCTGGGACTCATGGCCGCTGTCAACACGGGGACGATGGCGGCCGCCCAGATTCCCCTGGGGAGGGTCGTCGACCGCGTCGGCTACGCAAGGTTCATGGCCCTTTCCCAGTCCCTGGCGTGCGTTATGCTGGGCTCGGTCGTGCTCTCCAAGAGGTTCGAGGTCGTCCTGGCCGCCCAGGTCCTGATAGGGGTCTCGGCCGCCCTGTGGAGCCCGGCCGAGCAGGCCTGGATAGCGAGGAACGTGGACCCTGACGAGAGGGCCCGCTCGATAGGCGGATACTTCACCTTCAGGGTTCTACTCTCCCTCCCAGCCCCATACATAGGGGGCCTCCTGTACGAGGCCTTCGGTTTCGACACGCCCATAATCGTGAACGTAGCCATAGCCCTCGTGGACGTCGCCCTGATCCTTGGGCTCGTGAGGCGGAACCCGCCCGATCAGTCATAACTTCGAGGCTCCCTGCGGATCGCTTACTACCAACGCTTCAGCAGCCTCCCAAGATACCCGCCACATAGTGGAGGGCCCCCTCATGAGGATGCCCTCCTCTCTCTGGAGGTACCCGAGACGATAATGAGGAGATCTGGGTGGCGGGAAGCGAAGACTAAAGGGCCAGTTCGTCCGTGACGACGTTTTTTAACCGCCGCTGATAACTAAATCATGGTGTAATTTTGAATCTCGAAGGCAAGGTAGCAGAGTACATGAAGAAGGACCCCCTCATAGTGAAGCCTGAGGCGAGCCTGAGGGAGGTAGCGTCCCTCATGGCGGGTGAGGGCAAGGACGTGGTGGTCGTCAGGGACGAAGAAGGGGTGGTCAGGGGCCTGGTCACCGCTAGCGACCTCTTCGGCGCCATGACGTCCTACGTCCTCGGGAAGGACCTCCTGGAGCAGATCCCCAGGGACATCAGGGACGTCCAGGTCCAGGAGATACTCAGGAGGACGAAGACTGAGGAGTTCATGGAGGTCTGCGGCCTCTCGGGCGCCAAGCTCTGCATCAGCCTGTGGGAGGATGACACCGTTGCCAACGCCATAAGGGTGATGGCCATAGGCGGGGTGGACCACATCCTCATCCTGGGAGAGGGCGGCGTCGTCGGCACCCTTTCCGACAACGACCTCGTCAGGATCTTCACGACCTGACCCTCTTTCACCCCGAAACCGTGGAAGGATAATCGTACCTTTAGTCTTTATTTTAACCTCGCGAACGCATAGATCACCAACCCCCGCACCTCCTTAAATAAGGAAAACCGAGTCTTTTTTGAGGCGTTAACCTTTGAGGGACGAATTTGAGAGGATGAAGGGTTTCGTAGAGTCATACGTCCCGGATGCGATGCAGAGGGGGAAGTACCCCGGCTTCAGCATGGCCGTCGTGCGGGAAGGGGATGTAGTCTACGCTGAGGGATTCGGGGCTAGGGACGTGGAGAGGAGCCTCCCTGCCACCCCTGACACCCTTTACAGCATAGGCTCCATCACAAAGTCATTCGTCGCCATGTCAATAATGCAGCTTGCTGAGAGGGGCAAGCTGGGCCTGGAAGACCCTGTGGAGGGGTACATCCCCCTCAGGATAGGGGCGCCTGGGAAGCCCATAACCATCCACCACCTGCTAACCCACTCGCCAGGCATCCCCTCCCTCGCCACATCGACGGTGGCCCTCCAGAGGGGGATAGGGCTTGATACGGGGGTCCCATGGGGTGGCGTCGACGACTTCTACAGGCTAGTGAACGGGGCCGGGGAGGAGGTGGTGGACGAGCCGGGGAGGCGATTCTTCTACTTCAACGCGGGCTACAGGATGCTGGGGCACATCATCCAGGAGGCGAGCGGGGCGACCTTCGACTCCTACGTCACCAGGAACATCCTGAGGCCCCTGGGGATGGAGAGGTCCACCCTCCTGAAGGAGGAGTACCTCAGGGACTCGGACAGGGCTACCACCTACTGGAAGAAGCCCGACGGCTCCATGGAGCCCACTGAGTTCCCCTACCCCAACGTCTCGGACATCCCGGGTTTCTCCTTCGTCGCCGCCGCAGGGGGCGTGATCAGCACCGTGAGGGAGCTCACCAACTACCTCGTCGCAAACATGGAGGGAGGCAGTTACAAGGGCAGACAGGTGGTTGGCCCAGGGTTCGTAGAGAGGATGCAGACCATCCACATTGAGCGCCCCCCGAACCTACACGGAAGGTACGGCTACGGGTATGGTTGGGGCGTGACCCCCGACTTCCTGGGCCACAAGATGGTCTCCCACGGGGGCTCCATACTGGTCTCCACCGCCCACGTCGCCTTCGTCCCCGAGCTCAAGCTGGGTGTGGCAATGGCTTGCAACACGGCTGGCCCCCCTTACGC
>CAYGAH010000061.1:0-13834 GCA_964347685.1 uncultured Candidatus Bathyarchaeia archaeon | reverse complement strand
GGAGCCCTCCGAGATGATCGACTACCACGTCCACGAGAGCCACTCAAGGGACGCCCCAGGAGCAACCGTAGAAGCATACGTCAGGGCGGCCGAGGGGAAGGGGATCGATGAGGTGGCCTTCACCACCCACCTCATAATTGCAGGGCCCGACCAAGACGTGGGGATCAGGATAGGGGAGATACCCGGATACGTGGAGGGGATAAGGGAGGCCCAGGAGGCCACCAAAGTCAGGCTCAGGGCGGGGCTTGAGGTGGACTACTTCCCCGAGGAGGAGAGCAGGCTGGAGAGGATAGTGGGGGAGCACGACCTAGACTTCGTCCTGGGGAGCACCCACTACATCAACGGCGTGGACATAGGGAAACGGAGCGAGGCCTGGACCTTCTTCACGGGGAGGCCCGTCGAAGATGCGGTGGACGAGTACTACACCGTCTGGAAGCAGGCCGTGGGGAGCGGCCTATTCGACGTGATGGCCCACCCAGACTACTTCAGGAAGTACGTCCACCTCTTCAGGGAGCCGATCACCTGGGAGGAGTTCGGAGAGGCCGTCTACGTGGCCATAGACAGCCTCGTCGAGAACGACGTGGGGATAGAGGTGAACACATCGGGGTACAAGCACGGGATGGGGGGCTTCTTCCCCCTAGAGGAGTTCCTCGAGGCATCATACAAGGCCGGGGTAAAGAAGGTGACCGTGGGGAGCGACAGCCACGAGGTGGGGACGCTTGGGTTCAGGCTTGGGGAGGCCGTCAGGAGCCTGGAGAGGGCCAGCTTCGGAGCCATAAGCCTCTTCGAGGGTAGGAGGAACCACAGCATCCCCATCGAGAGGATGCAGGGGCGGGCCCCAAACCGTTAGATACGCCCTGCCCCCGATATTCGGAGTAGGGGTTCATCACTATGTCAGACCTAAAGGAGCGTGTCTTCGCCTACATAGAGGAGAGGAGGGACGAGATGGTCCGATACCTTAGGGATCTCGTCAGGATAGACACCCAGGTTCCCCCGGGGCTGAACTACGACGCCCTCTGCGATATCATTGCGGACAAACTCAGCGGCCTCGGCTGCGACGTGAGCATCCACGAGGCCCCCGAGAGGTACATGGAGCTCTCCGGCGCCAGAATCATGGGGCTCGAGGGGCCCAGGAGCAACCTGGTCGCCCGGTACGGGGGCGCTGGAGGGGACCCGACCCTCCACATAAGCGCCCACACGGACACAGCAGCCATCCAGGGGGAGGGCTGGACTAAGGACCCCCTAGGCGGCGAGGTCACCCCGGACAACCCATACGGCAGGAGCGACTATGACAGGGGCGGCGGTTACATCTGGGGCCGGGGCGCCTCGGACGACAAGGGGGAGATCGCGGCAATGACCTACGCCCTCCAGGCCCTCCACGAGCTTGGGGTGAGGCTGAGTGGAGACCTCGTCCTGACGGGGAACTGCGACGAGGAGATAGGCGGGGTGGCGGGGCTGGGCTTCCTCATCAGAGAGGGTATAGTGAAAGCTGACTATGGGGTCCAGCTCGACGGGGGCCTGACGGGGATCGGCCTGGCAGCGCAGGGGCGCACTCGATTCCTCATCAGGACCCGGGGCAGGTCCTACCACGGGCAGCTGCCGATCCTCGGGGTGAACGCGATTGAGAAGATGTCGAAGATAAACGTCGCCCTAGACGATTACTGGAGGAAAGTCCTCCTGAGAAGGCAGAGGGCTGTCCCCGGGATAGAGCTCCACACAGCCCTCAGGGAGAGGGGGATCGACAGGCTCACCGCTATGCTCAACATAGGCACCATCAAAGGAGGGGTCCAGGGGGCGACGGTCCCCGACCTCTGCGAGGAGGAGGTTCTCAGGGGGATGATCCCCGGGGAGACATTCGACGAGGTGAGGAGGGAGCTCGTCTCAGTCATAGAGGGGGTGAGGGCGGCGGACCCGGACATCGAGTACGATTTGGAGGTCATAAACAGCAGAGAGGGGTACGTGGTTCCCGCAGACGACCCCTACGCCCTGGAGGTCCAGTCGATCATAGAGGAGGCTGTGGGGCGAAAGCTCCCCTTCACGGGCACCCTCGCCAGCACGGACATGAACTACCAGGTGGTGGACGGGGGCATGCCCTGCGTCAACTTCGGGGTCGGGGGCGCCTATAGCAATGGGCACAGGCAGGACGAGAGCGCAAGCATAGACGAGATGGTAGAGTGCTCAAAGGCTGTCGCCCTGATCATGATGAGGAAGCTCGGAGCCGCCTGAGCCAGGTTTAGGACTTTACGCTAATCGGTTTCTAGGAACAGGGAGGAGCCTTTGGTCGAGGTCATCTACCTATCAAAATGCGGAGAAAAAGGGGGGAATATGGGGGCTAAGGTAAGACCTTGTAGGGCCTCATCATCTCGTTGTCCTCGTGGTCGAGGATGTGGCAGTGCCAGACGTATCCCGGCCCTTCGGTTGCGTCGAAGGGATAATCTTCGCTTCCATCGATTGGAGAGAAGCGCACCCGGATGACGGTGACCTGACCCGGATGAGCCTGGATGGTGTCCTTCCACCCCAACTCGTTGTCGGGTGGGCTCATTGGGGCGCCCTCCAGGTAGGGGGTCACCTCGACCTCCACCACGGGCCAATCGTTATACCACGGTGGCTCTCCCGTATCGCTTCCATCGATGTTGCTGCCTATCCAATCATCCCAGTACTCATCAACGTCTATCGATTGGCGACTCACGAGCTGGAACTGGGTCAGGTGCAAGTGGATGGGGTGCGTGTCCTCTGTGGGGTTGACGATTATCCACTCCTCGGTTGTCCCGAGCACGGGTGTTTCAGAGACGTCTGCGCCCCATTTCTGACCGTTCAGTAGTATCATCTCGGGCTCGTCTGCAGGGCTCATGACCTCCACTAGGACCAGTGTCCTGTTTAGAACGGGCTCCGGTAGCGTGGGCCAGCCGTTATCTAGGTCCTCGTTCAGCGGATCCGGCAGAGTCTGTGGTTCGAAACCTTCTTCGTCGGTTACGGTGAACTGCATTATCTGAACCATGGTTCCTGGTGGGTCTCCCTCTTTTGATCCGCCCTTGAATGGGGCGTAAGCATCGTTCCTCATTATCACCTTGGTCCCGGCATCAAGCCCCGAGAAGTCTATCAGGATGTCAGCTCTCTCACCTGGTGCGATAATAAGATACTCAAGGTCTGCTGCAGATTTCAAGTACCCGCCATCGCTGCCAATCTGCGTGAAGGGTATGAGAGCGCCATAACTTTCTGGGTTCCCAAGATCGTCTTCGCCAATTTTCACTCTGAAGCTCGCATTATAGAATCTGGCGTTCGATCCATCCAGTAGCCGTAGGCGGTACTGTCCTTGCTTCACGTCCATGTTCGGCCAGACCAGGCCGTTGACCATGCTCACGTCTCCGAAGAACTCAGGGCTCCAGTATGGATGGATGTCGGGGTTGTTCCCCTCGCTCGGGAAGTACATCGAGCCATCGGTCATAAAGATGCGGTCTTGGATGGCGATGGGAATCTCGTATTCTCCGCTGGGAAGGAGTTCTGCGACTTCGTCTCCCGGGTCTCGGAGCAGATAGAAGCCTGCCAGCCCTGACATGACGTTGAGGCGGGTTATGCCAAGTGCGTGGTCGTGGTACCAGAGGGTCGTCGGAGGCTGCTCGTTCGGGTACACGAAGAGGGCGGTGTTGCCGCCATTGCCCTTACGTGCTGTGTTGTATGCCGGTCCATGTATCGCGTTGATAGTGAACCAGGCATCCGGATGGCCATCATATGTAGATTTGACTTCTCCTCCGTGCAGGTGGGTAACTAGGGGGACAGGCCACTGGGCTTCCGGATATCCCGGGGGATACGGTTCGAACGGATACTCCGGCATGGAGAGGTTGTTCGGGTTCGCCCAGTGAAGAGTCGGGTCAACCGCGAACATGTGTGAAGACGAGATCCTGTTCTGCCAGTTCACGTAGGCGGGGATGCCCCTGACCGGTTCGAAGGAGGGCCCCGGCGAGTTTTGGACGAAGCCCAACGGGGCTCCCGTCACCGCGTCCTTGGCTACGCCTCCATAGCCCCAGACCCGTGTGGCAGGGTATCCGGGAGGCAAGATCTGCTGCATGAAACTCTTCATGAGAACGGTGTAACTATGCTGTATCACTTCACCCCCTTTGCCTCTGATCTCTCTCGGAACATAAACTGGCGGAGGACCTGTAAGTTGGTTGACGTACTTCGGGATAGTTGTAGGGTCCAGTAACTCCGGGGCAGGGGGCGCCGCAAGAACGGGCCACGCAATAATCACGGAAACAGACAAGACAGCCAGTGCGGCCGCTAAAACCCTGAAACGCCGGCGGGTCAGTCTGATACTCTTCAAAGAACCTTTTTTCATCGTGTTTTCACCTTTTATTGGCTATGGTTACAGAACAAAGGAGAAATTTAAACATTTATCGTCATTTAAAAATAAGTCTTAGATAACGCTATAAAAACCTCATAAGCCATTGGACGAGAAAGCCTTCAAAATATTAATCTCCTCAGCCCAGTGCAGGCGTTTGTCAGCGATTAACCTCCCATGGAGAGGAAGACGATCTCAATCATTGATGAAAGGGAGCCATAAAAATGCGGGGCGGGCTTGTCAGAGGCCGTATGGGCCGGCTAGGGTCAGGCGGTCGAGGCCCCCTGGTCGCAAGGTCTCTAGGCCCCTCCCGTGTACCACTGGAAGGGTTTCTCCCTCGACCTCGCCTCCCCCTCGGCCGTCCTCGTCCTGTGCTCGGGGGGGAGCCACCTCTCGTCCCCGTAGTGGCAGCTGAAGTCCCCCACGTGCTCCTTGATGGTGTTGCTGCTCTTCTCGTATGTGTTGCCCGTCTCCAGCTCTGGGCCGTAGACGTGGTCTCCTGCGTGGTCCTTGGGAAGGGTGCAGAGCTCCTTGAACTGCTTGTACTCGCTCACCTGGACCACCTCGTAGTCTGCGTACCACCTGCATATGTCCCAGTAGTCCCTTATCGCCCCCGTCTCCGGGTCCCTGTTGCTTATGCTCCCCGACTTCTCCCCGGCGTATGGCCCCTTCACGAGCTTCTTCGACTCGTCCGTCCTCCCAGTGAAGACCTTCCTCTCGAGGAAGGCGGGGCACGGGACGGCCGTCAAGGGCCGTGGCTCCTGGGGTTCAGGCTCCTGTTCGGGCTCAGCTTCAGGCTCCGGTTCGGGTTCTGGTTCTGGCTCGGGTTCCACTGGGAGCTCTTCATCGGCCCCCAAGAGCTCTTCGACGCCTCCCTCCCCCCTGTAGAGCAGCAGGGCACCGACGCCTATCCCCACGACAGAGAGGCCCAGCAGGGGGAGCTTGAACAAAGAGATCGCGTGGAGTATTTGCAGCAAGGTCGTCTCCTGAACGAGTATGACGCCCTCAGACCTGATGGTCAAGTCTCCGGCGGTGGAAACGACAGTGAAAGTGGTCTCCCTAGGGGAGACGTAATGCCTGAGCTTGAAGTGTACCTCCAAGATGGCTCCTGGGTCGAGGCTCCCCCCGGACAGGGTGATCGTGCTGTCTTCCGTCGTTACGCTCCACCCCTCGGCCGTCAGGGAAGAGGGATTTATAGCCTCGAACAGGTCCGTGGGAAGCTCCAACTCGACAGCAGACACGGGCTCGTCTATCCCAGTACACATGTGGGTGAGCGCCCCGCCGCTCATGTAGTAGCCCACTACGGGCTCAAGCTGATCCGAGAACAGTGTAAGCCCCCCGAGGAGGGCTGAGAGAGCGAAGAGGAGAGACACAGCGGTCGAGATGCCGCGACGATGGGATAACAAATCCTTCTCTATCTAACGTCCCCTTTTGCTTTATAAAATAACACACACTGCACTGTCCGAGGTCGCGTAATGCAGATTCACTTAACAAGTTTTACAGCCTGTTCAGTATCGCCCTATACGCCAATTCGAGTCTAGATGCCCATGCCTCCTAGGCATTTTTCAGGAGCCCTAGAATATTGACCGCGCCATCATACACTCATTGAGGACTATCCATATGGATCTGTTACATGCCCAGATAAATGAGGCATAACATGAGCCGCACAGATGAAAACGATAAGTAAGGAGCACCTACCGACAACAACAGCATATCGACCAAAAAAAGTCTTCGAAAAACGGGGGCCAATTTAAGATCCATGGTCACTGGCGAGAAGCACCGATCACCATGGATAATGGCCGTACTGATTCCAATAAAATAGCCATGGGGTCCAAAGAAAATACATCTTATTTGGATATTAAAAATGAAATAGTTATATACCTATTCTTTATTTATATACAAGATATCATATGTCCGAGTTGAAGTATGAGTTGACTCCTGTGGAGAGCAAGCCTAGTAGGAAATACAAGAAGGGAAGCAAGTACGATCCCATAATAGACGCCTTCATTGAGGGGGACGACGAACTCGTACAGGTGAATGTGAGGAACAAAGACGCCAACTACCTGAGGACCCAGCTCCAGAAGAGGATAAAAGCAAGGGACCTTGAAACCGACGTAGACGTATCTGTGGTAAACAACGTCTGCTACCTGGAAAAGAAGTAATAAGAGATCAAACAGTTCGGAACATCATCACCCTCAACCCTTTTTACTCCAACAAAGATGATACGAAATCAATCTCTTGTAGAGATCATAGCAGGATCAAGAAACCCAATGAAGCGAACCGCAGCTCGATGATTCCTTAAATCTCCGAGGGATCGTTAGGTGAGGTGGCGGATTTCTGGGTCGACCACACTGGGATGAGGACGTCGAACCGATCTTTTACGGTTTGCGATCTAGAGCGAACTGCCCTGGGTGCCTAGAGGTAACCTAGGCTGTCTCGGAATTCAAAAGATGAGTGGCGAAAAAGCCTTTCAGACTAGACGCCTTGTAAACTTGACATTATGATCATTAATCGGGTCCATGATCTGGAAACCCTGAAGATTTCTCCCCATTCGTATTTTAATGGAAAGCATAAATCTACATTCGAGAAAATCGTCATTTTAAAGATATTTTATAATGTGGCTTTGGGCGCTGAAACTGAGGCCCCGCAGTTTGGGCCTTAGAATTAGATTTTATAAAATTTTTAAAAATTTTGAGTATTATAAAATGCATATACGTTAAATATAACTTAATGCTTAAAGTGATTGTCTTGGTTCGCTTATATTCTTGAAGGGGGAAGAATGCATTGGGAAGGGACCTGGTCTATAACATATTATTGAGGGAATACGAGACCATCATGATAAGATACATCTACGAGAAGGGTGAGGCTACGGCTCCCGAGATCTGGGAGCACGTGAATGGGGCGATAGAGAAGGAGAGGACTTTTTCGAGGGGGATACTTCTGAGCTTCCTCCACAGGATGGTCGATTCAGGCATACTGCAGAACAGGTCCGTGACTTTGGGGGAAGCGCCCTACAATTATTACTCCCTTAAATCCTCCTAACCTGGGGAGACGTAAGCCCATTTCTTGCTCCACGAGACGCTGAAATGATGTTATCCCATTATTTTCGAAAAAACGACCCATTTACCCCCTGCAGCGACAGGAATTTCTCTTTGCTGAGGAACTCGGGCTCCATCCCCAACGCGCTATTGGGAAAGGCCATAAGTAACTGGGGTTTCTAGGAAGGAGCGGAATGGGGGAAGAGGACAAACCCTACATGAGGGGTGTGGACCTAAGGTCCTACTACCTGGGGATGAACTACGCCTTCGTCGAGGTCGTGGCTTCGGGGTGCAAGAGGCTTGCCCTCAGCCCTCCCCTGAGGGACTGCGAGTTGGATGAGCTCATGGGGCTCACCGAGCAGATAGCGGAGGAGTACGGGGTGATCCTGCGGGTCGACGGTGACTTCCTCACCACCAGGCTCTTCAACCCCGGGTTCACCGAGGGAAAGAATGTCATCCTGATAGCGGCGGAAGAGTCGGTCATGGAGGAATACATGGCCCTAAAGGAGCTGAAGAGGAGGGCTACCCTGGATGGGAACCTGCCCGAGGTCGAGGAGGGGATAGCCCAAAGGTTCGGGAGGCTCCTAAGCTACGACGAGGAGACCATTGAGGGGCTGCTGGGGAATCCCCGATTCTAGCCCAGAAGAGGAGGCGTCCCGGTCTCAGAGGAAAGGAGATCCGATTCTTCGACGCCGCTATGGTGGGGGCCTTACACCCAGGGTGAGATCGACGTCCATCCTGCTGTTGTTCCTAAGCACGGTGAGGCTGATGGTGTCCCCCGGCCTCTTGTAGCGCTCTATGTAGAAGATGAGGTCGTAGAACGTCTTAGCCACCCTGCCGTCCACGCCTATGATGACGTCCCCACCCACCTCGACTAGGCTCCCGCCTATGCTCACCGTGCGGTCGCTGCCCCTCAGCCCAGCCCCAGCCGCAGGCCCGCCCGAAACCACGCTCACGACGAGGGTGCCCCTGGTGCCCTCGTCAAGGTTCATGGCTTCGGCGATGGCGGGGGTCATGTCCCTGCCCGTGATGCCCAGGTAGGAGTGCTCGTACGTCCCCCCCTCTATGAGAACTGGAGCCTCCCTGGATATGGTGTCGCTGGGTATGGCGAAGCCTATGCCCGAGAATTCCCCGCTACCGCTGACTATAGCGGTGTTCATTCCGATAACCTCCCCCCTCGTGTTGAGGAGGGGGCCGCCGCTGTTCCCAGGGTTGATGGCTGCGTCGGTCTGGATGACGTCGATTATGACGTAGTTGCTGGGATGCTGCATCTCCCTCCCCAGGGCGCTCACTATGCCCGATGTCATGGTGTTGGCGAGGCCGAAGGGGTTGCCTATCGCCACCACCATCTCCCCCACAAGCAGGTCGGAGGAGTTACCGAGGGAGACGGGCTGGAGGAGGTAGTCCGGGGCGCTCACCTGGATCACCGCCATGTCTGAGTAGGGGTCTGTCCCCACTACCGTTGCCGGTAGGACGGTGCCGTCGACGAAGGTTACTGTGATCTCGGTGGCGTCCTCAACGACGTGGTTGTTCGTGATGATCCTCCCCTCCCTGTCGTAGACGAAGCCGCTCCCCTGCGCCGATGTGAATCTGGTCCTCACCGAAATGAGGACGACGGAGCGGCGGGTCATGTTGTAGATCTGGGTCAGCAGAAGGTTCTCGGTGAAGTTCCCCGGCCCGGAGAGTTTCAGCTCTTCCTTAAGCGTCGAGAGCTCCTGGCTGGTGCTCGAGAGCTGGAACCTCAGGGACTCCAGCTCCCCGTTCATGCTGTCCAGCTCGCCGTATAGCCTCCCAAGCTGGCCGTTGTAGTCCAGCATGACGTATGCCATGAGGCCCACGTTCAGGACTATGACGATAACGGCGATTATGCCGAGCCAGTTGCGGCGCGTTGAGCGCCCCCCGGATTCGAAGAACCACTCTTCGCTCAAGTCGATCACCCTGATCCTACGCCCCGATAAATAAAAACCCCTCAGCGCGGAGAAAGGATCGACCCGCAAGCCCCTTCTTGCAGGATGGGGCCCCAGAAATGGGATGGAGGGCTACTCTGATCGGGGGATGACCACGTAATTCAGCGGCTCCTCCGAGGGGGGACCCTGGAGGTGGAGGGGTGAGTAGCTGGTGCCGTGTGCTTCGAAGAGTCTGGTGGGCGCCTTCAAGCCATCGATCGTTCTTTAAAGTTGGGGTCTTGAAGGGCCCAGGATATTCTTCGTTCGAGGAGACAGGTAAAAGTAAGAGTAGCCCCTGCCTTCCGGGCCGTTTATTTCAATTATTTGACCGTCCTGCGCGAGATAAGAAAGCTTTTAATAAAAACCCGATTGATATTATTGATTCGCGTTGAAGAAGTTCACACTAATAACTCCCCCGGAGTACGAGGCCCAGATTCTGGGAGAGCTGGGCAAGGCCGGCGTCGTACAGCTCAAGGAAGTGACGGGAGTAGATTTCGAGAGGCTCAAAAGGGTCGGGGAGAGACTCATCGATTATAAGGGCCTGTATGATAAGTATCATGAAGTTTATCAGGGCCTTATGGATTCAGGCCTCCCAGAATATCCTAGTGTAGACGCATCCACAGCGGAATTGAGAGAATTCACGGAAGACCCGGAGGGAGAAGTTGAAAGTCTTCTCAACGATCTAATTGAGTTCAAAAATAGGCTAGATGAGGTTAGGGCGGAGCAGGAAGCTGGTCGGGAAGAGAGGGAAAGAAGACTCTCAGAAATGAGGGCGAGGTTAGAAAGGGTCAGAGCTCTCCAGCCCGAGGAATTAAAGAGATGCTTGGCTGTCGGAATAGTCGAGCTACAGCTTGTGCCGCGGTTTGTTGAGCACCTCCAGAGGTTTGGCGATCTGAGACACAAATTGGTGGAGATGTCAGAGGATACCGGGTACGTGTTTGTTTTTGGTCCCGAGGATAGGAGGGAGTGGGTTGAGACCCTATTCGTCGTTTTCGATGTCAAAGACATATTCGAAGTGTTGAGCACTAGGGACATCCTCCTCGCACTCGACCCTGAAAGGCGTGAAGAGGTAATTGAGGAATACGAGGAAGAGGCAGAAAAACTTCAATTGTTGGTCGAGAGGGAGGAAGGGGAAGAGGTAATAAAAGACCAGATCGAGAAACTCCAAGGCGTGGTGAAGGTAGAGGGCGGAGAACAATACGCCACCTTCTTGGGAAAAGCGAGATTCTACGACTACATACTTATGATCATGGCAAATGGGAGGATCCCTGTGATGAGGACGAGGGTGCTGAGCATCATACAGGGGTGGATCGCGGACGACAAGCTGCCAGTTTTGGAGGGGATCAGGGAAGACCTTGAGAAGGAGACAGGGGAACTGTTTTTCATACAATTAGAGGAGCCCTCCCACGACGACCAAGCGATACCCACACCCCCGCCGGTGATCAAGCCCTCGTTCCTGCAGCCGGCCTTTAAGCTCACGACCCTGCGGGGATGGCCCTCGGCCCACGAGTTCAACCCGGCCTACATAACGATACTGATCTTCAGCTTCCAGTTCGGCCTGATGTTCGGCGACATAGGCCAGGGCGCCATCTTCCTCGTCGCGGGGATCATCATGACTTCCAAGTTCAAGACTGGAATGGCCTCCAAGCTGGGCGCGATGTTCATCCCCATGGGCATCTCCGCTATCATATTCGGCTTCCTCTTCGACTCCATATTCCTGATGGAGGGGCTGTTGTTCAATCACAACCAGATCATGCCGAACCCGATCGATGAAACCACATCCTTGCTCAAGCTGGTGTTCATGATCGCGGCCATCGAGATCATATTAGGCCTCGTCTTCGGAGCCATCAACGAGTACAAGGAGGGACGCAAATGGGGCGTGCTCGGCGAGCACGGACTGGGTATGATATTGTATGTTGCGGGCCTTTACCTATCGGGGATGCAGTTCATAAGGACAGGCGACTTCATGGCTGTTATGAACTATTGGGCATTCTACATGATGATCGGCGGAATGGTCCTCGCGATGCTCGAGCCTATGATAGCATCCATCGCCGATGGTCACTTCAGTATAGAGGTCGTCGGTGAGGGAGTAGGAGCTCTTCTCATGACCTTCGTTGAGGGGCTAGCGAACAGCTTCTCCTTCCTCAGGATAGCCGCCTTCGCCCTCGCCCACGCGAGCCTCGCCGTCGCCGCCCACCAGCTAGCTAACTTCATGGGGACCAGTGTAAGCCTCTTGCTGATGAACCTCATCGCCATGAGCTTCGAGTTCGTCTCTAGCTCGGTCCAATCGTTAAGGCTGTTATACTACGAGTTCATGGGCAAGTTCTACCAGGGCCAGGGAAAGCCTTTCAAGCCATTTAGAATCAGATCTCGAGAAAAATAAATGGCAAAAATCCCTAATTTCTCCCCATTACACCATGTGAAAAAAGTTATATGTGGAACGGTGCATTGTAAGGAGAACAAGGTGGGAATACATTTGATGTCAACAGACGTCCCCCACTAGCTAAAACATTGTAGGAGGCGGTGAAGATCGAGGACCTAATCCCTGCGGCAATAACCATCGCAACGAGCATCATCGCGGCGGCATGGTGTATAACTCACGGTTCAACTATAAACGCTTCGACAGCGGTGGAGAAAGGCAGAAATTCCATATGGGGTGTTTTCTTAAACCTCTTTGGGGGTTTACTCATCTTCTACGGGTTCTTGGCAGGACAATTGCTACTGATGGAGCAAATCTCTCCGATGTTGATACTGTTCATGGGATTGATATCGTTAATTGGACTATTACTTGTGGTTTCGATAACTAAGAGCGGTGGAGATGAAAAGGGTATTAATTCCGCTTTGGATAATTTGAGCTCGTGGGGAGCCGTAATTGCTATAATATTCATATCTATATTGCTCTTTGTATTAATCGGTGTAGGAGGTGAAGGTGAAGTGATACCTGCAGAAGCCTGGGGCACCCTGATGGGGGCGCTCACCATGATCGGCTCAGGGTTCGCAGCCGCCTTGTGCATCATGACGGCTGTGAAAGCGGGCTCCGAGATGCTTATTGAGAAGCCCGAGTTGTCGATCTGGTC
This sequence comes from uncultured Candidatus Bathyarchaeia archaeon, assembly GCA_964347685.1. GTDB lineage: Archaea > Thermoproteota > Bathyarchaeia > TCS64 > TCS64 > CAYGAH01. Next base: position 1,437 of record CAYGAH010000061.1, on the reverse strand, counting down.
GCTCCTCTTCGTGGCCCTTGGAGAAGGTCTGGCCATCTATGGTTTGATCGTGGCGATACTGTTAATAGGCTAGCAGCCATTTCGGCCCCCCTCTATTTCACCTTTTCAATTAGACAATGATATATAGATAGCAAACTTTCGCGAGTTCTCATCAGCCAATGACTTTAAATGACGTCGTTTTCTATGGGGATTGAAAATTGGGTTTTTAAAGGCAGATTAGGTTAAACGAAGTTGGGGACGGCCAGATACTTTAGTATGTCCTCGGATGGTATCCCCTGTGTTATTCCCCATCCTATGCCGACGAGGTCGTCCTTCTCTATCTCGCTGAACACGAGGTAAGCCATGACGACGTTGAAGCCGAAGTCGTTCGCGGCGCGCCCCCTCCTGGCGATGCTACAGATGTGCTGGCGTAGGCGGCTCCTGATCAGAGCCACGTCGCCCGTGTAGAGGGGGGCCAGGATCTCTATGTAGGGCCAATCCAGATCCCTGATGACAGGCCTGATGTCATCGGCCTCTATGGCCTCCCTGAGCGTATCGAGGCCTATGCCGTATGTAGCGGGGAACATCTCCTCAGGGTCGTGGGCCCTCTCCTGCACACCCCGCTGCTTCGCCGCTACGAGGAAGTTCTCCACGTCTGCCTCGACCTGGACGATCCTCCTGACCAAAACCCTGTCACGCTGGGGAAGCCGTTCCAGCGATTTGAACACGGCGCTGGCGTACAGGTGGTTCAGGGCGATCTCCAGGGGCCAGGTAGCGTCGTATTTTTCGGAGAGCTCCAAGCTGTCGATCAGGGAGGAGTACGGTGTGCCCTCGAGCCGCCTCACCGCCTCCTCGAAGGTCTCTGTGCCGGCGAGGTCCTCGTAGCTCTCAACGCTATAGGGCGTCATAGGTATTAGGGACTCTACGATCTGGGTGGTCGGGAGGCCGCTGAACTTCCCACGTACTATCCGCTTCAGGTTGACGACCTCGAACCTCATGTAGTAGTAGGACTGGAGGAAGTCGCCGATCTTCGTGGGCGCGAGGTCCACGATGGCCATCATGCGCTCGATGAACTTCTGGTAGAAGACCTTCTCCAGGGCTATGGAGACTTCGCCCTCTGTTTCGATTGATATCCTTCCGTAGGGCGTGTCGGCCAGCAGCTCAAGGAAGCCGTCTAGGCTCTCCTGCTCAGCCAGGTCTCGCATCTTCTCCGGCGTCAGGAGGTCCGCCATCAGGGCGTGGCTCTTGACCACGACGTAGGGCAGGCCGGGGCTCACTCTCGTCGCCGTGCCAGCGCACCCCCTATGAGCTTCATCCTCACCAGCTCCTCAAGGCTCTCCTCGTCCAGCTTGTCCTCGATGAACTTTATGACCTGCCTGTAGCTGGGTATGATGGTGTTCTCCAGGGCGTTGACCTTCCTGTTCGTCTTCCCCAGCTCGTCCGCTATCCTCTCGGCCC
>CAYGAH010000060.1:0-10837 GCA_964347685.1 uncultured Candidatus Bathyarchaeia archaeon | reverse complement strand
AGGGGTGATGTTCCCTCCAAAATTCAGTATGGAGAGGTCCTTGTAGATGTCCCTCCAGGCCCAATTGCAGAAGCCCTCGGGCATCCGACCATTCTCTGAGATCCACTCCTGCCCCTCCTCGCACCAGGTGCACACGGTATACTTCTCGTCGGTACCCGGCCTGTTGGGCACATCCCCATCGAAGATCACAGACGGATCGACCCTCTTCAGAACAGTTATTTTTATTTTTGGCATTTTCTTGACACCAGGGCTACACAATCACATTTATTGTATAAAAAAAGTTCTCAGGAGTAATGTAGGGAGGACAGCATCCTTCTTTAGAACAATTAAAGTAGTTGAAGAGGGATAATCCTCCATTCTAGTACTGAATCCGATGCTACAACGATCGAATGCAGGCTCAAGGATTCAAAACCAACACATTAATAAACGGTCCAAAACGACAAGATCGGTCTTTTAACCTGGTTTGATATTTTTAGCCGCCCTCCTCACAACCTCGGAGATCCGCCTCGCCCTCGTCCCCTCCCTCTTCGCGCCCTCGACCCAGTGCACATACATCAGCTTCGCAGAGTTAGAGAAGCCCTCGAAGTTCCTCCAGGCCTCCTGATCCTCCTTCAGGGCCTCCAGAAGATCATCGGGAATTTCAGGCTCCACCCTAGATGTGTAGGTGGCGTCCCACATGCCGCTCTCCCTCGCCTCCTCCACCGCCCTCAGCCCGGCCTCCGCCATCAGCCCCGCCCCCATCATCCTCTCCGCCCTCTCCCTGTTCAGCAGAGACCAGACGCTCCCCCTCCTCCGGGGCGAGAACCACAGGCGGAACCTCTCCCCGTCGATGCTGTTCATCACGCCGTCTATCCAGCCGAAGCAGACAGCCTCGTCGACCGCCTCCCCGTACCTCAGCCCCGTCTCCCTCGACCCCTTCTTCTGGATGATCACCCAGGCCCCATCAGCCACAGAGTGGTTCTCCTCCAGCCACCTCCTCCACCCGGCCCTGCCCCCGAACACGAGCCCCTCAGACCCCGACATGCCCAGCATGGGACCAAAGGAGAGACCCCGTTATAAGACTGCCCAGCAAGGCACACAAACGACGACACAGCTTGACCATCCTCCGCAGGAGCACACGGATCACGCAAACGACCAGATCACAAAGGCGTGAAGGAAGACAAACGACGAACCGGAGACTTCACACGGAACAATGAAAACCTGAAACCGCTATGAGCGGCCACGTTCACAAGCTCAGCCCACGTCGACCCTGAAAGACGACGAAAAAACCGGAAACCTCACGACAAGCCACCGACGCAAAAAACATGGTGCGGGGGGGGGTGGGGTTCGAACCCTACCACAAGTGGTGATATCACCTCTTCGCGCGCAACGAATACCAGTAAAGATTACATAGAACTTTATTCAAGGCTGGGTATCCTTGGTAATGAGATAACCCATAATCGCTGAAGTGAAAAACAAAATATGATCATCCAAATATCCCAGAGGAGCCAAGAAGACGACCCATTCGTACTTCAGACACTGAGAAAGCATTGGGGATCAAAGTTCATAGTATCAAATGGGGTGCTTCACGATGCATCAAAACTGCCAGGTTATGTTGCCATCAGTGAAGGAGAAAAAGTCGGTTTAATAACATACAGAAACTACGGTGAATTCATCGAAATCGTGTCCTTAAACAGTCTAAGGGAGGGTATTGCTATAGGATCAAGCCTTGTGAGGGCAGTTGAATCTTTAGGTAAACCTGTTTGGTTGACAACGACAAACGACAACACAAGGGCATTAAGATTCTGGCAGAAGCTTGGATACCGGATAGCGGAAGTCAAGATTGATGTGATGAAAGAATATCGCATGTTAAAACCAGAGATCCCGCTAATAGGATTAGATGGTATTGAGATTCGTGATGAGATAGTTCTGAAGAAAATCATTGGTCAAAAATAAAGAGGTGCGGGGGGTGGGGTTCGAACCCACGGAGGACTCGTCCATCAGGTCCTAAGCCTGACCCCTTTGGCCACTCGGGAACCCCCGCCCCGCCCCTAACCATGCCCCGATCAGGATTAAAACCTTACCCAGCCGGGGCCACAGTGGCGGCTTTGGGCCGGATGGGCCTCCTCGCCTCCGCCGCCCTGCGCGCAGCAGTGGGCCTGGGCCACGAAAAATCCACGAGACCCTTGCCTCGACTGAGCCGAGGCCGATGAACTATCTTGGTAGCTGTTTTTAAATCTGAAAGTACAACTCTGACTTGGACATGTTCGAAGGCGTCTATTTCGAGCTGCTGGAGAACCTGAGCGTTTGGCTTGTCGAGAACGCCTACAACATCGCCCTCTCCGTGTTCTTTTCCCTCATAGTCCTGGGCTTCTACAGGCTCGTGTCGGGGCAGGTAAAGCGGCTTGCCAGGGAGGGGAGGCTGGACTTGAACGTCTCCTTCCTCATCGGGAGGGCCCTCAGGTGGGGCTCCTACTTCCTCATAGCCGCCTTCGTGTTCACCCAGTTCGGCTTCAAGGTGGACGTCGTCGCGGGGCTAATCGTCGTCGCCGGGAGCACGGTGATCGGGTTCGCGGCAATGAGCACCCTTGGGAACGCCGTTGCGGGCATCATAATAATGACCAGCAGGCCCTTCAGCATAGGGGACAGGATAATATTCGGGGAAGAGTTCGTCGACATAGTCGCCATAGACCTGATATACACGAAGATGAGGACTACGGACAACGTCGCCGTCTCTGTCCCCAACCAGATGCTCCTCCAGACCGAGATATTCGACTACGGCAGGGAGCAGCTCACGAGGAGGAAGTGCGCCGTCACCGCCGACTACTCTGACGAACCCAAGAGGGTGGAGGAGGCCCTCCTGGAGGCGGCGGCCAGGGTCGAGGGAGTCCTCGACGAGCCGGGGCCCTACGTCTGGGTGACTGGCCTAGGCAGCTTCGCAGTCGAGTACACCCTCCACTACTTCCTAGCCGACCTGAAGGCCATCCAGAGGATAGACTCGGACCTAAGGCTGGCGGTCCTGGAGACATGCAGGAGCCACGGGATAGACCTTCAGACGCCCAGCCTGATAAGGTCCGTCAAGTAGCCGCAACCCGGAGGGGAACATGGCAAGACAGATAAGGCCTACCAAGTTAATGGATACCGGTGTCACACTTGAAGGTAAAATGGCTTGGCCACGCAAGCTGGAAGATAAAGGCAGGGGGGAAGACCATATACGTAGACCCCTACGAGGGGAAGTACGACAAGGAGGCCGACCTTGTCCTCTCCACCCACTCCCACTCGGACCACTGCGCCCGCGACAAGGTGGAGAAGGTGAAGGGGGATAAGACGGTGATCGTCGCCCCGGCTGACTGCGCCCAGAAGCTGGGGACGCCGGTGAAGAGCCTGAAGCCCGGTGAGAAGGCCACATTCGGCGACGTTACCGTGGAGGCCGTCGAGGCATACAACTTCAAGAGGTTCAGGAGCCCGGGCGTCCCCTTCCACCCGAGGGGCCTTGGCGTCGGCTACCTCATAAGGGCGGAGGGGAAGACCGTCTACCACGTCGGCGACTCCGACTTCATCCCAGAGATGAGGAACCTGAAGGGGATCGACCTCCTCCTCATCCCCACCGGGGGCACCTACACAATGGACAACGATGAGGCCGCCGAGGCGACCCTCGCCGTAAAGCCAAGGGTCGCGATGCCCATGCACATCTGGGACACCGATCCCACAGAGTACAAGAAGATGGTGGAGGCGTCCTCAGACACCGAGGTAGTCATCCTGAAGCCCGGAGACACACACGAAATCTAACCTATTTCAACTCCGATTCTAAAAAGGGGGGATGGGGGCTACTTCTCCCACATGTCAAGGGGAGGCTTCGCGCCCTCCGGAAGCGGGGACCTGTACTCCCGCCCCTTGGTCCTGTCCCTGTGCTCCTCCCAGGCCCTCTCAAGAAGCTCGGGCCTGGTGAGCAGGTCTATTGCCGAGGCTGCCATGACCTTCGATGCGAATATGAGGCTCTTGTGGCCCAGGCCCGTCCTCCCCTGGGCGACGTTCATCCAGTGGTGGCCGGGGGTTCCCAGGACCCAGGTGGAGGTCCCGAACTCCATTGTGGGGGCCTTCCAGCTGACGTCGGAGACGTCGGTGGAGCCGTGGCCCACCTCCCCCTCGTCCCAGGCGTCCGGGACCGTGCGGTCTATAAGGACGCCCATAAGCTCCTCCCACCCTGGGCGCTTCGACTTCCTGAGGGCCTCCCTCTTCATCTCGGGCGTTATGTTCTCCGCGATCTCCTCTGCGAACCCCGTCTCCTTCTCAGTGTACTCTGGGGGGCCTATCTCCCTCATGTTGGCGATGACGACCTCGCTTAGGGTCTTGCTGGGCAGCTTGTTGTATATCGCCTTGAGGAACTCCATCTCCATCTCTGTCTCAGTCATCATGGCAGCCCCCCGCGCTATCTTGAGCACCCTCTCGTATATCCCGTCCACCTGCTCCCTCTCTGGGGCCCTGATCAGGTACCAGCTCCTGGCGTAGTCTGGGACCACGTTGGGCTGGCCTCCCCCCTCCTCTATGACGTAGTGTATCCGGGCCTCCTGGATAATGTGCTCCCTGAGGAAGTTGACCCCGATGTCCATCAGCTCCACCGCGTCTAGGGCGCTCCTACCCTGCTCGGGAGAGCCAGCGGCGTGGCTCGTCTTCCCGTGGAAGATGAACTTGACGGAGTTGTTGGCGAGGCTGCTTGAGAGGCTCGCTGTGTTCATGCTGCTCGGGTGGTGGCTGAGAACGGCGTCGACTCCGTCGAAGACACCGTCCCTCACCATCCAGACCTTCCCGCTGGCGCTCTCCTCGGCCGGGGTCCCGAAGAACCTGATGGTGCCCGGGATGCCTGTATCCTCCATAGCAGCCTTTACAGCGAGGGCCCCGGCCAGGCCTGAGGCTCCGTGGATGTTGTGGCCGCACCCGTGCCCCGGGGCCCCCTCCACTATGGGCTCCTTGTATGGAACCGGCTTCTGGCTGATTCCCTGCAGCGCGTCGTACTCGCCCATCACCCCGATGACGGGCTTCCCTCCTCCCCATGTCGCCACGAAGGCAGTGGGCATCCCCGCAACTCCCCTATCCACCTCGAACCCGTGTTTCTCCAGCTCGTCAGCCAGGAGCTTCGACGACCTGTGCTCTAAAAGGCCGAGCTCAGCGTACTCCCATATGGCGTCGCTTATCTCGATGATCCTTTCTTCGTGCTCCTCGACCCAGTCGAGGGCGATCCGCTTAACCTTCTCGGACATCTGTCCATCAAGACGGATAGGGTTCAGGTTCTCTTAAGTTTAAGTGCCTGTTTCAGGCGTTATTCCCGAGAACTCGCTCCAAGAAGCTTCGCTTGACCACCCTGTATGAGGGGTGGTAGGCCTCCCTGTAGGGCCTGGTGTGATGTTTCGGTTGCGGGCTCTCCCTGTTCAGCCCTCTGTCCAGCTCATCGACCTCCTCCTGGTCGAAGGGGAGCTTGCCGTCGTAAACAAGCTCCTTGAAGGATTCCCAGAGGGAGATGAATTCCTCGGGGCTCCCCTTCTCCTTGGCCGATGCCCTCATGGCCCCGAAGAGGCTCTCCAGGGGGAGTCCCCTCCTCAGGTAGGGTCGGAGGTTCACCCTGACCGTGGAGCCGTCGGGGGACGCATCCTCGGATAGGGGCTCCTCCGGGTGGTCTCTGACGCCTATCCTCTCGGCCTCCTCCACTAGCCTATCCCAGGCCCCCGCGCCCAGGGCGTGTCCCACGCCGAAAACCCCCTGGTAGAGGAGCTTGTAGGCGTCTGCCGCCCTCATGGCCGGCCTGCGCCCTTTGTGCCCCCTGATGAAGCCCTCCAGCCCGCCTCTTTCAAGCATCCCTTTCTCTGGTCTATACGGGGAGTTATAAGGGCGTCGAGCAGCTTGTCTCCGAAGGGAGCATTTGGCCCAAGACGGAGCATGGCGGGGTCATGTACAACGACTGTGAGCTGGGCTCTGTGGTGGAGGAGGGGGAGAGGCTGGGCGTCCTTAAGGACATCGCGGGCAAAGTACTTGAGGAAGTTTCTGTCCCATATCGCTCCGTCATACTCGACACGCGCTACCAGCCCACGGTTTACCCCGGTGATTGGACTTTCCACTGCGGAAAGATAACCTAAACTGGAAACTTGTTCAATTTTTGGTGACGAGCTTTATCGCAGCAACTGGGCAAGTGCTCACGCACAGGCCGCATCCGAAGCACCGTCCGTCATCGAACCTCATCTCTCCATCGAAGATAGTCCTGGCCCCGAACTGACAGCGCCCCACACATTTGCCACAATTAATGCAGAGCTCGGTGTCGTCCTCGGCGATCATGTCTGAGGTCAAGACGTGCTTCACTATCCCGAAGCGGATCATGCCGGCGAGTGAGTGGCAGCAGCACGAGCAGCAGCTACAGATGACGTTGGGTTCGCCGTAGTCCTCGAAGGTGTACACCAAGTGGACGAGGCCGGCCTCGTGGGAGCGCCTCAGGGCGTCGAGGGCCTCATCCAGGGTGGTCTTCCTCGGGTTGTTGACCCTCTCGCTGGCCTCCCTCAGGCTCCTCTCCGCCCTCTCGTCTAGGAAGATGCAGACATCGATGGGCGCGTCGCAGTTGCCGAGGTCCTTCCTGCACTTGCAGTCCAGGAGCACTATGAGGCTCGCGCCCCTCAGGAGCCTCTCCACCCTTCCGAGATCTAGTACCCGATGCTCGGCCTCGATGGAGACGTTGACGGGGATCGTGACCCCGGAGGCTACTCTCTCGTCGTAATCCTCGATCTCCTCGTCGGACCAGTCTTTCTCGAACCGGTAGCCCATCCTGCGGTGTTCCATCAGAAGCCCTACAAGCTAAGTCTCTGCTTTTTCTAAAAGCCTTATCGCTGAGTTGGGGCAGGTGCTGACGCAGAGGCCACACCCGAAGCACCTGCCGGGATCGTACACGGTCTTGCCGTCTTCGATCCCTCTGGCGCCGAAGACGCATCTTTTTACGCATGCTCCGCAACCTGTGCATTTCGAGGCGTCGTCCTCCGCAACGAGCCTTGAACTCAGGACGCGTGTCGCTATCCCGAAGCGCAGGAGGCCTCCCAGGGTGTGGCAGCAGCATGGGCAGCAGCTGCAGATAATGGTGGGGCGGTCCTCCCCCTTTATCGTGTATGCCATGTGGACCAGGCCCGCATCGTGGCTCCTCCCGAGGGCCTCGAGGGCCTCCTCGAGGGTCGCCTCCCTGGAGTTGTAACTGCTCCCTTCCAGGTCGGCCGCTTCGTCTAGGGCGATGCAGACGTCTAGCGGGGCGTCGCAGTTCCCCCTGAGGGTCCTGCACCCGCAGTCCTGGAGGGTGATGCGATTGGCTCTCCTCAGGATCTCCTCCATCTGGCTGAGGTCCAGGACCCTGTGCTCCGCCTCTATCTCCACGTTCACTGGGACGGTGACGGCTTCTTCTAGGGCCTCTGCGTTCTCCCTCAGCTCCTCCTCTGTCCAGTCGTTTGGGAGGCGCTGGCCCATCCTGAAAAGCATGCGTATCATGGCCGCCCTATGGGATTTAAGGGCTTTAAGGCGGCCCCAGCGAACCGCTCCATGGCGAAGAAGACGCCCGTCCCGATGAGGCTGATGGCTGCGCTCACCATGAATATCCACCTCAGTCCCACGACGTCGACCAGTAGCCCCATCATTATGGGGCCTACTATGTTCCCGACGCTCATAGCGCTCTGGACCACGCTCATGGTCGTGCCCAGCCCCATCCCCCGCCCTTCTATCGCGGCTATGGCGGTCAGCGCTGGCATGGAGAGGGCGCTGCCTAGTGAGAAGACGAGGCGGGCGGTCATCAGCCCCCAGAAGCCCTGAGCGAAGGGGAAGACACCCATGCCCATCGCGCTCACGAGCCCGCCCAGGAGGACAAGGGCCGTCTTGTCGAACCTGTCGGCCAGCTGCCCGAAGGGCTTCTGCAGGAGGGCGGTGGTCATCTGGCCGACTGAGAGAACCGTACCGGCTATCGTGAGGGTGAGGCCCAGTCCTCCCACGTCTCTCTCGCTTGCTATGAAGAGGGAGAGGAAGTTCATTATGCTCCCCCTTCCGAGGGCGTTCACGACCCTGTAGACGAAGATGGCGAGGACGAGCCTGTTGGACAGCACCCTCCTGAAGGATAGCCTGACCCTCCTAGAGGCCTCCCCCTGCCTTTCCTGCTCTGGGAGGAAGAGCATTGTGAGGGCGAGGCTGAGGCCGGTGAGGCCGGCCATGAGGTAGAAGGGGGCAGAAATGGTGAAGGCCTCAGATAGGGAGCCTCCCAGGAGGGGTCCCAGGCTCATGCCCGCGAACATGGCCATGTTCATCGTCCCCATGTAGTTCCCCTCCTCCCCGGGGGGCGCCATGTCTGCGGCGTAGGCCATGGCTACGGGCATCGCCATCGCTGAGCCTATCCCGTGGATGAAGCGGACGCTCAGGAGGGAGGCGAAGTCCCATGCCAGGGCGTACAGCAGAGAGACCCCGGCGTAGACCGATAGCCCCGCCGCTATGATCTTCTTCTTGCTGTGGGTGTCGCTGAAGCTCCCTACGGGCGCCGTGAAGACGAACCTGGATATGGACCAGGCGGAGCCGAGGAGCCCTATCTGGAGGTAGTTGGCCCCCAGGTTTTCGGCGTAGACGGGCATGATGGGGCCGATTATGCCCATGCCCAGCATAGCGGTGAATATGCAAAGCAGCAGGACCTGTAGGGGGCGGCTCATGGAGGCTTAAGCCGGCGTCTCCACATAAAATAGTTCCGCAGGCCAGCATCCAGAAGACTTGATTGTGATCCATAACTGTATTTAGACCCTCGGGGGAGGGGGGGTTGAGGGAGATGAGCGCTGTAGCCCTTGAGGAGTTCCTCAGAGCCATCGGCATGATGCTCGAATTGTTCGCCGAGGCGGGGGAACCCAGGAAACCATCGGACATTGAGATACAGCCCCTAAATCCGATCCTGGACGACGCTTCCATGGACGGCAGTTAGGGCCATGAGGGAAAAACCGGTGCCTATGGCCGGGAAAGGCGTCTGAGGAACGGGTTTACGCTGAGGGGCCGTGATGGGAAGATTGTGGGTGCCTGTGCCACTTTCAAGGTTGCCCTAGCAAGAGATAAAACGTCGTGGGTCCCTTAGAGGCTAGAACTGAGATGAGCGTGGAAGAGAGGTTGAAGGAGCTTGGGATCGAGCTGCCGGAGGCCCCCGCCCCGAAGGGGAACTACATAGGGGCCAAGTGGGCCGGCAACATAGCCTTCTCCTGCGGCCAGGGCCCCTTCCCCACAACAAAGAGGGGGATGGTGGGGGGCGACCTGACTATCGAAGAGGGCTACAGGGCGGCTAGGGAGGTTGGCCTCAACTGCCTGGCCCAGCTTAGGAAGCACCTCGGGAGCCTGGATAGGATTGGGCAGGTCCTCCAGGTTGTGGGGTTCATAAACAGCGCCGAGGGGTTCATGGACCAGCCGAAGGTCCTCAACGGCTTCACGGACCTCCTCACCGAGATATTCGGCGATTACGAGGGGAAGCCAGCGAGGGCTGCCCTGCCGGTCCACCACCCAGGCTGGATAGCAGTAGAGGCCTGGATGGTCGTCGAGCTCAAAGACTGAGTCATGCGCCGGCATCCCCCTTTCTCTCAAGTCTTTTTCGCCCACGGCGTGCCTAAGCCTTTAGCCAACTTCATAATAGAGGATAACCAGATAGGGCAGGGGGAAAGTGAGGATTTGGGAAGGCTTGAAGGCAGGGTAGCGATCATCACAGGGGGCGCGAGCGGCATCGGCGAGGCCACGGTCAGGCTCTTCGTCGCGGAGGGGGCCAGGGTGCTGATCACGGACATCCAAGATGAGAAGGGGGAGCGCCTCTCAGAGGAGCTGGGGGACCACGCCACCTACCTCCATGTGGACGTGAGCAGGGAGGCCGAAGTCGAGGCCGCAGTCAGGAGGGCCATTGAGAGGTTCGGGCGCCTCGACTGCGTCTTCAACAACGCCGGGATAGCCGGGCCGACGGGCCCCATCGAGTCTGTCACTGTGGAGGGATTCGACGAGGCCGTAGGAGTCCTCCTCAGGGGCGTCTTCCTCGGCATAAAGCACGCGGCCCCCGTGATGAAGCGCCAGGGGTCGGGGAGCATCATAAACACCGCGAGCGTCGCGGGGCTCCGAGCCGGGTACGGCAACCACGTATACAGCGCAGCGAAGGCAGGGGTGATCCAGCTGACCAGGTCTGTGGCGATGGAGCTGGGGGAGAGCGGGGTAAGGGTGAACTGCATCTGCCCGGGATTCATCCCGACGCCGATGATTGGGAGGGCCCGGGGCCTCTCCGTCGAGGAGTCCGAAGGGAGGGTCGACAAGGTCAGGGAGGCGTTCGCCAAGGCCCAGCCCATCAGGCGCTCAGGCCTCCCCGAGGATGTCGCGAAGGCTGCTCTCTGGCTCGCCAGCGAAGACTCTGGTTTCGTCAACGGCCACGCACTAGTCGTCGACGGCGGGGTCAGCGGGGGGAGGATGTGGTCAGACTACACGGAGGCTCTGGGCCGGCTCAGGGAGGTCCTCGGCTTGGAGGAGTGAGGCATCGGGAAGGGGTGAGCGCATGGGAAGAGAAAGCTCCTGGGCGTGCTGCCCTTTCTGAGGCTCTATGACATGATGAGGGGTCAGGGCTCGGGGGGCATCGCCCAATCCCAGTCGTCTTTCCGGGTCGGCGTGGGCCGGGCTTGTGAACGTGGCCTCTCATAGCGGTTTTGGGGGGATTACTGTGGTAGTTATGTTTGTTTTTCGCGTCGGCTACTTGTCATAAGGTTTTCAGGTTTTTCATGTTCCCGTGTGAAGGTGGTGGGTCTGGGGGTCTCGGTGTTCAATTTTCCGTGCTGGGTCGGTTGCTCGGGAGAACTATTTT
>CAYGAH010000059.1:0-19123 GCA_964347685.1 uncultured Candidatus Bathyarchaeia archaeon | reverse complement strand
CTGGTCGCTGGGTCCAGCCCTACGCAGAGGAAGCTGTCCTTCTCCCGGCTCAGATCGTAGTATTTCTCCACGAAGCCTCTGCCCAACATCTTCTCATCGCTAAATAATTGACGAACTAGATTTAAAATGACCAACACGGCATGGGTTTTCACTAGTTTTAAAATATGGGGGAGCCAATACCATTCAGGAGAGCCTCACAGTTGTGGCTGCCATGAGCGACGAGGAAGAGATCAGGAAGCTGCTCAAGTTCCGCACAGAGATGGAGGGAAGGCTCGGACGCCTAGAGGAAGAGATCGAGGACCTAAGGAAAGCCATCTCGGAGATAGACAGGTCCATCGTGCGGCAGGGATTCAGGAAGGCCGCCCCCGAGCCCGTCGAGGAGGAACCCTCAGAGGCGGGGGTGTCCTCAATAAAGGCCAGGGACGGCACCCTCCTGGGCACGGTGAGGGCCGACGACAGGGAGGTGGTCTTCACTCCGAACGCGAACATAGGGTTCACTGCGGTCATCCCTCCCTTCCAGTCATTCTTCATCGAGAGGGTCCTGTCCAACATGAAGACGGCGGACGAGGAGAGAGCCGCAAAAGGCGAGATAAGCCCAGACGAGACCCTCGACTTCGAGGTCGGCACAGAAGGCGAACGGATCACCAAGATCTCGATACACAACTACGGTGGGGAGAGGAGGCTGAGGGAGATAAGCAGCAGCCTCCGCTGGACCTTGGACAAGATGTACGACAAGATCAGGCAGGGATGAGGCTGAGGTCGGATGGCGGCTGAGCTGGAGAGGAAACCTCTTTGGCTCATACTCGTCGAGACCGTCCACGCCCTGCCCCTATACCCGTCCCACAAGGCCTACGTCCGGGACTCCATCATGGTCGAGGCGCCAGAAATATCGGCGGAGGAGGTCTCTTTCAGGCTCGACATGCCCCTGGGGGAGGCGATGGTGATACTCCACGAGTTGGCGAATGAAGGATCTAGCGCAGAAACCGAGGGCGGAGAAAACTGAGAAGGATAAGATCTAGGCGCAGGTACAACCCGGTTTGAATATCTTAGACCACGTACCTGTATGAGACCGACCTTCCCGCGGTCTCGCTCTTCTGGGTGATCTTCAGGATGTCTCCCGGCTTCGCCCCAAGGATTATCGATATGGGGTCTGTGGCCTTGATCCACGGGAACTTGTAGGGCTCCGTGTGGTACCTCTCAGCCAGCTCCTCTCTGTCCGCCTCAGAGACTATCTCGTGGATCGGGACGAGCTCGTGCTCGAAAACGTCGAATGTGGGCAGGTTCGGTGGTATGAGCTCGACGCCCATCTCCTCAGAGCTGCTCCTCGCCGAGTATGTGTACTTGCCGTCGCCGACTATGATGCCCGAGTCGGCCCCCTCCTTCTCCACAGCCTTCTTTATGTCCCTCACGTATGAGATGCCTATGGTTTTGGTCCCGAGGATGCAGTGCATTATGTACTTCTTCTCTCCCTTGGAGAGGTGGTAGACTATCTTCTCCTGGTCCCCCTCTTTGTTCTCCACCTTCATGCCCCTGTACTTTATGACCAAGCTGGCCCTCCTCTCCTCCAGAGTCTCCCCTTCGCTCATCGGGCGGCTCACCTGGCCTTCACCCTCTTCACTATCGGGGCCCTCTTCTTCCTGAATATCCTGTACCCGCAATAGGGGCAGCGGAAGGAGATGTACCTTTCAAGCTCGCTGTAGGGGACCGTCCTCCCGCAGCGGACGCACTCGTAAACAGGCCCGCCGTGGGACCCCTCTCCCCCGGATCTATCAGAGTCCATAGAGTTCGACCGACCAAATAACCCCTTTCAGCCCTCTCTTTAAAACATACCGTCGACAAGGCACCCGCGCACCATCCTGTCAGAGGCCATGTGGGTGACCTCTACCCCCACCACCCCGCCCTCGATCCCTTCAGCCCCCTCGATAAGCACCACAGGCCCATGGAGCATGGGATACGCGACCTTCAGACGGGGGTCCCGATCGTAAGGCTCCGCCACCACGACCCGGATCCTTCTCCCAAGCAGGGCCTCCTTCCTGCGGCGGTTGGCCCGCCTGGCCGCGCTGTAGATCTTCCTGCTCAGGGGGTCCTTCACCGCCGGAGGAGCAGAGGGGAGCCCCCCGAAGGCCGACATGGGCAGGGGCTGGAACCTGTAGAGGATCACCCTCTCGGCCCCGGCTTCGGCGCTGGACCTTATCGCTCCGACCGTCTCGGCCGCCGTCTCGGCGTCCTGCCCAGGCAGCCCGTGTATGAAGTAGACGTAGGGCCTCAGCCCAGCCCCCTTGAGCAGCCGCAAGGCGGTAAGGGACTCCCCAGGGGTCGAGGGCCTGCCAAGGAGGTCGCTGTGGCTCAGGGAGCCGGTCTCGAACCCGACGCTGACGGGTGAACCCTTGAGGAACTCTCCCAGGATCTTGGAGGCCCTCTCCGTGACCAGCGCAGGCTTGACGTTCTCTATCATGATGGAGGCCTCGCCGTCTGCGACCTCGCCCAGCCCAGTGATGCTCGAGAGGAGAGCCTCCAGGGCGTCGTAGTTGGGCTCTGGATGCCTTGGGTCGGTGAGGGGCTCGGGCTCCACGAGAAGGTCCCTGCCGTAGTCCAGGAAATCTGGGGCGCTGAGCACCACACGCCTGACCCCCTCCGACAGGAGGGCCCCCACCTCCTCCCTTATGCGCTCGACGGACCTGCTCTTGGGCGGCCCGTAGAGGCTGGGGACTGAGCAGTACCCGCAGCCCGGGGGGATCCCCTCGGGGCAGTAGTAACGCTCCTCGAGGCCCCCCTCCACGCACCTGCCGCATCCGCTGCACCACTCTCCCAGGGGGCCTATCCTGGCCCTTCGGTAGTTGCTGCAACCCCTCAGAACTTCAACGTAGACCCTCGCAGCTCGGTACAAGCGGTAATCCCTGATCACTAGGGTGGAGGGCCTGAGCCCGTCGTAGGTCTCCCTGCGCATCACGGGCCTGAGGGGGTTCAAAACGACCTCCTCCTCCCTCCTGAAGGCGACGCCCCTCACTCCATCCAGCTCCTCCTCACCAGACGGAGCCCCAGTTCCTAGGCCGAGGTCGAGAAGCTCTCCCAGTGCCTCCTCTCCCTCCCCGATCACGCAGATGTCCCCGCCTGTCTTGACTAGCGAGACCTCGGGGTTGGAGGCGATCGGCCCGCCTATCAGGACCGGCCCCCCTGATGCCTTCCTCCAATCAGAGACGGTCCTGCGCACGGCGAAGAGGTCAGAGGTCATCCCGCTCACGAGGAGCATTCCGTACCCCTTCATGGCGTCCCTAGTAACGATCGGGCTTGCTACCCTGGCCTCTATTCCCCGGGCCTCGAACACTCCCGCAACGGCTCTCGGGCCAGCACCTATCACGTCGAGGGTCGCCCTCCTCCCGCTGCGCCCGGCGCCTAGGGCGTCCACTATGAGTGGTCTCACGATACTCTCCCTCCCATCGGGCGTGATAAAAGTTCCCCGCCACCATACGCATAAAAGGGGATCGACAGAATCTTTATGGAAGGCAGCCTTGAACGAGACGCCCTACTCCCTCATCGCCGCAGCGGCCCTTTCCTTCGCCGTATCGTACCTAATCATTCCTGTTTTTATCAGGTTCATGCACGCGACGGGCATAGTGGGCAGGGACATAATGAAGAGGGGCAGGCCCCTCGTGGCGGACATGGGGGGGCCCGGCGTCATTGTGGGGTTCCTGACGGGGGTATTCTCCTACATAGCGTACGAGGTATTCGTGCCTCGGGGGCTTCCGGGGCTGATCTATATCCTTGCGAGCCTTAACACCATCCTCATAACCACCCTGATAGGCGTCTTCGACGTCCTAACGGCCCTGATGAAGAGCAGGGAGGGCGGCGGCGTCTTCGAGAGGCTCAAGAGGCGGGGAATACCAGCATGGGCCTACTTCTTCCTCCCCCTCCCATCGGCGGTCCCCCTCATCGCCGTGAACGCGGGCGTCAGCAGCGCAACCTTGCCATTCGTGGGCAGGCTGCAGCTCGGCGTCCTCTACCCCCTCGTGTTCGTCCCCTTGGCCGTCCTTTGCTGCTCCAACGCCACTAACTTCCTAGCGGGCTTCAACGGTCTCGAGGCGGGGATGGGCCTCGTCCTCCACATATCCCTGGGGATATTCGCCCTGAGCAGGGGGAGGACCTCAGCCGCCCTCATAGCCCTAACCTTCGCGGCGGGTCTCCTCGCCTTCCTCAGGTACAACTGGTACCCCGCCAAGGTCTTCCCAGGGGACCTCAACTACACCATAGGGGCCGTCGGCGCCTGCGTGGCCATCATTGGAAACATGGAGAGGTTCGCCGTCCTCTGCTTCACCCCCTGGATAGTGGAGGCCGTCCTCAAATCCCTGTCAGGGTTTCAGGCCGAGAGCTACGGCGTATTACAGGAAGACGGGTCGGTGAAGCCGAGAGGTGGTAAAACCAGGTCCCTCACCCACCTCGTAATGAAGCTGGGCCGCCTCAAAGAGTGGCAAGTGAGTTCCACGTTAATCATCATGGAAGCAATTATCTGTGTTATCGCTTTTCTAATAAACGCCCCAATGTCTTGAGAGATGCCAAAGAGATGAATAGGAGAAAGGTTTTAATCCTAGCAGGAGGCGGGGGGCACACCAGCATCTCATTAGCCTTAGCACAATTTTTGTGTGGTAAAGTAGAGATTTCGTTTCTGGCCCCAAAAGACGATTTATTGAGCAAGAAGATCCTCTTCGATTATGGAAAAGTAGATTATCTGATAAAGGCCAGAAAGCCCTTCACGCCAAATTATGTTGCGATATTGAGATTTCCCATCGCATTCATACAATCACTCTTCAAAGTTAAGAGAGATTTTAATCTGGTAATATCTTCTGGGAGCAACTTTTGTATACCTCCAGCCCTGGTCGCCTGGATCAAGGGAATCCCGATCATAAACATAGAGAGCAGAGTGGCCATAAGAAGGCCGTCAAAAACGGCTAAAATACTTCAACATTTCTCCCACCTCACAGTGTTGCAATGGGAAGAACAAAAAAGGAATTTGAGGGGAGTCGTTACAGGGCCTATATTTCCAAAACCACAATACGAACCTTGGAACGGCGGCTACATATTGGTGACGGGAGGGACTGAAGGCCACAAAACCCTCTTCGACGCCATGGATAAAAGCAATCTAAAAAACATAGTGTTACAAACGGGTAAAATCGATCCCACGGTCTATCGAGAGAGACATCCACAATGGGAAGTCTTTTCTTTAACAGAAAATTTTCAAAAAATAATAGCCGGTGCTGAAATAGTTATCACCCATCAAGGAGGAGGAACTATATTCGAATCGATAACATATAAAAAACCACTCATAATTGTATTCAATTCACAGTTAAAAAGAACAGCCAGTAAAGAAGATATTAAGTTTCTGGCTAAAAAATTAAATTTGAAATACATAGATGTGGCTAATCTTGATACAATAATCGAAGCAATAAAAAATATTAATAAAAACAGTTATAGGAATTATATAAATGGAAGAGAAAAACTCGAAAAATTAATACTTAAAAATTTAGAGGTTTATTGACACTCTATACAATACTTAATTGAAGAAGTTCTTTGTGAATTAACAAATAAAAAGAACATCCCTCGCCAAAGCCCCTGGTATTGCATAAGACCCCTTTTAACTAGGGTTCAAATCTATCGAGTTCACGTTGGATGTTAAATCCATTTCTACATTTATCTTCAATTTAAATTTATTTTTATGGGATTAAAGTTAATAATTTTAGGGGTAGTGTTTGACTGAAATTTTTCGACACGTAGGCAAAGATGTGAAGATAGGCGAAGGTGTGAAGATCTGGCACTTCACCTACATAGGTGACGGCGCCGAGATCGGGGACGGAACGAAGATCGGCTCCCTTGTCCACCTAGATTATGGGGTCAAGATAGGCAGGAACTGCAGGATAGAGGGGACGACATACATACCGCCCCTAACGGTCATCGAGGAAGGTGTCTTCGTCGGCCCCGGCGTGATATTCACGAACGACCCCTATCCCATGTCCCCAAAGATGGCAGGCGTCCACGTGGAGCCAGGCGCCGTTATCTGCGCTGGAGCAGTTATCAAAGCGGGAGTGAGGATCGGCGCCAAGTCTGTCGTGGGAATGGGAGCGATCGTAACAAGGGATGTTCCACCCGAAACCGTAGTCTATGGGAACCCGGCGAGGTATAGATATGGCTTAGAGGAGTACCTGGCTAAGAAGATGGATTGGGAGGCCCAGGAATAGCGCCTATTTACGGAAAAAGGTCGCCACTTTTTCTACACCTTCTAATATTTTCTCAAGTTCCCCATCCATGAGCCCTGGGTACATGGGCAATGAGAATATTCTGTTGGAGGTTTCCTCCGATGCTGGGCACCTTTCAGGCTTCATTAGGTCTGTGATGGCTGGTTGTTTTGTGAGAGGCACAGGGTAGTGGATGGCACAAGATATGTTCTCAGCCCTCAAGGCTTCCATGAACTCGTCCCTTGTGCACTTGAAATCGGTTGTGTCCATCGTTGAAGTGAAGTAGCTGTAGGAATGGTTGACACCTTCCCCGATCCTCTGGGGATGAAGCCCCTCGATCCTCTCGACGCCCTCCCTGAGAACCTTGCCACAGTATCTCCTCCTCGCCAAGTAGCCGTCAATCTCCGAGAGCTGATTCAGCCCTATGACGGCCGCTATGTCGGTCATCCTGTAATTAAAGCCGAGCATGATGTGGTGGTACCTCGAGTCGTCGCCGTGGCTCCTCATGAGGCGCCCCAGCCTGTCCAGTCTCTCATCATTAGTCGTGACTATCCCCCCTTCGGCTGTGGTCATGCTCTTCGTTGGGTAGAAGCTGTAGCAGTTGAGATGGTCGAAGGAGCCCACGTCCCTCCCGTAGACCTCCGTGCCGTGGGCCTGGGCGGAGTCGCTGACGACCATGATGTCATGATCTTCGGCCAGATCGTTGAGCGCTTTCATACCCACCGCGTTCCCGAAGAGATGAACAGGCACCATCGCCCTGGTTTTACTCGAGATCTTTTCCTTTACATCTTCGGGATCTATCGTGAAGGTCTCTGGGTCGATGTCGGCGAACACCGGTCTACCCTGGGAATATAGGACGGTGCTCGCAGTGGCGAAAAAAGTGAAGGCTGGCACTATAACCTCGTCGCCAGGCTCAAGGATCGAGAGGAAGGCAACGTGTAGGGCGGCCGTCCCAGAGCTGACCGCGTAGGCGTAACTCGCCCCGACCTTTTCCCTGAATCTTTCTTCGAGTTCTCTCGTCCTCGGGCCTTGCACAACATGCCTCGACCTGAGGACCTCTGACACGTCTCTTATTGTCTTCTCAGAGAAAAACGGTTTCGCGATGGGGATCATCCTCTCTGAGGCGGGCTTCCCACCGTGGATGGCCAGTTTCTCCATAGATTCTAAACCTTATCTCGTTTGATCGCAATCATCTCGTTTAGGTTTGTATGCGTGATGACCTATCCCCACGCCTTGGAAGGTGAAACCCTCTTTGATGCATTTTTCGGGGTCGAAGACGTTCCTTCCGTCGACTATCACGGGGGTGGCGAGGAGTTCTTTCAGCCGTTCTAGTTGAATATCAAGATAATCCCTGTGACGAGTAACCATGACGACGCAGTCCTTGTCTCTCAAAGCATTCTCCAATCGGGCTGTCAGGGCTACGCCTTCATACTCCTCCACATGCGGGTCGTGAACCACCACTTCCCTACAGGCAACCTTCAAGAAGTTGTAAAGGGGCAGAGCCGGGGTGTTCCTCGTGTCGTCGGAGTCCTCCAGGAACGCGAAGCCAAGGATGCATATCCGTGTGTCTTGCAGTTTCATGTTGCGCTCCGCCAGGGCCCCCTCGATCAGATCCTTCATGTGCTGGGGCATGTAGTCGTTTATCCGCCTGCTCTCGATCAGAACCCTAGGGATGAAATCAAATTCCCCGTAGGTGTCCAAGCCGTACTTGAGCAGCCAAGGGTCCTTGGGAAGGCAATGGCCACCGACGCCAGCGCCCGGAATGTGCATCATCCGGTAAGGGTTCCTCGCGGGGTCGGAGGGGTCGAAGGGGAGGGCGTTCATGAGGCGTCTGACCTCGTGGACGTCCACTCCCAAGCTCTCACACGCCAATGCGATTTCGTTGGCAAATGCTATGTTGACGTCCCGGTAAGTGTTCTCCGTGAGCTTTGCGGTTTCGGCCGTGAGGCAATCTGTCGGGTAAAGCTCCGCCTCCACGATGTTCTTGTAGAGGCCCACGCCGCGTCTGGTGCAGGCGGGGGTGAGGCCCCCCACGATCCTAGGCATTTTCTTGATGTTGTGGAGGAGGCGACCCGCCGTGACCCTCTCGGGGGAGAAGACCAGGTTGAAGTCCTTACCCGCCTCCATTCCCGATGTTTCCTCTAGGATGGGTTTGACAACGTATCTCGTCGTCCCAGGAGCTACTGTCGATTCGAGGATGATCATAACGCCCCTCTTCATTCGACCCCCGACAGCCCTGGATACTTCCCTAAGAGGTGTGTATTGGGGAACGTGTGCTTCGTCTACCGGTGTCTGAACCGCTATGATGATCACGTCGGCTTTCTCGCAGGCCGAAAAGTCGTCTGTGACCCTGAAGCTGCCCTCCCCGACAACCCTCTCGATCATCTCAGCCAATCCGGGCTCGAATCCTCTTATGGGGGATTTACCAGAATTTAGGTACTCGATCTTCCACCCAGACCGTCCAGATCTTCGCTGTATCCCGACGACATTGAACCCATTTACATCTGCGAAAATTGCGGCGGTAGGTATGCCCACATTTCCCATGCCAATTACTACAATTTCCAGGTGTTTATCATCCCCTCTGTCATTTCATAATTATACTCCGTCCACACGCAGCCGATCCCATAGCAGCTTCACACATCATCAACGCTTTAAGCCCGTCTTCACCGGTCACCCTAGGGGCCTCATCGCTGATGACGGATCCAACGAAGCTTTCAAGCTCCCTTCTAAGGGGCTCCCCATACTCGAGGAAGGGCTGATAAAGACGCTCATTGTTCTCCAAAACGACCTGCTGTGAGAGGTACTCAACGTTGACCAGACCCTCGGTACCCGTGATCAAAAGGCTCCGTACCTTTCGTGGGGTCAGCCAGTTGGCCTCTATGAAAGCGCTCCTGTTTCTATCGAAGCAGATGACGATGTTTGCGTAGTCTTCGAAGCCGTGGGCTATGCTCCCTGCCGAGGCGAACACCATCCTGGCTTCCGAGCCAAACAACTGGTGCGTTACATCGATATCATGTATCGCGAGATCTTTGATGACGCCGACGTCCCCGATCCTGGGGGGCCTTCTGCTGACACGCCTTGTGTGGGCCAGGATCACCTCTCCCACCTCCCCCCGAGAAATGATCCTCATAGCCTCCTCGACGGCGGGGTTGAACCTTTCCACGAACCCGACGGAAAGATAGACACCTTTTCCCCTGGCGGCTTTTATGAGGCTCTTCGCCTCATCGATCGTATTCGTCATCGGTTTCTCTACCAAGACGTGTTTCCCCATCTCGATCGCTTTCGATGTGATCGAAGCATGCGTCACAGTCGATGTGCATACCGATACGGCTTCGATGTCAGACCTTTCTAGTATCTTGTCTATGTCCGTGTACCACTCTACCCGGTATCTCTCGCCTATTTTCCTACTTGTGAACTCGTTTTTATCAGCGACAGCAACAAGCGAAGCGTTTGGGAGGTCGTTGTAAATGCGGGCGTGATTGCTCCCCCAAGAGCCGCATCCTATAACGGCGACACCCAACCTTCGCATTTCAGATCAGAAAAGAATTTTTCACATGTTTTATCTATTTTTACTTTTATATATATGTATTTATTAATATTTCGTGGTGGTATTAACAAATGACCGGACCATTGGTCAACAAAATAGGTAAATTATTTTTAATCATTGTAAAATATGGATAAAATCGAATCCTAAGGCTTTAATTTTAGGATAAAGCAGTGATCCTTTTATACCTCACTGCCGGATTCGTCAACCTATTTTTTCGATCGAAATGATTTCTTCTGCGAAGTTACTGCGAGTCGAGATATAGGTTATTTTATAAATTGAACCAACTTCGATTGTATAATTTCCTCTTAAGGACAAACGTCCGGCACCATAACTTTGAATAACCGTAACCGTTGAGCCCTGAGTAACGTCAAAGACCCTCCCCTCCCACACATATCTCCTGGGAGTCAGAACGTTGTAAAACGAAATCGCGAAAATAGAGAATAAAACTATCGTCGACACTATTAGTGCCAGGTTCTCTTTGTTTATCTTCATATTCCATCATTTAAGCTACATGAGTCCTAATTAATTTTTTGAGACACACTTTGAGGGATCATATTAAAATCGAAGGCTAAAATAACAATCGAGTTTTAAAGCACTATAAAAACCTCAATTTTAAATAACATAGAGACTCCCCATGACAACAATAAAGAGATGGTTTCGGTAAATTTTCTTCAAGGAGTTTTATTCTGGTATTTTTAAATAATAGGCATTCGATATTATTTTTAACTGGAGGGAGTTCTTTGTGCGGGATATTCGGCTGCATTTTGCGTAAGGGCTCCTCGGTGCAAGTGATACTGGACGGCCTGAAGAGGCTCGAGTACCGGGGCTACGACTCCGTCGGTGTCGCGACCGTCGACGATGGATCCATGTACTTGAGGAAGGACAGGGGTAAGCTCGAGGAGGTCGCTGGGCGCCTCCGTTTCGACGAGATGCCCGGCTCCGTGGGCATAGGACACACCCGTTGGGCCACCCACGGGGCGCCGAGCATGGTGAATGCCCACCCCCACACGGATTCCAGCGGTCGCATAGCCGTCATCCACAACGGTGTGATAGAGAACTTCATGGAGCTCAAGGAGGAGCTTATGAACGCCGGACACAGCTTCGCTTCCAGGACCGACACGGAGGTGATCCCCCACCTCATAGAGGAGGAGCTGAAGGGGGACATAGGCCTTGGTGAGGCTCTCCTAAGGGCCGTGAGGAGGCTCGAGGGTTCTTACGCTGTTGCGATTTTATCGACCCACGAGCCGGACAAGATATACTGCGCAAGACACGAGAGTCCCCTAGTGCTTGGCGTCTCGGATGAGGGAGTCTTCTGCGCCTCCGACGTCCCCGCGATGCTGCCATACACGAACAGGGTCGCCTACCTCAGAAACGGGGACATGGCGGTCCTCGACGTGGATGGATTCAGGGTGTCCCGCATCGTAGACGGGTCTCCCGTCGAGAGAGAGATCAAAGAGATCACGTGGACGCTGGAGATGGCTGAGAAGCAGGGATACCCCCACTTCATGCTGAAGGAGATCCACGAGCAGCCCCTCAGCCTCAGGAACGCCCTCAGGCTCCAGGAGCAGTACATGGACCTGCTCACGGCTTTCCTGGACAGGGGCAAGGACATCTACATAGTCGCGGCCGGCACCTCCCACTACGCAAGCCTTGCGGGGTCCTACATATTCTCCAAGCTGGCGAGGCTGCCTACGGTGCCCGTGGTATCTTCCGAGTTCGTTGAGATGTATGGCTCGACGGTGGGGATCGACTCTGTGATGCTGACGGTGAGCCAGTCGGGGGAGACATACGACACATTGAAGGCTGTGGATCACGCCCGCATGAGGGCCGCTACCATCCTGGGGATCACTAACACCGTAGGATCGACTCTGACCCGGGTCTCCAGGGCCTACGTCGTCCAGCAGTCGGGCCCAGAGATAGGGGTGGCCGCCACTAAGACCTTCACATCCCAGGTCCTTGTCCTCGCCCAGCTGGCTCTGAAGCTCGCACGAGCCCGGGGGAAGGTCTCCCAGGACGAGATGGACGACCTGAAGCTGAGGCTGCAGGAGGTGCCCGACTGGGTGGAAAGGGTGCTGGAGGGCAGCGCGGGGCAGGCCGAGGCCCTTGCGAGGAAGCATGCCGACGAGCAGCTCTTCCTATTCCTTGGGAGGGGGATAAGCTCGGCGACGGCCATGGAGGGAAGGCTGAAGCTGCTTGAGGTCACATACGTGCCCTCGCTGGCCTACGCTGCCGGGGAGAGCAAGCACGGACCCATAAGCGTCGTGGAGGAGGGGGTCTCCTGCGTCTTCATCTGCCCCAGGGGGGAGACCCACAGGGAGATCATCGGGAGCATAATGGAGATGAAGGCGAGGGGAGCCCGGATAATAGCCATCTGCGAGGAGGGAGACGAGGAGGTCATAAGGCTAGCCGACGAGTACATAGAGGTGCCCAGGGGGATCCCAGAGATCCTCTCCCCCATCCCCTACGTAGTGCCCCTCCAGCTTCTCGCCTATCACCTGGCCGTCGCGAAGGGCCTAGACCCCGACAAGCCCAGGAACCTAGCTAAGAGCGTCACGGTGCCCTAGCCCCCTAGGAACCCTTAAGGGCTTCCACCGCCCGTTTCTTTCTGGTCTGGTTTGTTGGACGTCGAATCCGTTCGCAGGGACTTCCCAATACTTGAGAAGGGCGTCATATACCTTGACAACGCGGCGAGCAGCCTCACTCCCGAGCAGGTCGTGCTCAAGGAGATGGAGTACTACAGGGAGTACAGGGCGAACGTGGAGAGGGGGGTCCACAGGTTCTCCCAGAGGGCGAGCGAGGAGTACGAGAGGGCCCACGGGCTCGTTGCCGAGTTCATAGGGGCTCCCGGGGCAGAGAACGTAGCGATGATGAGGAACACGACGGAGGGCATCAACATGATCGCGAACGACATGGGCTGGGAGAAGGGGGACAAGATCGTCACCACAGTCATAGAGCACCACTCCAACTACATCACTTGGCTCAGGGTCGCCAAGCGCCATGGGTGCAGCGTCGAAGTGGTGAGGCCTGACCAGGAGGGGCTCTTCGACATGGCCGACTTCGAGGGGGCGATAGACGACGACACAAAGCTCGTGGCCGTGACCCATGTCTCCAACGTTCTGGGCTGCATCGTTCCTGTCAAGGAGATCGCATCGATAGCCCACGAGCACGGCGCGATGATCCTCGTGGACGGCGCCCAGGGAGTGCCCCACCTGAAGACTGACGTCATGGACTCGGGCGTCGACTTCCTCGCCTTCTCTGGGCACAAGATGCTCGGACCCACTGGGTCGGGGGCGCTGTACATCGCAGATGAAGAGCTTTTCGAGGTAGAGCCCCTCTGCATAGGGGGAGGGACCATCTCAGAAGTCAGCATCGACAGCTACGAGCTCGCTGTGCCTCCCATGAGGTTCGAGGCGGGGACTCCCGCAATAGCCCAGGTGATAGGCTTCGGAGAGGCGTGCCAGTACCTCAACCGGGTCGGGATGGACGAGGTCGAGGCTTGGGACGCCAAACTTGCTGGGCGGCTCTCGGAGGGGCTAGTGGAGATAGAGGGGGTCGATGTGTACGGGCCGAGCGACCCCAGGAGGAGGGTGGGGATAGTCTCCTTCAACGTAGGCGAGATGAACCCCCACGACGTTGCTCTCACCCTGGACGCCGAGCACGCCATAGCCGTCCGCTCGGGGCACCACTGCGCCCTCCCTCTGATGAAGGAGCTTTTCAAGCTCCCGGAGGGGACTGTCAGGGCCTCCACATACATCTACAACACCGTGGACGAGGTTGAGAAGCTCCTAGGGGCCGTCGAGGACATATCACGGGAATAAAAACTCGGTCGTTCCCATCCTGAAAAATTTTACAGTCCGATCGCCAGACTAGATGAATGAACCCCCCCCGTTTCGCCATTTTTAACTAAATCGTCGTAAATTTTGAATCGTTTTCAACTGTCGGTGTGGCTGGCAACAGGCTTAGGGTTATAAAAGATCGGGAACCTTTTTTGTAGCTATGAAAGGCAGTACTTTGCTCACAGCCATCCTGATATTGTCTAACTTCGGCTTGACGGGTTTCTTCGTCACCGAGAACATGAGGCTCGAGGAAGAGAATGTCTCCCTTCAGGGCATGCTCGGGGAGGCCAACTCGGAGATCGACGGACTGGAGGAGACCGTATCTGACGTGGAGAAGGCCAAATCCGACATGGAGGAGCAGATAGAAGGCCTTGAGATCGAGCTAGACGCGGTCTACCTAGAGAAGGCCGAGATGCAGTTCAATCTGACCAGCCTCAAACTCCAGTACTCGACGCTCCGAAGCGACTTCGAGGGGCTCAACTCTAGCTACAACGTAGAAACAGAGCTTGGGATAGGGAACAGCCTCACGTCTTTCTACGACGTCCTGAGGTACGAGGTGGGGCTTTCGGGCTACAAGTCGACATACCATCCCGATCGGGAAATCGTCAAGTTCGCGGTGAACCTCGCCCTCCACGACCTTGGTGTAAACTCATGGCCCACCATCGAGAACAAGTATTACAAGGATGTCGGGGAGCACAGCTACGAGCAGGCCAAGGAACAGATGAGGAAGGCATTGGAATACACAGGGGTGCAGGAACCCGACTCGGGCGTTGAGAGGGTGAGGAAGATACTGGAGTTCGTAAACGGACGAGTGGACTATGAGTACGAGACCGACGACATCTGCAGGGCGCCCGTTGAAACCCTCAGCCTCGGTTCAGGGGACTGCGAAGACTACTCCACCCTGGCTGCGGCGCTTTTCGAGGCCTCTGGGATAGATTCCGCCGTAGGCTTCTTCGAGAACAGCGAGGGCAGCGGCCACGTGATGGTCCTTTTGCGCATGGAGGACCTGGGCGAGTACGACATCTATTACTTCAGTGACCTGACCGCTTATGGGCTGAGCCCGGGGAAATGGATAGAGATCGAGCCCCAGAGGCCCATCGAACACCAGGGCGACGAGGATTGGATGAGCCAGTGGGACATAAAGGCAGCGGCCGAGGTCTAGTTCAAATAAAAGACCGAAAACAAATCAGAAAAACGATGGTTTCGGATTAACTACTTGACGTAGCGTTGAGGCGCCTTTTCGAAGGCCTTCTTGCACCCCTCGTTGCAGAAGTAGTAGGTCTTCCCCTTGTACTCGCTGGTCCACTTAGCCGTCTCCTCGTCGACTGACATCCCGCACACAGGGTCCTTCGCCATGGCTATCTTGATTTTCTCTGGAAGGGGGCTTATCAAAGGTTTCGCCATGGACGCACCTCTTTTATCCGTATGGCGCCAAAATACGGGTGTGGTCTGATCATGCTCGAGGACTTGCTCAGGGCGGACATAGTTCTCGTCAACGGCAAGATCTTAACCGTAGACGAGGAAGACTCCGTCGTGGAGGCCGTGGCCATCAGGGATGGGAAGATTCTAGCCACGGGCCCCAACTCCAGGGTCATGAAGCTCGCTGGGGACATGACCGAGGTAATAGACCTGAAGGGGAGGACCGTGCTACCGGGGATCATCGACTCCCACACCCACCCAAGCAGCCTGGCTTCCAGGTTCCTGGAGTTCGACTGCAGGGCGCCCCACGTTAGGAGCGTCAAGGATGTCCTGGAGTTGGTGGAGGAGAAGGCGGCGGAGCTGGGCCCCGGGAGGTGGGTCAGGGGTTCAAACTTCAACGACTCCAAGCTTGAGGAGAGAAGGCACTTGACGAGGATGGAGCTGGATGGGGCGGCCCCAGAAAACCCCGTCTTCATCGTGGCCGACACGGGCCACCAGTGCCTGGTGAACAGCAGGGCCCTTGAGCTCGCGGGTGTGACCAGGGAAACGCCGGACCCGCCGGGCGGGAAGATCGACAGGGACGGGGAGGGGGAGGCGACCGGGCTCCTGTACGAGACGGCCCAGAGGCTTGTCTCCCGGGTAATACCCCCGTACTCTGTGGAGGAGCTTAAGGGGTCCTATCGCAGGGTCATAGACCAGTTCGCCGAGTGGGGGGTGACCTCCACCCACGACGCCAGCGGGTACAGCGACGGGATCAGGGCCTTCAAGCAGCTCCTAGAAGAAGGGATGAGGAAGCTGAGGCTGAGCCTGATGGTGAGCGCCAGGCCCCAGCACCCCGAGGGCGCAGACATCCTGGGATCGATGACCAGCCTGGGCTTGGAGAGCGGGTTCGGAGACGAATGGCTGAAGATTATATCCCTTAAGATAATGGGGGACGGGTCAGGGGCCGGGGGCACAGCCGCCGTCTACACTCCCCAGAACAGGGGGACGAAGGACATAGGGATGATGATGACCGACCCCGAGGAAATAGAGCGCATGGTGGTCCGGGCCCACGACCCGGGCATAAGGGTGAGCATCCACAGCATAGGGGACAGGGGGATCGACATCGCCCTAGACTGCATAGAGAAGGCCCAGAGGCTGAACCCCAGGCCGGACATGAGGCACAGGCTGGAGCACAACAGCTGCTGCACCCCGAAGCAGCTGAAGAGGATAAAGGAGCTGGGGGTCACTCCATCTTCGAGCATAGGCTACATGTACGGCCTAGGGGACCAGTACGCGGAGAACTTCGGCCCAGAGAGGAGCAGGTGGCTCCACCCCCACAGGACCATGAAGGAGATGGGGATCGTCGCAGGGGGGAACAGCGACTGCCCGGTAACCTTCTACAGCCCCTTCGTCCAGATATACGAGGCCGTGACTAGGAAGACGAGCAGCGGCCAAGTGGTGGGCCCGGAGGAGGCCGTCAGCGTCATGGACGCGATAAGGGTCTACACATGGAACGGGGCGTACCTAGGGAAGGACGAGGACAGGCTGGGGAGCATAGAACCTGGGAAGCTGGCGGACCTCATCGTCATCGACAGGGACATACTGACCATACCAGCTGAGGAAGTCAAGGAAGTCAAGGTCCTGACCACCATCGTGGACGGCAAGATCGTATACAAGAGATGAGGGTGTGGGCCCCTCACAGGGCCCCCTCATCCCGTTTTGATGATTTAGAAGCGGGGCCATTCGATCATATCATCTTTTGTGGCGCTTTATGCGCAACTTCTCCTGCTGGTCTCTCCGGTACGCCCTCTTCCTCTGGCCCTTTATCCTCGCCCGCCTGAACTCCTTGCCGTCGGGCCTGTCCAAGTACCTGTTTATCTCCTCGTAGAAACGGGGGTAGCTTATCTCCCTGTTGAAGAGCCTGGTTATGACCTCGTTGAGCCTCTTCTTCTCATCTGTGCTAGGGGATTTGTCGAAGGACCTCGAATAGGCCTCGTAAGCCGCGTTGAACTTGAAGTCTCTGGTCTCCCCGAACTCGATCTTTGTAATGTCCCCCTCTTCCTGCGCCACTAGACGATCCTCGCCATGATACGGGGGCCAGGGGATATAAACCCTAGGATGTAAAAGGGGGCTAAAACAGGTCCATGTCTCATACATAGATTTAAAAAGCAGGAAACCTACCACGACAAGAGCCATACAGGGCCCGCTGGCACTGTGGGCTCGTAAGAAAAGGAGTAAGTGAAATGGGATATAGAGGCAGACGCAGTTATGACCGCGGACCCAGAGAGATGCACAAGGCCATCTGCTCTGACTGTGGGAAGGAATGCGAAGTTCCTTTCAAGCCCACAGAGGGTCGGCCAGTCTACTGCCGTGAATGCTACCAGAAGCATAGGCAAAGCAGGTACTAATCCGGTAGCGGTGTGCACGGCACACGGCTGGAATTAGGTTAACTGCGTAGTTCAAAGATCTTTTTTATTTTTAACGGAATTTTAGGACAGATCGTATTATGTGCGTAGATCCCTATGGGGTAAAATTCTGGACCAGGCTAAACTAAATCATTTATTGCCAGGAAAAAATGAACTTTTTAATCGTCTACTCCGATCATATACCAGAAAGGCGTGGGTTGATCGGGTCATGCAGAGGATAAAGCTGATCTCCATCGAGGAGCTCCTAGAGATGATGCTCAACGAGGAGGACTTCAAGCTCGTGGAGGTCCTGTCGGCGAAGAGCTATGGGGAGGGCCACATCCCAGGGGCGATAAACATACCCCTCAGGGAGGTCGAGGAGAGGGCGGGTGAGGAGCTCAAGAAGGCTGAAAAGATAGTCACCTACTGCTCCAGCTACGCATGCGAGGCCAGCACCAAGGCGACCAGGAAGCTCCTAGAGATGGGCTACGAGAACACCCTGGAATTCAAGGCTGGGAAGAGGGGCTGGGTCCACGCAGGCTTAAAGCTTGAGATATGAGGCATCCTTCGTTCACAGAAAATGGTCTGACAATTTTTGGAAAGCCCCCGTCCACCCATTTTACGCCTTGCCGTAAACAGGAACCGTCGCCCCGCTGGTCGGCTTAGAGGCTTCCGAGGCCAGGAACAGTATCACGTCGGCTATTTCCTCTGGGTCAACCCACTTGGAGAAGTCGGCCTTTGGGAACATTTCTCTGTTCGCGGGGGTGTCTATGACGCTGGGCATGATGCAGTTGACGTTTATGTCGAACTTCTTCAACTCCTCTGCCAGTGCCTCGGTGAGCACGATGACGCCCGCCTTGGAGACGGCGTAGGCCCCTGACTTCGAGCGGCTCCCCCTCTGGACAGCTGTCCTCGCTGAGACGTTCACGATCCTGCCGTAGTTCTTCTCCATCATGTACGGCACCACGGCCTTCGAGCACAGGAAGGCAGACTCGAGGTTGACCCCCATCATCCTGTCCCAGGTCTCCTCGTCCGTCTCTGAGAGGGCCTTGCCTCCGGAGTATGCCCCCACTATGTTCAGCAGAATGTCTATCCTCCCGTGCTCCCCCACGGCCCTCTCCGCCAGAGCCCTTGTGCTATCCTCAACCAGTGCGTCGCCCTCGAAGCCGATCAGACCATCATTGAGGTCTCCCACAAATTCCAGGAGCTCTTCCAGCCTGTCCTCCGTCCTGTACAGGGCCACGACCTTGGCCCCACCCTCCAGGAGCTTCTTGGTGACCACCCTGCCAAGGGCGCCCGTGGCTCCCGTGACCACTGCAACCCTATCTTTCAACAAGAATTAACGCCTCGACATTTATGAAAGAAGGGGAATTTATCATCCTTTCCTATTGGTTACAACTTGCGGATGGCTTTTCGCTTCCAAATGGATATGAAAGCCTGCCGGAATTTGTGAATATTTTTAAAAGGCTGGCCCCAAATCTGGGAAGGTAAGAGGTAAAGAGGATGGCCGGGAAAGGGAGCCTGGGCGGGAAGTCTGAGAAGGAGCTCATCCCCAAGGAGGAGTTCAGCGAGTGGTACGACAACGTCCTCCTAGAGGCGAAGATAGCCGACGACCGCTACCCGGTGAAGGGCTTCACCGTCTACACGGGGTGGGGCTTCAGCATCATGAAGCGCATCGTGGGGATGCTGGAGGAGGGGCTGGAGGGGACA
>CAYGAH010000058.1:0-20173 GCA_964347685.1 uncultured Candidatus Bathyarchaeia archaeon | reverse complement strand
GAGAAGATGGAGGAGAGCCTCAGGACTGTCTGGGCCCCAGGCAACCTGGAGAAGATGATCGAGGAGGTGAAGAGGACCAGACCTGAGAGGGCCTACCTATACGAGGGGCTGAGGATAGTGCTTCCCACCAGGACCTTCGAGGACAGGCACAAGATAAGGGACGTGAAGATGATCCACACCGGGGGCCACACGGACGGCTCCACCGTGGTCCATGTCCCAGAAGAAAAGGTGCTCTTCGCTGGGGACCTCCTATTCGTCGGCAGGTTCCCCTGGGCAGGAGACCCCACCGCCGACCCCGACGCATGGATAGAGGCCCTGAAGGGCATCCGGGCGATGGACGTAGAGGCCATCGTCCCGGGCCACGGACCCCTATGCGACAAGGGGGAGGTCGAAAGGCAGCTTGAGTGGTTCGAGACGGTGAAGTCTGAGATGGAGGGGCTGATCAGGGGAGGCGCATCCGAGGAGGAGGCCCTGAAGCACAGTTACCCCGAGTTCTACCCCTCCGAGAGGCCCGAGTGGACGGAGAACAGCTTCAGGCACTGGTACAGGCACTGGGGGGCTAGGCGGGGCTCCTCTTCCCCGTCATCTCCCCGACCTCCACCTCAACGACGACGAGGCCCCCGTGCCTCTCAAGGTCCCCCCTCTCAAGGGTCCTCCCCTTCCCGAAGGCGTACTTGTCGACGAGCCTCCTCAGGGCCCTGAGGGCCCTCTCGGGGTCCTCCACGACCCTGGCGAAGCCTTGGACGACGACGCTCCTGTACTCGAAGTTGTAGTCGCATGGCCTGTCGGCCTCCAAGACCTCCCCGGAGTCCACCTCGAAGCAGACCCTGGGGTTCATGGAGATGTTCCCCATCTTCTTCCCCTCCCTGTGGCCGTGGAAGTATATCACGCCGTCCGCGTAGACGAAGTTTACCGGGACGACGTACGGCTCCCCCCCGGAGCACGTGGCCAGCCTCCCTATCTGCGCTTCCCTCAGGACCTCCTCCATGACCACTCTATCTGTGATCTCCTTCTCCTTCCTCCTCATGACGGACACGGGTTCATCTCTTCCCCGCTACGGCTTTATGGCTTTCCAGGGGAAAAACTATAATTGGGCTGGGAAGGGGGTTATCATTGCTCGGGGGGTGGGGGAGATAAAGCTCAGGCTCTGGAACCTGATGTTCATAGGGGCCTTCGTTTCCGTCTTCGCATGCATAGGCCTCATATACAACATAACCGTCACCGAGGACGCAGCCACCGAGTGGATCGTCTGGGTCTTCGTCTTCCTGGGATTCGCCCTGTTCGTCGGAGGCTTCCTCTACGAGAACGACTACAAGAAGAAGCACCCCGAGGAGTTCCACCCCGAATACGAGGGCCTCGAGGACGCCTAACCCTCATAAATAGAAACGAACTCCCCTAAATGGGGAAAGGGATGTCAGAGGAGAGGAGGTTCAGGGTGACCGTAGAGAGGGAGGAGGGATTCGCCTTCGAGGCCGACTTCGGCATCGGGGGCGTCGAGCCATTCAGGATGGACGAGCCGGAGCCCGTCGGTGGAGGCTCTGGGCCAGACGCTTCGAGGGCGCTTGCCGCAGCAGTGGGCGACTGCCTCAGCTCGAGCCTTCTTTTCTGCCTCCAGAAGTCCAGGGTCCGGGTCGATGGTATGAGGGCCTCCGTCGAGGCAAGGCTGGCGAGGAACCCCGAGGGAAGGTGGAGGATAGCCGGGCTCGAAGTCGAGATCACGCCCGAGGTGGCTGGGGATTACGCCGATCAGCTGGACAGGTGCGTAGAGATATTCGAGGGCTTCTGCATCGTCACCCAGAGCGTGAGGCGAGGCATCCCCATAAACGTGAAGGTGAAGAGGTAGCCCTCCGGGGCCCTACCTCTTGACCCAGGTGTGGCCGCAGCCTTTGCACCTGTAGCGCTCAAGGGTCCTGTCCTGTTTTACGCCGGCGTGCTCCCCTGAGGTCACAGACACGAACCTGTACGCCTCGTGGTGGCCGCACTCTGGGCAGGTCTGGTTCACGACGACCGCATCTGCCTCAGACCCGTCGACGACGTATACGGCCTCCGCGGGCTCCTCAGCCTTCCTGACCTCGACTATGTTCGAGCGGACCACGTGCCCGCACCTGGGACACGCGTAGCCTCTCGACGTCTTCTCCATGAAGGAGCCGCACTCTTCGCAGAACTTCAATCCACAAAGCACCTAGACGTATAAAATATCTAAAGGGTAAGATATAGAGCTTTTAGCCTGAGACGGAGCCTCACCGGCT
Organism: uncultured Candidatus Bathyarchaeia archaeon; assembly: GCA_964347685.1. Taxonomy (GTDB): domain Archaea; phylum Thermoproteota; class Bathyarchaeia; order TCS64; family TCS64; genus CAYGAH01. The sequence goes on along the minus strand of CAYGAH010000058.1, from coordinate 17,924 downwards.
CTCATCTCTCGAAGACCCTCATTAGAGTGGCTCTTTGGGATAAACATCTATGCGCTGGGTGGCGATGGGCGTCCAGGGCCCTATCTTGGACTGGTGGGGTGAAAGTGTCTCAGGGTAGCCGGCTGTATGATGCCAGACCAAACCCCATCGAAGAGCCTCCCCTGACGTCGGAACCGCTAGACCAAGCTTCTATGGAGGCCTAGTCCAGGATCTCATCCACCATTGCGGCCACCATCTCTGCGATCGCCGGGGCGGCAGTGAGTCCCGGGGACTCTATTCCTATGAGGTTGATGAATCCCGGGTAGCCCTTGTCCTCCTCGTGCCTTATTACGAAGTCCCTCACCGGGTCGCCGGGGCCCTGGAGCTTCGCCCTGATGCCCGACATGTCCGGGTGGAGGTCCTCCTTCCTGACCACGGGGAGGTATCTGACTATGTCCCTCCAGAATGGCTCAAGCTCTGACTCAACCCTGTAGTTTATCTCGTCGACGTAGTAGGCGTTTGGCCCGAACTTGATGCGGCCCGCGAGGTCTGGGACCGTGTGGATGCCCAGGCTGGCCCCGCCCAGGGGAGGTGGAGGGTAGACCAGCATCCTGGCAGGGGGCTTACCAGTGAGGCTGAAGTAGTCCCCCTTGCACCAGTGGATGCGGTAACCCTCCCCGTCGATGTCGAACCCCGCCATCTCTGCTACCCTGTCCGCGAGGAGCCCAGCCGAGTTGATGACCACCCCGGCCTCGACGGAGAAGGGCTCCCCCCCTGAGACCACATCGACGGCGTACCCGTCGCCGCTCTGCCCTATGCCCACAACCTCCGTGTCGAGGACCAGCGGGTCTCCCCCGCTCTTCCTTCTGGCCTCCCTGTAGAAGTGGTCCATCAGGCCGTGGGCGTCCACTATCCCGGTGGTGGGGCTTAGGATGGCAGCGTCAGCCCTCACCTTCGGCTCAAGCTCGTGGACCCTGTCGGAGTCGATGATCTCGAGGCCACGGGCACCGCACTCCCTGGCGCTCTTGAATATTGCCTCGAGCTGCCTCACCTCCTCCTCCCCGTTCGCGACTATGATTTTGCCCAGCACCTTGTGGGGTATGCCTTTCTCCTCGCATATCCTGTAGATCATGGGGTTGGCCCTCACGCAGAGCTCAGCCTTGAGGGAGCCCTTGGGGTAGTATATGCCAGCGTGGACGACCTCGCTGTTCCTGCTGCTTGCCGCCTGTCCGTAGCCCTGTTCCTTCTCCAAGACGTATAGGTCCCTGTCCCCCCTGGCGACCTCTGAGGCGATGGCCAGCCCAACTATGCCCGCCCCGACGATTACGACATCGACGCGCTCCATAGCCGTATCCGTAAATGAGTGATCAGGTGGCTAATAAAACTGCCAATATCGCCTCCTTTTCAGGGTGGAGGGTTTTATAGGAGGCCGCCAACCACCTTTTGAGGGCCTTGGTCACCCGTTACAGGCTGCCAGAGGGGATGCGCTACTCCACGGTCGCAGAGAGGGAGGCCTTCTACAGGGAAGAGTTCGACCTGGGGGCCGTGCGCAGTTGGTTCAGGGGGAGGCTAGAGGGCGTGGTCTTCGCAGTCATAATAGGCCGCCACACTGGGATAGCTCCCCCAGAGTACCAGCACGAGGCCTCGACCACCATCGTCATAGACGAGTATTCTGACCTATCTGACGTAAGGGACCAGATCCTTGAGTTCAGACCCGAGGGAGTCTACTACGACAGGAACGTCTACGCCGGGGACGGCTCGATCATAGGGCAGGAGCTGGCGTTCGACCTGGACCCAGAGAACCTACTCTCAGAGAAAGAGCTGGAGGAGAGGATGGAGCGCCACCAGGGCCTGAGCTTCAGCCTCGAGGAGTTCGAGGAGGTCAAGCGGGCGACCCTGAGCCTATACGACGAGCTCTCCCAGTTCGAGGAAAAAAGGATAGTATACTCTGGAAGGGGGTTCCACATCCACGTACTCGACGGGGAGGCCTACGGCTGGAGCGAGGGAAGGCGCAGGGTCCTTGCGGAGGAATTGAAAAGGGGGGGAGCGCCCATAGACGTGTGGGTGACCACGGGGGGCTCCAGGCTGATAAGGCTGCCCCACAGCCTCCACGGCATGGTCTCCAGGATAGTTTTGCCTCTAGAGAGGGATGAGGTGGAGGGCTTCGACCCCATGAGGGACGGGAGGTGCCTCCCGGGGTTCCTCGGGGCTACTTCTGCTTCTTCTTGACCTCCTTGGCCTTCTTCTCCTTCTCCTTGTAATAGTAGTACTCCTTCTTCTTTTTCTCTTCAGACAATTTTTCGCCCCGATCATTAAGCTTCATCGGAGTATTTCTTTATTCCCCCGCATCAGCCATCCTCAAGGATGCAGGATTTATCATTTCGAGGCCAAAAGATATCCGCTAGTTGCGTTCTATGCGTTGAGGGGTGATTGATTGACCAAGGCGGAGACGTTTAAAGGGAAAGGGGTGGAGATCCCAAGGCTATATGCGAGCATCAAGAAGATGCTTGAAAACGACAGGTTCAGAGTGATCAAGGACGAGGCGACTGAGAGCGTCTACCACCTGAAGGCCGAGAGGACGGGCGTCACCCAGATAGTGATAGGCGCGGTCAGGGACTTGGAGCTGGTCATAGCGGGGGAGCCAGACGCCTTCGCAGTGGTACTCTCGGTCGGGTCGTGGGGTAAGAACATAAGCTTCTCCGGGACCGCAGGCTACGTCGTCGCCTCCGTCGCCGGAGGGCCTGCAATGGCGTTCGGGACGATAGCCGCTACGGGGAGCTACGTGAGGGCGATAACCTTCGAGAATGACCTGTGGAAAAGGATTTTGAACGAGGTGAACAAACTAGCAAAAAACCCTTAAATCGCCTCATAAAAATGCGACGTTTTTTGCAATAAATAAGGCCTTTTTGGCGGCAATTTAGATCGAAACCCCTATATCATCGATGCCTTCGCCAAAGAATGATGGACGAACAGACGCTCTTCAGGGCTGTGGTAGACCTTTGCCTCCTGATATTCTTGGCGGAGCTCTCGTCCACCGTAAACGCAAGGCTTAAGATTCCTAGGATAATAGGCCCCATGTTCACGGGCATATTGTTCGGACCCCACCTCATCGGGGGGATAGTCCTGGGGGGGAGGCCGATAATCGAGTTCAACGAGCTGGTCTACACATTCTCGGAGATCGGCGCGGTCATGCTTCTCTTCTCCGCGGGCCTCCACATGAGGTTCTCCGAGCTTATATCCATAGGCTTGGCGTCTACCTCGGTCGCGTTGATGGGCGTCGCCGTCCCTTACTTCCTCGGCTTAGGGGCCGCTGTGATCCTCGGTTACGGCTGGTACGCGGGGATGATAATAGGAGGGTCGATGGCCGCGACCAGCATCGCCATCTCCCTCAAGTGCATGGGGGAGTTGGACAAGCTGGAAACCCCCGAGGCCAAGGTCATCTTAGGAGCGGCAGTTCTCGACGACGTGCTCGCCCTATCCCTCGTGAGCGTCATCCTCGCCGTAATCGTGGGGGGGAGGGCAATCAACACCTTCGAGGTCCTGAGGCTCCTGGGGACGACCCTGATAGTATGGTTCCTCCTCACCATGGCCAGCTCAAGGCTGCTGCCCAGGATCATGAACTGGGTCACAAAGTTCGGGGAGATAAGGATCTTGGAGGCGGTCGCCATACTGTTCTGTTTCGGTTACGCGAGCCTCTCAGGCCGGCTAGGGCTCTCGCCGCTTGTGGGGGCCTTCGTCGCGGGCATGGCCATAGCGGACTCGGGGTGCCACGAGAGGATAGTGGAGTTCGTGGAGACCACCGAGATCTTCTTCGTCCCCCTGTTCTTCGTGGTCATGGGGGGGAGCATGAACCCCAGATCCCTGTTCACGAGCGACTTCGCCCTCATATTTGTCCTTAGCCTCGTCGCCATAGGAAGCAAACTGATAGGATGCGGGCTCCCTGCGGTGCTTTTCCTCAAGGATAGGAACAAGGCGTTGCGGGTGGGATTCGGCATGATCTCCAGGGGAGAGATCGGCCTAGTCATCGCGAGCATTGGGATAACCTACATGATCATCTCCAACGAGGTGTACACCGCTCTCATACTCATGATATTCGTGACTAGCCTCCTCCCACCTTTCCTGCTTCGACGATCCTATCTGAAGGAAGACCAGATGGCCCGTCAGACCGTATCTGATGAACCCTGAGGGGTGGAGATATGACAAAACTCGTGAAAGTTGAAGGAAAGAAGGTCGATCTGAAGGCCCTCTACGATAGGGTGAAGGGCATGCTGTTGAAGGATAACTTCAGGATAACTAAGGATGAGGAGACCGAGAACGCCTACCACCTCAAGGCGAACAAGGCCGGTGTGACCCGGATCGTCATCGGGGCGGTCAGGGACGTTGAGGTCATCGTAGCCGGAGACCCCGACATATTCGCCGTCGTGCTCATAGTGGGTGCCTGGGGCAAGAACATAGCCTTCTCCACCACCACAGGGTACGTCGTCGCAAGCGCGGCTACGGGGCTGGGAGCTGCGGCTGGAGCCGTTGCGGCTGTGGGGAGCTTCATCATGGCGAAGTCCTTCGAAGACAAGCTCTTCGAGAAAATCCTCGCAGAGATCGAGGAGAACTCCAGTAAATCAAACTAGATTTACCTAATGACAGCTTATCTACAGAGTTGGGAAGCAAAAGGAGATTAGGCTATCACCTCGATGAGATCTGTCATCATGTCGTAGTGGCCCAGGAACTCCTCCCCCTTCCTCGTCGTCCTGTATATCGTCATCCCGCCCATGATGTGGGTCCTCTTCTCAATGAGGAGGCCCCTCTCGATAAGGTCTCGGATGTGTCGTTCTATGTTGGGGACCCTGAGCCTCAGGTCCTGGGCCAGGCTGGTCCTGTAGACGCCCCTAAGGGCGGCCCTCAGAATGGTCACGTAGACGTCGAGGACTTGCCCGCTCTCCACAAACCCACCGATTCTATTAACGCGGCTTGACAAAAAAACCATTATCGAGCCTGGGTACCGTTCAAGCCTACGTTTCAGGGCTACAGGATAGGGAACCCGTTTTCGGCTAGCACAAAAGTGGGAGACCCGCACCGCTTCTCGTGAGCTGGACAGAGGATCGACCTCCGAACTTAAGGTCAGCAGGCAACGGGTCTAAGCCCGGAGGCGTCAACCCCATATTCCCGGGGCCTCGGTGATTAAGACCACCACGACATCCACGATGCGAAATTATTTTCCGTATTTACAGATCATTCGTTCCCAATGGTTGCCAGTCTTGGCGGAAAATTTTTGGACGCTTCTCTTGTTTCACCGTCTCATATGAGGTGAATGCCTTTTAATGATTAGAACTTCTCCAGGACGCCTTCAGGTGTTGAATTTGTCCGGAGCACTCTTGCCGTTTGATAAAATAACGAAAATGAATCAGGTTTTATCAAAAGTGGGGTTACAAGGCCCCGCTGCTACCACTTTTCGTAACTGACGAAATCCTCCATGGGCTTCCTGTCCTTGGGGCCTGGGGTCTCGGCGGGGTAGCCGAGGGGGAGCAGCCCCACCACCCTGACTTCCCCTGGGACGCCGAGGGCCTTCTTCACGTCGCCCTCGTCGAAGGTGGCGCCGATCCAGCACGTGCCCAGCCCCTGCTCCGCCGCAGCCAGGACCATGTGCTCCATCGCGATCCCCATGTCGAGCATGTAGTACTGCTGGCCGAACCTGCTGCCCGACTGCTCTGGTCGTGCGCAGCCGACTATTATGGCAGGGGCCTCGGCTATCCAGTCCCTCGTAGCTATGGCCTTCTTCTTCGCCTGGTCGGTGACCACGACGAACTTCCAGCACTGGCGGTTCCCACAGCTTGGGGAGAGCCTCCCCGCCTCAAGGATGTACTCGAGCTTCTTCCTGGGGACCGGGTCGGACTTGTACCTCCTGATGCTCCTCCTCTTCCTGACTATTTCCAGGAAAGACAATTCAACCCACCCTGAGGAGCTCCTCGAGTATCCCTATCTGGGTCGGGTTAGCACGGACGATGTCGGTCGTTGTCACCACGCCCACCAGCCTGTCGCCGTTGAGGACGGGCAGCTTCTTTATCCCCTTGGCCGCCATCATCTTCCCCGCCTCCTCCAGGGAGGCGTTCTCCTCGATGGTTATGAGGGGGCTGGACATTATGTCCTTGGCCTTCACCGTCGCCGCGTCCATCCTGGGTTCAACTATTCGTTGGAGGATGTTTCGCTCCGTGATGATGCCGACGGGCCTGCCGCTGCTCGTGACTATGACCGAGCCGACCTGGAACTTGTTCATCTTCACGACTGCGTCGAGGACGGTGTCGTCTGTGCGCACGGTCTTCACGTTGCGGCTCATCACGTCCCTCACAAGTATAAAACCGCTCATAGAATCAACCCTGCTGAAGAATTGTTGAGACGGGATTTTAACGTTTCTTATCTTATCATCCTCAGTGATTATTTCTTTCAAAAGTCTTAGGATTTACTGGAGGTATCAGGCGTTGGCGGCGTTCCTCTCTGAGACCTGCATCGCCGCTGTGGGATAGACTGCGACCTCAGCCTCCCCTCCGTGGGCTTCCTCGAGCAGGCCGAGGGCCTCACCCCAAGTCTTGACCCATCTGGAGCCCTCTCCGTAGTACATCTCGTCGGCCTTCGAGAAGTGTGGGGCCACGGTCATCACCCTGCCCATCTTCCATGGCCTCCTCACGTAGACGTCTGGCCTCCACCCCCTACCGCCGTAGTCTGTCCCGAAGCGTCCGTTGTAGTAGTGTACCCTGCACCCCTCGGGGGTGTAGAGGAGGAAGACAAGGTCCCCTCCCTCCCCCACGGACTCTAGGCAGATGTGGTAGGCCTTGTAGCCCTCGTTTGCCATGGGGTATCCGTTGCCGATGGCTATGTCCGCTTCCTTCACAAGGGGTGTGGCGTAGTGCCTCCTCGCTACCTTCACCCCGGTCCTGTGGGCCTCCACCAGGTCTCCACACACAAGCTCCGCAACGTCGCTGTCCGCGTTGAGGAGGGCGTCAATTATGAAGTCTACGCCCGCCATCCTCGCTGCCTCCTCGGAGTCAAGGCGCCTGAGGTTGCGTTCCACCCTCCCCGGCCCTGTCCCCTCCCTAATTCGGTGGTTGGGCGTGATGGAGTCGATGCCGGAGACTCCTGGGAGGAGCATCTTGGAGCCTCCGCCGAAGCCGTATCCGAAGTGGGGCATCAAGGCGCCGACCGCCACCTTGAGGTCGCAGCTCATCACCTCCCTGTTCACCCGCACGGGGGTCCCACGGCTCGTCTCCCCCAGCTCGACCAGGTTCTCGTAGGGGTTGTGGTTGAACACGAGGAACCTCTCGGGGACCTCCTCCCCAAGCTTCTTCTCGAAGTCTGAGAGGGCCCTCCCGCTGTGGGCGCCCGAGGCCATGACGAAGACTATCCTGTCGTCCCCAATGCCTCCCCTGCGCAGCTCTTCGAGGACCGCTGGGAGCATCTGCCAGGTCTTAGTGGGCCTTGTCATGTCGTCGAAGATGATGCAGCACTTCCTCCTCCCCCTAGCAAGCTCCCTTATGGTAGGCGATCCCACGGGGTACTGGAGCCTATCAGCTATCTCTTCTCCAGATAGGGCCGGTGCCTCGTGGCCTTCCATCCTCTGCTCGTGGACCTCCCATCCTTCTGGGAAGGTCAGCTCCTCGGGCTTCCAACCGTACCACTCCCATGCTGGGACCCTCACCTTTTTGGGGCACATATCAGATGATTATTGCTTCGTGGGTTAAAAGATTAAACGAAGGCTCAACAAAACCCATAAAGGTGCCCCGTCGCCAATTATCTCTATGCCCCCAAGAGCAAGGCCAGACGGCATCGCAATCCTAGACTTCGGAGGCCAGTACTGCCACCTCATAGCCAGGAGGGTGAGGCAGCTGAAGGTCTACTCAGAGATCCTCCCATGCGACGCCACGCCCAAGGAGATAGAGGCCCTGGGGAAAACGATGAAGTTGAGGGGCATCATCCTTTCGGGGAGCCCTGCGAGCGTAAAGGGGGATAACCCCCACGATTTCCACGTGGAGGTGCTAGAAATCGGCCTCCCCGTTCTGGGCCTTTGTTACGGCCATCAACTCATAGCCGCCCTCCATGGCGGGGACCTGCGCAGTGGGGAGGCTAGGGAGTACGGCTTCACAGAGGCCGAGATCGACAGGGCAGAGGGGGTGCTCAAGGGGATGGGCCCCACAGAGAGGGTCTGGATGAGCCACGGCGACACCGTCTACGGCCTGCCCTGCGACTTTGAAGTCCTCGCTCACACAGAGGCCTCCCCAGTTGCCGCCTTCAGGCACAGGTCGAAGCCCCTGCACGGCCTCCAGTGGCACCCCGAGGTGGTCCACACTGAAAGGGGGCTCGAAATGCTGAGGAACTTCGTCTTCGGCGTCTGCGGGTGCGAGGCCAACTGGAGGCCCGAGGACGCCGTGGAGCATGGGATCAGGGAGATAAAGGGGGCCGTCGGAGACGGGAAGGCCGTAATAGCCCTGAGCGGGGGGGTAGACAGCGGAGTCGCAGCGGCCCTAGCGGGTAGGGCTCTAGGGGGAAAACTCGTAGCGGTTCACGTGGACCACGGCTTCATGAGGATGGGAGAGTCGAGGCAGGTGGAGGAGGCCTTCGGGGGGCTGGGCCTTAACCTGGTTGTGTTCCACGCTCAGGAGAGGTTCCTCGAGGGGCTCAGGGGAGTGGTCGACCCGGAGGAGAAGAGGAAGATAATAGGCGAGGAGTTCATAAGGGTCTTCGAGGAGGAGGCGGGAAAGGCAGGCGCCGAGTACCTCATCCAGGGAACCATCTACCCAGACCGGATAGAGTCCGGGATCAGCCGCCACTCTGACAAGATAAAGACCCACCACAACGTCGGCGGCCTCCCCCTCAGAATGGAGTTCGAGGGCGTCGTGGAGCCCCTCAAGGACTACTACAAGGACGAGGTCAGGGCCCTGGGCCGCCGCCTGGGCCTCCCTGAAGCCATCGTGAGGAGGCAGCCCTTCCCCGGCCCAGGGCTGGCGGTCCGCATCGTCGGAGAGGTCACTGATGAAAGGCTTGAGGTGCTCAGGAGGGCTGACGCCATAGCCTGCGAGGAGGTGGAGTCCTCCGGCCTGGGAGAGGGGTTCTGGCAGTACTTCGCGGTTCTCACGGACACGAAGAGCACGGGGGTGAAGGGGGACGAGAGGGCATACGGTTGGACCATGGCCATCCGCATCGTCGAGAGCGTGGACGGGATGACGGCGGGCTTCGCAAAGCCCCCATGGGGGCTCCTGGAGCGCATCAGCAACCGCATCGTAAACGAGGTCCCATCCGTGACGAGGGTTGTGTACGACATAACCCACAAGCCCCCATCTACCATAGAGTGGGAATGAGCGTGAAGGGATACAGCTACCCGGAGGGCGGGCCTCCGGCGGACCTCCTGGTGGAGGCGACGGGGGGGACTCTCGAGGCGGCGTTCGCGAACGCAGCCCTCGCCATGTTCAACGCAATCACCCCCCTGGAGGGCGTCGAGGAGGCCGAGTCCTTCGAGGTAGAGGCGGAGGGGGAAGACCTGCCGGGGCTCCTCTTCAACTTCCTGGACGAGCTGCTCTACATGAACGACACGGAGCTCTTGGTCGCCTCGAGCGTTGATGTGGATCTGGACCTAGGCAGCCTGAGGGCGACCGCCGAGTGCAGAGGGGAGAGGTTCGACCCGGGCAAGCATGCTCCCGGCATAGCCATCAAGGCGGTCACATTCCACATGATGAGCATAGAGGAGAGGGGCGGGGGCTGGGCTATCAGGGTCGTCTTCGACACCTGAAGCCTACGAGCCCTCGATCTCCTTTAAGACCCTTATAGCCTCCTCGATGTGCTTCTCTGGCTGCAGCTGGGATGAGAAGACGTGCCTCACCACCCCCTCCTTGTCTATCACGTATGTGACCCTCCCTGGCAGCAGCCCCAGGCCGCTTGTGGCTCCGTACATCCTCCTAACCCTGCCGTCCCTGTCGCTCAAGAGGATGAACTCCAGGGCGTTCTCCGCCGCGAACCTCTCGTGGGACCCCACGTCGTCGGAGCTGACCCCTACGACCTCGGCGCCGAGCTCCTTGAACACCCCGTAGCTGTCCCTGAAGCTGCACGCCTGCCTGGTGCAGCCCGGGGAACCGTCCTTCGGGTAGAAGTAGAGGACGACGCTCTTCTTACCCCTGAAACTCGAGAGGGTGACGGCATCTCCCTTCTGGGAGGGGAGAGTGAAGTCCGGGGCAATGTCTCCCACATCGACCTTCGTCAGGTACCCCACCGCCTACTGTTAAACATCGTAGAAATTTCAATTTTACTTAAACGTTTTGAGGCCTCGGCCTCATGAGAAGCGTCCTTCTTAAATGGAAACGGGGTGATCTGTGGGTCAGAATCTTTCGAAGAGCCTCTTCCCCTTCTCGGTGACCTCCCACCTATCGCACACGAAACGGACCGCCTCGACGGATTCGAGGGACCTCAGAGCAGAACTACAGTCAACCTCGCTCAGGTTGAAGATTCGGCCCACCTCACAGGAGGTCTTCGGGCCCTCCATGAGCTTCTTGAATATGGTCAAACGAAGGGCCAGTTCTATGTTGCGCCTGGCCGCGTCGACTTCCTCGGACACCCCTCACACCCCTCTTCACACAACCTCTTGTGTTCCTTCTACCTTTTTTTAATAGTATATATTATCTACTCGATTTCGCTATGATTCGAGAGTATAAAAAATTTATAGATTTTATTTCCATTTTTTCCCTACACTAGTATAGGCAATTGATTTCGTTCCATTAGTTTATTAATTAAATAAAGATTTCATGATATCCAGATTATGAATAAAATAAATCACATCCTGTGATTTTCTTAACGAATTTGTATCTTTGGAACCATTTTATAACAAAAAGTTAAAGGGCCAGGTTAAGTCGCCACCCTGCCCGTTTCGTCGACTGCCTTTAAAACGCAGACCCGCAAAATTACAGGAAATGCTCATGAAGCCCGCTGATATCGCTCAAAATTGCATAGTTGGTGCACTCTGCCAACGCCGTTCGTTGTGAAAACCGGAAAATAACGGCTGTGGGCCCAATAAAAGGGTCGGTGATATTAATTAGTGGACTGATAAGCCTTTTTTATATCAACCGAGAAAACCTATCCAAATGAACTCGAATAAGTCTGCTGCCAGAAATACCCTGATCGCGATCATGGGATTGGTGCTTCTGAGCGGAATCCTGCTCCCCGTGAACAAAGCGGGGGCATACACAATAGATGAGACGGAGTGGTGCGACGAGATAGACCCGGACACAGGGGAGCCTCTTGGGATCGGCTTTGTCTACTTCACCCACAACCGCGAGGCGATACTCTGGATGAAGATGAGGAACGTGGAAAGGGGAACCAACGTGAGGTTCGACTGGTTCGACCCCGACGACGGGTTCTACACGAGCAACTCCTACGTGGTGCCCTCCCCCCCGACAGGGACGGTATGGACGTCCTACGAACTGTACGACTCGATCCAGATAGAGGACGCTTACCCAGCACAGAACACAGGGACATGGAAGGTCGACATAAACGTCGACGACACGCTAGAGGAATCTACGAATTTCCTCATCCTGGACTTCGCGAACGAGGTCTACGGCCTCATCACCGAAGTCGGTGGGCTCAGGGACGAGTTCGACAAGCTGAAGGACGACTACAACGAGCTGACGAGCGACTATGAAAGCCTGCAGGAGGAGCACAACAAAGTCAGCACGGACTACGCTGAACTCAAGGAAGACTACGATGAAATGTCGGAGAAATACGATTCCCTCGAGGGTGCACTCAATACCCAGCGGCCCATGACCTATGGAGCCGTAGGGATCGCGGTGGTGGCTATCGGCGTAGCGGTCTACTTCATAACAAAGAAAAGGTAGACCCCAACAACCCCCATTTTTGAACCCCGACCGTTTTAGTTAGGGCCAATGGTGCAAAAATCGGCTTATTTCCCAACCTTCTAATGGACTAAATTAAAAAGGGGAAAGATCGGGTGTGGTTCGAGTCGAAAAAGGGGTTTACCCCAATATCGCCTTGAGGTCCTCATCTGGGGTCGTTATGGGCATTATGTTGAACCTCTCAACGAGGACCCCGAGGATGTTCGGGGTGATGAAGGCGGGGAGGCTGGGCCCCAGCCGGATGTCCCTAACGCCCAAGTGGAGGAGGGTCAGAAGTATAGCTACGGCCTTCTGCTCATACCAGCTAAGCACCATGCTCAGGGGGAGGTCGTTCACCCCTACGCCGAGGGCGTCAGCCAGGGCAATGGCTATCCTCACCGCTGAGTAGGCGTCGTTGCACTGGCCCACATCTATGAGGCGGGGTGTACCCTCGATGTCCCCCAAGTCCTTGTCGAAGAACCTGAACTTTCCGCAAGCCAGGGTGAGGACGACGCAGTCCCAGGGCAACTTCTCCACGAACTCTGTGTAGTAGTTACGTCCGGGCTTCGCGCCATCGCAGCCAGCCACGAGGAAGAATCGGTGTATCTTCCCCCCCTTCACCGCGTCCACGACCTTGTCTGCGACCCCCATCAGGGCGTCGTGTCCGAAGCCAACGGTCACGTGACCCGCGTCCATGTCCTCCTGGAACCCAGGCATCTCAAGGGCCTTCTCTATTACCGGGGTGAAGTCCTTATCTCCTATGTGAGTGACCCCCGGCCAGCCCACCTGCCCCGTGGTGAATATGTTGTCCTCGTAGGAGCTCAACGGCTTCTGGAGGCAGTTTGTGGTCATGAGGATGGCGCCTGGGAACTTGGGGAACTCCCTCTGCTGGTTCTGCCAGGCGGTCCCGTAGTGGCCGTAGAGGTGGGGGTACCTCTTCAGCCCGGCGTAGCCGTGGGTGGGGAGCATCTCCCCGTGGGTGTAGACGTATATTCCCCTCCCCCCGCTCTGTTTGAGCACCCCCTCAAGGTCCTTGAGGTCGTGGCCGGAGACCAGTATGGCCTTTCCCTTCCTGTGGCCCAGGGGGACCCTTGTGGGGGCGGGGTTCCCGTATGCGCCCGTGTTGGCGGCGTCCAGCAGCTCCATAGCCCTAAGGTTGACCTTGCCGCACTCCAGCACTAGGCCCATTAGCTCCTCCAAGCCCAGCTCATCGTCGAGGGTTGCGGCAAGCCCCCTGTGTATGAAGGAGAAGACCCCGTCGTCCTCCTGCCCCAGTATGGAGGCGTGGTCTGCGTAGGCTGATACGCCCTTTATGCCGTAGGTAAGGGTCATCTTGAGTGAGTGAGCGTCCGGGTCGACTCTTGGCTCCGGCCTCACCCCCACCTTCTGTCCCTGGGCTATCATCCCTCCCAGGGTGTCCGCAGGCTCTAAGCCTGCCGCTTCGTATGGGAATCCGGTCCTCCCCCCTGCAGCCTCCACCTTCTCCTTCAGGGACTCCCTGAGCTCCACCGTCCTTTTGACCAGGTCCACGAACCTCTGGGGGTCGAAGTTGACGTTGGTGAGGGTGGCGAAGGCGGCCTCGCACGTGAACCTGTTCACCTCTTCGTCGACCACCCCGTTCTTCCTCCCCTCGACGGCGTAGAGGGATAGACCCTTGAGGGCGTGTATTAGGAGGTCCTGGAGTGCTGCCACCTCCGGGCTCTTGCCGCAGACCCCAGCCCTCGTGCACCCCGTCCCTCCCGCCGTCTGCTCGCACTGGTAGCAGAACAATTCATCTGCCTCCTGCGAGCCTTATGGCCCTAGCCTGGATCGGCTCAGATATCTCGGGTTCCGAGTCATGTTTCATTTCCATCGTCTCCTTCGGGCGGGCTCAGGGTCACTTGGAGTCTGGGCAGTCCCCTTTGAAGGGGCAGTGGTTCTCCGCGTGGTTCTCCACGACCTTGAAGAGGGCATCAACGGTCTCCGTGTTCAAGGAGTATACCTTCTCCTTCCCCCTTCGCTCCGAGTAGACGAACCTGCACTTCTCAAGGGGCCTAAGGTTGTGGGAGACCATGCTCTGCTCCTGGCAAAGGGCTTTGGCCATGGATGAAACGTTCATGGGTCTCTCCCTCAGGGCCTCAAGCATAGCGAGCCTCGTCGGGTTGGCAAGCGTCGAGAAGAATCCGTAGCATACCTCGCTCAGGCCCCTCTTCATAGCCCGCACCATTCTTGAAGATTTCTTCATATGAAGGATATTTCATAGGAATATAAGCGTTGCGGCGGGAAGCTATGAGCCGGGAACGTGACCCATGATAAAGGATAATATCCCCCACACCATGGGTAGTCTGAGGAGCGCCCCTAGTTGATGCCCGAGAGGGAGGCCGCAAAGTACCCCTTCCTTGGGAAAGCCGCGGAGCTTGTTGACACCCTCGACCTCAAGCTGGAGGACATGGCAAATCCGGGCTACTGGAGGATCCTTGACAGGGGCGCTGAGAGGGTCGAGGAGGCCATAACAAGGGGGGAGGTGAGCGCCAGGCTCGCCGACCCACTCGCCGAGCTCATCTCCTTCCCGATAGCCGTCATGTTCGTAACGGTTATGGGGGAGCGCTTCCTGGACCGCAGGTACGCCCTGGGGGAGGCCGTGAGGGTCTACAACCTGATGAGGGAGGAGGGGAGGGAGCGCATCGCAGGGATAGCCAGGGAAGAGTTCGGATGGGACGTGAGCCTATGCGAGGAAGAGGTGGACGGGCAGAGGTACGGCTTCAGGCTCCACTTCTCTGACTACCTTAGCACGGCCTCGGGCTTCCACGAGGAAAAGTGGAAGCTGGTGAACAGGGTGATGAGGGACGGATACGTCCTCCTAAGCCAGATAGAGGCCGCCCGCCTCGTCCAGGTGGAAGTCGAGGATCTGATCAGGGAAAGGGTCTCGAAGCACGTGAAGATAGCCCTACCGGAGCCCATCCAAGAGAGGCTGGAGAAGGTGTCTAAGGTCTTCGAGGAGAACAGGTCCAGGCTCGGGGGGGAGGCCCTGCCCTCCGAGGTCGTAAACGAGGCCTTCCCGCCCTGCATGAAGCACGCACTGGAGGGGCTCCTTTCGGGCCGAAGGGCCTCCCACATGGAGAGGTTCGGCCTCACGTCGTTCCTGATCCACGCTGGCATGGAGATAGACGACATAGTCGACCTCTACGTCTCGGTCACAGACTTCGACGAGTCCCTCACCAGGTACCAGATAGAGCACATAGCAGGGATGAGGGGGGGCAGGACGAGGTACACCCCTCCGACCTGCTCCACCCTCCGCACCCACGGCATCTGCAGGGACAGGGACGACCTCTGCGATAGGGTGAAGCACCCCCTGGGATATTACAGGATCAAGGCTAGGAGGCTAGGTAAAAAACAGGAGAAGCCCGCCGAGGAGTCAGAGTCAAATAAGTGATCAGGACATTATAGCCAATTCGGGGTGGACTTTTGAGCGACAAGAGGGAGAAGCTTAGGCGGGTCGGCCTCCACTTCTGTGGCCGATACAGGAACGTGGTGAGGTACAACCCCGATTTCTGCGGCACCTGCAAGCACTGCGGCCTGAGGAAGAGGCCCGACGGCGACCCATCATCCGAAACTTGTTTTTAAAAGGCGCCGCACCGTATCTATAGGAACTTATATGGAGCGGGAGTGGGGGAGCCCCCAGTACTTGGCGGAGCAGTTCAGGCGATGGTACTCCGAAGGCGCCAGACACGTCGAGGCCCCAAGCGACCTCGAACATAGGGAGTTCGCCTTCCTCCCCTTCGGGGGGAGGACCATGTTCCGCCACATATCCTTCGATGAGGAGGCCCAGCTCCGCCGCTACCTGAGGGAGAACGCACCGGCCCACACATACCACTCCATAGCCTACTACAGGGCCCCAAGGGCGGAGATGAGCGAGAAGGGGTGGCAGGGCGCCGACCTGGTCTTCGACATAGACGCTGACCACTTCGACCTCCCATGCCAGAGGGAGCACGACAGGTGGAGGTGCAGGACGTGCGGAATGAGGGGGGTCGGGAAGCCTCCCGAACTCTGCGAGGGGTGCGGTAAGGCCACATTCGAGACGGAGACATGGCTGTGCGAGGGGTGCCTGAGGGCTGCCAAGTACGAGACCCAGAAGCTCCTCGACATCCTCATACAGGACTTCGGGCTCTCCCCCTCGACGGACCTCATAGTCAACTTCTCAGGCAACAGGGGTTACCACGTCCACGCGAGGGGCCCCAAGGTGAGGGGGCTTAGCCAGCAGTCCAGAAGGGAGGTTGTGGACTACATAATGGGCACAGGGATAGACCCCCAGTACCACGGGTTCTCCCCCAGGGTCAGGGGGGGAAACCCCGTCATGGCCGAGGGGGGATGGAGGGGGAGGCTGGGCAAGGCCCTTTACGACTACCTCGCCGAGGCCTCCGAGGAATCGATAAGGGGCCTGAAGCTTGGGAGAAGCTCGACGAAGAACCTTCTTGAGGAGAGGGACGCCATACTGAGGCTTCTGGTGGAGAGCCACCCGAGCAGCATAAGCCGCTACGTAGACCCGAAATCACTGGGAACGCTGACGGAGGCGGCGGTGGAGAGGCAGGCCGCGGACATAGACACGGTGGTCACCACGGACGTGCACCGACTCATAAGGCTCTCCAACACCCTCCACGGGAAGACGGGGTGGCTGGCACAGAGGGTCCCCCTAGACAAGCTCGCGGACTACGACCCCCTTGAAAGCTCGGTCGCTTTCAGGGGCGGGACAGAGAAGCTGCAGGTGAGGTGGGCCCCCAAGTTCAGGATAGGGGGAGACTGGTACGGCCCCTACGAGGAAGAGGACGTCGAGGTCCCCATGGCAGCCGCAATATTCATGCTGTGCAAGAGGGGGGCGAGGGTCTCAAGATGAGCGATAGGTACCAGAGGCTCCTTGAGGCATGGAGGAGGGAGAGGAGCAGCCCCGAGGTCCAGCCCCTACCCCCCGAATTCTTCTCAGAGATGAGCGAGTACTCCTCCGCCCTTAGGGAGCAGACAAGGATGCTCGACACGAGCTCAGTCAGTGGAAAGATAACGGAGAAGGAGGGGGAGTACGCGGAGCAGATGATCAGGGAGCTCTCCCGGCTCAGGCTGAGGAAGATCGTAGAAGCGGAGCTCGAAAACACTGCGATACCCGCCTCGGCCCTGACTACCGAGGAGAAGCGCCTCCACTCCGACCTGAGGAGGCTCCTCTCCTCCCACAGCGAGGGCGTCAAGGACGTCCTCATGGGGAGGGCGCCCAGGGCCGAGGCAGCCCCAACGCTCAGCAGAGTGGAGCTGGGGTTCAGGGTCGTTAGGTTCCTCCAGCCCCTTCCTGCGATAATGGGCGTTGACATGAAGACCTACGGCCCTTTCAAGCCCGAGGAGGTGGCTTCAATACCAGCGGAGAACGCTGAAAACCTAATAAGGAGGGGCATAGCTAAGGAGGTGGAGATGGAAAAATGAAGGTTCCACGCACCATGAGGACCTTCTGCCCCAGGTGCAAGACCCACACCGAGTTCACAGTCTCCCTGTACAAGGCTGGGAAGAGGAGGGGAGCCAAGCTCGGTGAGAGGAGGCAGGCCGAGAGGAAGAAGGGTTACGGGGGGCAGAAGTTCCCGGAGCAGCACAACCAGGCCAAGGTGACAAAGAAGCAGACCCTCAGGCTGGAGTGCAGGGAGTGCAAATACACGATGCTGAGGAAAGGGGTAAGGCTCAAGAAGCTGGAGGTGGTTTAGCCCTGGCCCAGTGGGAGAACCTCATACCCCGCCCCTCCTCCCGCTTCTACAGGGTGCGCTGCATCTCCTGCGGCGGGGAACAGATCATCTTCAGCCACACAAGCCACGAGATAAAGTGCAGGACATGCGGCGAGGTCCTGGCGGAGCCCACCGGGGGAAAGGCGGAGATAAAAGGCGCTATAGTCGCGGTGCTGGGGTGAGCAGGGATGGTGATGGGGCGTCCCGAGTGGCCAGAGGTCGGGGATCTGGTTATTGCGACGGTGAAGAACATCGTGGGCTACGGCGCCTACGTCTCCCTGGACGAGTTCGACAAGGAGGGACTCCTCCACATCTCAGAGATATCCTCCCGCTGGGTCAGGAACATAAGGAACCA
>CAYGAH010000057.1:0-1893 GCA_964347685.1 uncultured Candidatus Bathyarchaeia archaeon | reverse complement strand
CAGAGCTTCCCCAGGTACATGATCCCCACCCTGGAAGAGACGTTCCTCATCAGGCTGAGGTTGTGGGTGATGAAGAGGTATGAGAGGTCGAGCTCCTCCTGGAACCTCATAAGCATGTTTATGATCTTCGCCTGCATGGATACGTCCAGCGCCGATGTGGGCTCGTCGAGGGTGATGAAGGAGGGGATCGTAGCCAGGGCCCTTGCGATCGCCACCATCTGCTTCTCCCCTCCCCCTATCTTGGTAGGGTTCCTCTCTAGGTAGTCCTCGGGAAGCTCCACCATCTCCAGAAGCTCCACGACCCTCTTCTGGCGGTCCCCCTGGGAAAGGCCGTGGACCTTTAGGGGGAGCTCCAGGATCTGCTGGATGCTCCTCTTTGGGTTGAGCGACGTCCCCGGGTCCTGGAAGACCATCTGCATGTCCTTCTTCAGGGAGAGGGGCCTCTTCTTTATCCCCAAGGATATGTCCGTGCCATTGTAGGAGATGGTCCCCTCGTTGGGGGTGTACAGCCCCATGATGGTGTAGGCGGTTGTGCTCTTCCCCGATCCCGACTCCCCGACTAGGCCGAAGGTCTCCCCCTCGTTCACCGTGAACCCTATGCCGTCCACGGCCCTCACCGTCCCCTCGTCCGTCTTGAAGTACTTCTTGAGGCCCTGCACCGACAGAAGCTCCCTACTCGTCTCTGCCACCTCCGAACTCGAAGCAGGCGACCTCGTGGCCGCCCCCCACTTCGTACAGGGGAGGGGCCTTGGCAACGCACTCGGGCCCTGCGTGGTCGCACCTTGGGTGGAACCTGCACCCCGTAGGCGGGCTCAGGTAGTTGGGTATCCTCCCCCTTATCCCCTCGGGTATCCCTCCACCCGTGAGCTTGGGCACGGCCTGGAATAGGGCCCTTGTGTAGGGGTGGAGGGAGTTGGAGTACAGCTCGCGGGTCTTGGCCGCCTCCACCATCGTCCCCGCGTACATCACGTAGACCCTGTCCACCAGCCCCTTCACTGCGCCCAGGGCGTGGCTTATAAGGATGATCGAGGTCCCCCTCCTCTTCACGAGGTCCCCAAGGAGCCTGAGGACCTGGTCCTGTATGGTCACGTCAAGGTTCGTCCCGGGCTCGTCTGCTATGAGCAGGTCCGTCGCGGAGACGAGGGCCATGGCTATGCATATCCTCTGGCGCATCCCACCGCTCAGCTGGATTGGGTAGCTGTTCATTATCCTCTCGGGATCGGGCATCGCCACCTCCTTGAGCACAGAGACGGTCTTCTCCCTGATCTCCTCCTTGGTGATCCCCTCCCCGAGGGCCATCTGGGAGTACCTTATTATGTCGCCTATCTGGTCCCCCACCTTGAAGACGGGGTTGAGGGCGGCTATGGGGTCCTGGAATATCATGGATACTGTCTTCCTCCTCATCGTCTGAAGGTCCCTTGGGCTCATCTTGAGGACGTCTACGCCGTCCACGAAGACCTCCCCGCCCTCTATCCTGGCTGGCGGCATCGGGAGGATCTTCATTATGGACTTCATAGTCGTAGTCTTACCGCATCCGGCCTCCCCTATCAGGCCCACCTTCTCCCCCCTGCCCACCCTGAAGTTGACTCCGTTGAGCACCTTCGTCACGCCCTCGTATATGGCGAAGTGGACGTGGAGGTCCCTTATATCGACGATGTTCTCGCTCATGGCTAATCACCCGCGAGCATGTCCCTGACACCGTCCCCAAGGAGGTTGAAGCCGAGTATTATGAGGACTATGAAGACGGCGGGGAAGAGGCTTATCCACCACTGGCCGGGGATGTACTTTGAGCCGTCAGAGACCATGGTCCCCAGGCCAGGCCGCGGCGGTTGTACGCCCAACCCGACGAAACTAAGTGCGGAGCCGATGATGATGACCCAACCCATGTCCAGG
>CAYGAH010000056.1:0-8951 GCA_964347685.1 uncultured Candidatus Bathyarchaeia archaeon | reverse complement strand
TATGGTAACAATTTCCGCTGATCGAAACGGACAATTTTAATTCGCATAATCAAAGAAACCGTGGAGGTGCAGGTGAAAGTTTAAATACGACCGCTAGGAGTTTTAACGGAAAGTACGGTGATGCAAGGATGACACTGACTATAGACACAGCCGGCGAAGGCCTGGCTATGGTGCTGAAGGACTACCAGGAGGAAGCGCTCAGATTCGTCTGGGGCCGGGAGGGAGAAGGTGTAAGCTCCAGGGAGGTCTGGGTCCACGTCAACAAGGCTCTGAAGGGCAAGAGGACTATAAGCAGGGCGTCCATAATCAACTTCCTGAACGCGATGGTCGATGAGGGGGTCCTCGACTACACGGAGACCACTGGGAAGGGAGGCCACAGGCGCATCTACTCGACGAAGCTGGACGAGGAGGCATACAAGAAGTACGTCGCCGAGTCCGTCCTCAAGAGCCTTCTCAGGGACTTCCCCCAGGAGACGAAGGAAGTAATAAAAGAAACCATAAGTTAAACCTTTTTTTCCCTCCCATTTCCCATCCCAACAGAGACCATCATATGCATAATCGTTTTAAATACCCCCAATCATGGCATCAGAAACTCCCCCATACGGTTGGGGGCGCTAGACGCAGAGGGTGAGCTGAGTGGACGGCGTTGCAAGGTTTTCACTCGTCTTTAGCCTGGATTATGCGAATAGTCTCTTCGAAGGTCTAAGGGGATGGGGAGCCGATCAAGCATCTATCGTATGAGCCTTATCCGCCAGATGGAGGTTTAGATCGGGATTCCCGTCCTGAAAATTGTTTTATTTACCTCTAAAATACGTAGTCTCTGATCGTAATGACGGACGAGATTCTGAGGGAGCTGGGGGAGGCGGTGATGAACTTCGACGACGACCTCGCCCGCAGCCTGGCGTTGAAGGCCGTCGAGATGGGTGTCGACCCGGTGGAGGCTCTGGAGGAGGGGCTCGCCAAGGCGCTCAGGGGGGTCGGCGACCGCTTCGGGAGGGGGGAAGCTTTCATAACCGAGCTCATCGCGGCGGCCCAGGCCATGGAGGCGGGTGCAGAGGTCCTAAACGAGGAGATCGCCAGGCTGGGGGCTAGCCGGAGGGCCGTCGGAAGGCTCCTAATAGGGACCGTCGAGGGGGACATCCACAGCATAGGGAAGAACATAGTGGCCACCATGCTGAGCGCAGCGGGATTCGAGGTAATAGACCTCGGTGTTGACGTCAAGACGGAGACCTTCGTCGACAGGGTGAGGGAGCTGAAGCCGGACATCCTGGGCCTGAGCGCACTTATGACGACGACCATGACGAAGCAGAGGGAGGTCGTCGAGGCCCTGAGGGAGGCGGGGCTGAGGGGGGACGTGAAGGTCATGGTCGGCGGTGCCCCCGTCACCGAGGAGTGGGTCGAGGAGATAGGGGCCGACGCCTGCGGCCTTGACGCTGGGAGCGCGGTTAGTGTGGCCCTGGGCCTAATGGAGGAGAAATGCGAGAATGGTTAGGCTCAGGTTGCTCTCCAGAGAAGGAACAGAAGCGATCCACGAGGCCTCCCTCCGAGTCCTGGAGGAGAGGGGGGTCATGGTCAAGAACCTGAACGCATTGGGCCTCCTCGAGGACGCCGGATGTGGCGTCGACTCCCAGGTGGTTCGCATACCCTCCGGCCTAGTCGAGGAGTCCCTGAGAAAGGCTCCCTCGTCCTTCGAGCTCCACGCGAGGGAGGGCGAGAGCGTCTTGCCTGTGGGAGGAGGCAACGTCGTCTACAACCCAGGATCGGCGGCCATCTACTTCATCGACAGGGACACGGGGGAGATGAGGAGGTCGAGGGTCGAGGACCTGGTCCAGCTCGTCAGGCTGGTCGACTCCCTGGAGCACATCCAAGCCCAGAGCACCGCCATGGTCCCCTCCGACGTCCCCGAGGAGATATCGGACCTGTACAGGCTCTACGTCATCCTGAAGAACTCCACGAAGCCCACCGTGACGGGGGCGTTCACCAAGGAGGGGCTCATGGACATGAGGAGGATGCTCGAGGCGGTCTCCGGGGGCCCAGATGAGCTGAGGCAGGCGCCCCGAGCCATCTTCGACTGCTGCCCCTCCTCCCCCCTCATGTGGAGCGACGTCACCTGCCAGAACCTGATCGACTGCGCCAGAGGCGGCGTCCCCGCAGAGATCATCCCTGCCCCCCAGATGGGGGCCACCAGCCCCGTCACCATAGCGGGGACCCTGGTCCAGTCCAATGCCGAGGTGCTGAGCGGCGTCGTGATATCGCAGATCGTTGAGCCCGGGGCCCCGATAGTGTACGGGGGTTCGCCTGCGGCCTTCGACATGAGGTACTGCACCGCCCGCCTGGGCGCCGTGGAGGCTGTCATGGCGGCATGCGCCGGGGCGGAGATGGGGAAGCACTACGGGGTGCCCACCCACGCCTACCTTGGTCTGAGTGACTCCAAGGCCGTGGACGCCCAGAGCGGGTTCGAGTCTTCCCTGGGGATCACCCTGGCGGTCCTGGCTGGGGTGAACATAGTCTCAGGCCCCGGGATGCTCGCCTGCGAGAACTGCCAGTCCCTTGAGAAGCTGGTGATAGACAACGAGATATGCGGGACAGCCTACAGGCTCGCCGAGGGGGTCTCGTTAGGGGCGACAGAACTCGCCACCGACCTGATAATGAAGGTTGGCCCCGGTGGCCACTTCCTAGCAGAGAGGCACACAAGGGATAACCTCAGGAAGGAGAGGTTCATTCCCTCGGAGGTGCTCTGCAGGCTATCGCCCGACTCGTGGATGAGGGGGGGCTCGAAGGACGCAACGGACAGGGCCAAAGAGGCCATCGACAGGATACTGAAGGAGCACGCCCCCAAACCCCTCCCCTCTGCGGCAGAAGAGTCTCTGGAAGGGGTCTTCCGTGAAATCCTGGCGAGGCACGGCATCCCCCTTGACCGGCTTCCAGCTATACCATGACAGGGTATTACATGAAGATCGATGGCGGGTTCAACTGACATAGATATCAGGCGTGTAAATATGTTCAGGGGTAGTCTCTGAGGAGGGGGAGCGACTGTTCGAACTGGGCACGGAGCAGAAGATATTCGACATAGGAGGGGTGAAGGTAGGGGGCCTGCCCGGGAGGGACCCCACGGTCCTGGTCGGGACTATATTCTACAGGAAGCAGGCCCTCGTCGAGGACGAGCGGAGGGGCGTCTTCGACAGGGAGGAGGCCGAGATATTGGTCAAGCGCCAGGATGAGCTCTCGGACATAACCGGGAACCCGTGCATGCTCGATGTCGAGGGGTCCACGGTTGAGTCCATGGAGAGATACCTCGATTTCGCGGCCTCCGTCACCGACGCCCCCCTGATGTTAGGAGGGCCCACGCCGGAGGTGAGGGGGGCAGGTTTGAAGATGGCTGAGGAGTGTGGCCTGACCGACAGGGTCGTGTACAACTCCCTGATGCCCGGGTGCGGTGAGGAAGAGATCGAGCTTGTGAAGGAGGCGGGGGTCGAGAGCGCCGTGCTTCTGGCCTACAGCGTTACAGACCTTACGGCGAGGGGCCGGCTCAGGGCATTGACCCAGCTCCTCGAGCCCACCCAGCGAGTAGGCCTCGAGAAACCCCTGCTCGACACCTTCGTCATGGACGTCCCCAGCCTAGGGATCGCCTTCCAGGCATTCAAGGAGGTAAAGTCCGAGCTGGGGCTGCCTGTGGGCTGTGGGCCACACAACGCCGTGGGCCTCTGGAGGGGCCTGAGGAGGAAATTCGGTCTAAAATCCATCAGGCCCATCGTCGCTTCCGTGAACAGCTTCGCAGCCGCCTCTGGCGCCGACTGGATCCTCTACGGCCCCATAGATGCTGCGGACGTCGTCTTCCCTGCCGTGGCCATGGTTGACGCTGCCTACGTGTTTCCAAGGATTCAAAGCGGTTTCAGGGTCGGTAGAGGGCACCCCCTCTTCCGGATCGCGTAGGTTTCCTCAGCCCTTCCTGTGTCGGCGTAGTCTCGTTACGGTGGGGAACCTTTCGGCCTCTTTGTGGGGCAGGAAGACGGCGTTGAGGAACTCTGTGTCGAAGTCGGGGTCGAGGGAGAGTTCATGGTACCTTATCGTACCCAGGAGCCCCTCGGCGATTTCCCTCGCTTCCTTAGACACGAGCATCGCCTTCGCTCCGGTGACGGCCGTGTTCCCGACGAAAAGGATCCTATCGGGTTTCACGTCGGGGAGCATCCCGATGACCGCCACATTCGCGGGATCCAAGTTCTCGCCGAAGGCCCCCGCGACGTAGAACCTGGATATGTCATCTACGCCCAGACGCCGACGCCTCATCATTACGGAGCAGGCGGCGTAGACGGCTGCCTTCGCCAAAAGGAGTTCCTGTATGTCCCCCGAGGTAATGGTGATGTCGGTGCCCTTCGCCGTGGCTCCGCCCCATTCCACTACGAACTCTCCTCCCCTGTCCGCCTTCCTGACCCTGGGGCTCCCCGTTTCGAGATCGATGAGCCCGAGGTTGTCGATGACGCCGGACTTCCAAAGCTCCGCTAAGGCGTCTATCATTGCCGAGCCGCAGAGACCTATGGGCTTTTCGCCCCCGATGGTCTCGTACTCGACACCTAGGGTCACGGGGTCGATCCTCATTCTCTCGATGGCCCCTGAGACTGCCTTCACCCCGTGGCTGATGTGGCCGCCCTCGAAGGCGGGCCCCGATGCGCATGAACAAGACACCAGCCCAGAGCGATCCCCCACGAAGACCTCGGTGTTGGTCCCTATGTCGATGAAGACAGAGGGCTCATCGGAATCGTACATGCCCGTCGCCAAAAGGCCCGCCAGCGCGTCGGAGCCCACGAAGCCTGCGATCACAGGAGGCAGGTAGAGCCTCCCCCGGGGGTGGATGGAGACCCCGAGCTCAGACGCCTTAGGGCAGACGATCCCCACCTTCGCAGGCCTGAAGGGGGCCTTGGCCAGGGAGTCGACCTCCAAGCCCAGGAAGAGGTGGTGCATCAGCGTGTTCCCCACCACAACGACCCCGTAGACCCCTCGGGGGTTGACCCCCGATCCCGAGATCAGAGCCTCGAGGGTCAGGTTCACGGCTTCGAGAGAGAGGCGGTGGAGCCTCTCCAGGTTATCGGAGCCCTTCAGGGCGAAGGTCATCCTGGAGACGATGTCATCGCCGTGGGCTTCCTGAGGGTTCTCGACGGATGCCACCGCCAAGGTGCTACCATCGGTGAGATCGACCAGGTGGCCAACGACCTTGGATGTGCCTATGTCCAAGGCGGCCCCGTAGAGCATCCTGGACGTGTCTCCCGGCTCCAGGGAGATCAACTCCCCGTCCCACAGGGTCAGGGTGACACCGCATTCGAGAGGGGAATGGGGGAGGTGTTCGAGGAACCCGGGATCGGTGCCTAGGACATCAACGCCCTCTTCCGCTGCCGCCTTCACGATCTGGTCGACGATTTTCGCTCCTTCCCTCAACGAGTCTTTGGGGAGGCTGAGGTGGCATTTGCCCACCAAAGGGTGTAGCGGGAAGGCCCTCTCCAACCCCTGGGTCAGAATCTTGCGCTCCCTTTCCCCCGTCGCCAGAGGCATTTCCACTACGGCGTCTCCTTCAACCTGGGTCTGGCATGCGAGCCTGTACCCCTCTTCTAGCTCTTTTGGGTTTAAGAGCCTCGTCTCTGAAGTAGTGGGAGAGCCTGTAGCCTTCCCCTCCAGTATGAGGACCTTACACCTCCCACACGTGCCTCGGCCACCGCACTCCGAGGGGACATCTTCCCCGGCTCTCCACGCTGCCTCCATGATGGACGTCCCGGGGGGCACCGTAGCTCTCAGGCCTGAGGGCTTGAAGACCACCGTCACGTCCATGGGGGCACGCTCTATAGGCTATAGAAGGCCTAGTACCTAATGCTTTCTGTCCATCGGGTTTTGGGTCCCAATATAATTCGGGTTTAACCTTTTACCATGCCCTTAGCCTGTGGCCCGTCTGGGCCCCTAGATGTCGCTGGTCAGGGCCAGGACGTGGACCGCATCGGGGCCCGAGATTTGCTTATGAAGTACCACCCATAAGGGGTCCGCCCACGCCTTGAGGGCTGTGACAGACGAGGCGGTCGGGTGCGGGGAGGCGGGGGGAAGACCCTCCTGACCCTCCTCTCGGGCCACGGATTATTCGACATGAAGGCCCACGAGGGATTCCTCGACGTTAGGCTGCGGCCCTTAGTCCTCCCCGGGAGAGGATAGATGGGACCACCTACAGCCTCAAGCGCATTTACCCGGGGTAAATCCTAGAGGGCTCAGCCTTCTAAAACCCCTTCTCGAACCTTCTTTTCAGTTCACCGAGTATTTCCGAGGGCAGGCCTTCTTCGATCTCGACCTCGAAGAAACGCCCCAGCCCCTCGGGGGATGCCCCTGCCTCCTCGTACTCAAGCGCCTGGAGGACCATCTCCAGCCTGTCCGCCTGATGGACCAGCTTTGCCTCCGGTGAGGCGCCCTCCTCATATTCTTCCCATAGGCTGCGATACCCATCTGCGATTTGCTTCGGCAGAAGGGATAGAAGATTGTTTAGGACCTCCGCCTCAAGCTTTCGATGGTCCTCTCCTTTCTGTTCCGGGGTCAGGTCCCCCGTCTCAGCCTCGGCCAGGTCGTGGAGGAGGCTCATCCTAAGGGCCCTATCGGTGTCCAGCCCCTGAATGTCGGCCATTATCATGGATAGGAGGGAGGTCCTGTAGCTGTGCTCGGCCACGGTCTCGGGGTTATCGATCCCTGCCTGCAACCATCCCGTCCTGGGGATGGATTTGAGCCTCCCCGCCAGGCGCAGAAAATCGATTATCCTGTTATACACGGGAAAAGGAAGGGCTTAAGGTTATTTTAGGGGTTCCCCGCACGAGTGGCACCTTTCCTGCGTCCAGAAGAAGGGCTCTCCGCAACCTGGGCACCTCCACCTCTCTGCCTGCTCCCCGAGCCAATCCTCCGCCTCCCCCGCATCTATCCTCCTGAGGTTCTCCTCTAGGCTCTCCCCAAGCTCGTTGAACCACTCCTCGAACTTGTCGAACCTTTCGCATGGGTGCTCTGGGCACCTGCTGCAGTACTCGTAACCCTCCATGCAATCCCTGTACCCGCAGCCGTTCCCGAAGCATTCAGGGGTGAGGCCCTGGCAGCCCTCGCATCGGAGCTGGTCCTCCCCTACCTTCCACTGCTCCAAGGCGTACCTTGCGGCCTCGTCGTTCCCCCTAGCCCCCAGGTAGACGGGGCATGCCCCGCAGTATATGCCGCACCTTCCCACTAGGTTCATTGAAGTCATGGGGAGAGGGTGGTTCCAGCCTGTATAAAAGGGTGTCAGACGGGGATTCCGCAGACCTCTTTGACGGCCGCGATCATCTTGTCGTTGTTGAGTGCCTAAACTTGACCGTCTTACAGAGGGGCTGGGCGGGAAGATGCAAGCTCTGCTCTGCCCCCGCGAGATGGATAGTGGTCGCGAGCCGATGAAAGCTCCCTCACTGGTAGTGATGAGAGAGAGGCAAAGCCAAGCGCATCTTGGGCTAGGTTTCCTCTTTCGCCTTCTCCCTGAAGCGTTCGACGAGGCCCCAATCCCGACGGAGTCGGGGGTGGAACCTCTCCATCCTCCACTGAAGCGTCGTCCAGCCGTCCAGCTTCAAACCTTCATTTGGGTAGGCCTCTGCGATGCGGCGCTCGTTGTCGGTGAGGATGTATCCTC
This sequence comes from uncultured Candidatus Bathyarchaeia archaeon, assembly GCA_964347685.1. Taxonomy (GTDB): domain Archaea; phylum Thermoproteota; class Bathyarchaeia; order TCS64; family TCS64; genus CAYGAH01. The sequence goes on along the minus strand of CAYGAH010000056.1, from coordinate 1,288 downwards.
TCATGGAATGCCGGGGTGGTATGACCGCTCCGATTACTGTAGAATCAATAGAAGATAAATTGTATAATTTTACTTCCTTTAAATCAAATACTTTAGAACTCATATACGATGAAGCTCTTATTGAATTAGAAGTTGAAGATGAAAGGTTAAATGTAGATCAAAATATTACTATAAATTGTAAGGGTTTTTATGAATATGACGTGTGCGGAAACGAGGCAAGGCAATAAGACCTTCAAATATCAGATGTTATGAACACTGTTTACTGCTTCGTAATCACTATATGAGTATTGAGTAGACATTCTCCACACAAAATAGGACTATATGGACCAAAGTTGCTTTGGCGAGCACTGCAAGGCGTGTTGTGGAATTGGAATCAGGACGAAAAAGGCTCTTGATCGTAACCTTGATCCTAGTTATGCAAACAACAGCCGTTGGGACCCTTGCACTTCCCGAGGATGACTACACACCCCAAGAATTGAGCTTGCAGCTCTACTCCGATGGGGTCGTGGACGTGAGATACAAGGTGGACGTCGATCCCACCGTGATCAGCGTCAATGTGAGCCTCTTGGGGAGTACCTACGAGAACACACTCGTAAAGGATCAAGATGAAATCCTGCTCAAATATAGGCTTTTCACTGGCCACATGAAGATAGACACATTTGGATCTAGGTCGATTACAATAGAATACACAACGTCCGATATTACGAGTAAGACAGGATCGCTGTGGCTCCTCTATCTTGATGCGCCCGTGAACGTGAACATCCAACTGCCTGAGCGAGCCACGATAATCGGCCTCGTCCCAACGCCAATAGGCATCAGCATAATCGAGGAGACGGTCAGCCTTATCATGCCGGCGGGAGCCCTCGAGGTGAACTACGTTCTAGGGGTCGTGGGGACCAGGGAGCACGCTTTGGCGATGATCAACGAGGCCGAGGATATCATCGTGGAGAAGATGGCTGATGGCATCAACATCACCGATGCTCTGGTGTTCCTACAACAGGCTAAGGATGCATACGATGAGGGGCAGTATATCCAAGCGGAGCAGCTAGCGGAACAGGCGAAGAACTCAGCTTTGGAGATGAACACCATCGCTTCGACTGCCCTCTTGGCGTTAGAGTCTGCAGCGTCCGAGATAGAAGCAGCAGCGAGCTCAGGGAGAACATCCATGCTCGACGACGCCAGGGATGAATTGACCTCAGCCCAATCCGCCTACGAATCTGGGGAATACTCAACCGCGAAGGAGATGGCGGAGAGAGCCATTGAAACGGCGCAAAAATCCGAAAAACCA
>CAYGAH010000055.1:0-1881 GCA_964347685.1 uncultured Candidatus Bathyarchaeia archaeon | reverse complement strand
AGGTCTAGGCCCCTTACCTGGGGGAGCCTCGCCAATATATCGTCCTCCCCGAGGTGGGAGATAGCCAGTTGGACGTACTCGCCCTGGAACCCCCTGCCCTCAAGCACCTCGGTCCATATGGCCCTGGCGACGATATCCCTGGGGGCGAGCTCCATCTCGTGGGGGGCGTACCTCTCCATGAACCTCTCCCCCTCGGCGTTGAGGAGGATGCCCCCCTCCCCCCTCGCTCCCTCGGTGATGAGGATGTTGGTGCCGTAGAGGGTTGTGGGGTGGAACTGGACGAACTCCATGTCCTCTAGGGGGGCGCCGGCCCGGTACGCCATGGCCATCCCGTAACCCATGCTGTGGTGGGAGTTTGTGGTCCTGGAGTAGATCCTCCCCAGGCCCCCGGTCGCGATTATCACTGCGCCCGCCCCCCAGGCCTCAAGCTCTCCCGTCTGGACGTTCAGGGCCACTACCCCCCTCACTCCCCCCTCGTCCCTGGCTAGGCTGAGGGCCGCCCTCTCGCTGTGGAACGTGACCCCCATCCTCATAGCCTGCTGGAAGACTGTGTGCATCACAGCGTGCCCCGTCTTGTCAGCTGCGTAGCACGTCCTGGGGAATCCGGCGCCCCCGAAGGGCCTCTGGGCTATCCTCCCGTCGGGGAGCCTGCTGAAGGGGCACCCCCACCTGTCAAGCTCAAGGATCCTCTCAGGGGCCTCGGCGCAGTACTCCTCGACGGCGTCCTGGTCTGCGAGGTAGTCTGCCCCCTTGACCGTGTCGAAGGCGTGCCTCTCCACGCTGTCGCTGGGGTCCACGTTCCCTAGGGCAGCGTTTATCCCCCCCTGGGCGGCAACAGAGTGGGACCTCGTAGGATAGACGATGCTCAGGACCCCCACGTCCCTCCCCCTCGCCCTCGCCTCTATGGCGGCCCTGAGTCCCGCCAGGCCCCCGCCCACCACAAGGACCTCGTGCCCCTCCAACCCAGAACCTCACAGGCCAACGACGACTACCCAGTAGCCGATGAATAGGAAGGTGGCCGCCAGGACTAGGATGAAGAGCCTGTCCTCCATCTCCGCAGCCCAACCGAAGGACTCTATCAGGATCACCCTCAAACCGTTGAAGGCGTGGTAGGCGCCTGCGAAGAGGAGGAGGTCCAGGGACAGGAGCCTTCCCCCCGGGGTGAGGACGCCGAACTGGTTCCTTAGGACGTGGAGTATGGTGCTGAATATTATGGTGACCGCGGTCACCCTGTGGAGGATCCAGGCCCACATCCCCAGCCCCCTCCTCCTAGCGTGGGTGACCCAGTGGACCACGTTCCCGGCGCGGGCGGCAGGGTTCCTGACCTCCCTGGGAGCGAAGTCTTCCTCCTCTTCTGAACTACGGCTCATGGTTTGGATCAGGGAGCCGTGAAAGAAATTCATTACTAGAACCTCCTCCCAAGACTCAGGCCTCTTCATCCGGGAGCCCCGGCCTTCCCGGACCTCTGCCTCCTGATCCTCTCGACTATTTGCATGTTGGGGGCGCTGGAGTGGCTGACCAGCTCGCCCCACTGCTCCTCGGTTAGGACCCCCCTCTCCAGCACAATCTCGCCTATGGGCAAGCCCCTCTCCAGGGCCTCATCCGCAATCGCGGCCGCCTCGTCGTAGCCCAGGACAGGGCTGAGGAGGGTGGCTAGGTCGTTCGACTCGGTGAGGTGCCTCTCCGCCGCCTCCTTCCTGGCCTCTATCCCCCTGACGCAAAGGCGGTCCAGCATCCCGACGGCGTTGGTCATCCACCTCAGGGAGTTGAGGAGGTTGAAGGCCACGAGGGGGACGTACACGTTGAGGTCCAGGCTCCCCGACATCGAAGCCCTCTCAACAGCCGCCCTGTTCCCCATCACCTGGAAGCAGACCATGTTGA
>CAYGAH010000054.1:0-6095 GCA_964347685.1 uncultured Candidatus Bathyarchaeia archaeon | reverse complement strand
GTGCTCCCCAGGATCAGGGGCAACACAGACGCCTATGGGAGGCTCCTCGGCTCCGTCCTGGTCATAACCACCCTGGACACCACCCTCATGGGATTGATCTCCTTCGCCATGAACTTCTCCCTCGGAAAGGCCTCGCTAGGCCATCTCCCCATCTTTCTGATGGTTCCCCCCATAGCTTGCATGGCCGCGGTGGTGGTCGCGGTGCCCCTCACATCCCTGATAGCCATCGTCACTTTCAGGCGGGGCCTGGACCCCGACATACTTGTCTATCCCATCCTCGCCTCGGTCAACGACATCCTAGTCACGGCCTCCTTCGCAGGGACGGTCCTCCTGGTGCTTAGGGGGGGTGCAGCCATGATCCTTCTGGAAGCCCTATTCACCTTCATGCTGGCCCTAACAGCTTTGATCGCCTGGCGCAACTGGGGGTCGGATTTCTTCCGCAGAACCCTCAGGGAGGGGACCACCGTCGTGATGTTCTCCAGCCTATTCGGGAGCGCCAACGGCGTCCTCCTATCAAGCCTTGGGGCGACGATAACCAGGGACCCCGGGCTGGTGGTGCTCTACCCCGCCCTCACAAACGCCCTGGGGAACATAGGCTCTATAGTGGGGTCGACCACGACCACCAACATCGCCCTGGGCTACGCCAAGAGCCTCAGGGAGGAGGTGAGGGAAATCGTTGGGATGGCTCTCAGAGTGGAGTCGGCAGCCTTCGTCATGCACGTGGTATTCGCAGCACTCTCCTATCTCATCGCGAGCCCCGGTTCTGGGGCCCCGGACTTCCCCTTCCTGCTGAGGGTCGCCCTCACATCCAACCTCATAACCTTCATGGTGATCTCCCTCATCGCACTTACCATCGCCCTCCAGGCCCATAAGAGGGGGCTAAACCCAGACAACGTGACCATCCCCTTCATAACAACTGTGTCCGACTCCACGGCGACTGCCTCAATGGTCCCAGCCATCGCCCTGGCGAGGCTGATCGTGGCGTGACCCCGTAGAATACGCATAAATTCCACGCCGTTGAAGCCTTTAGAGGAGCTGGTGGACATCCCAAGAGAGTGCCCCAGGTGCGGCGCCCCCGTCGGGGAGGGGGACAAGTTCTGCACCCAGTGCGGTCAGGGCCTTGAAGAGGAGGCTAGGAAGGGCATAAGAAAGACGTTCGTCTGCGAGGATGTGGGATACGTCTCCACGGGCACCCTCATCAACGAGGCCGTCACCAGCATGCTCCAGCCCTCTAGGGTGAAGCTCCCGCCCAGCTGCGCAATATACGCTACCAGGCCCTCGAAGCCCCTGGGGAGGTACATATTCGCGGGGGCCACGATGCTCGTCACAGGGCTCTCCTTAGGGTACGGCGGAGAGTGGCTCAGCTACATAGGGTACACGCTCGCAGGTTACGCCGCCCCCCTGATCTACCTCGCCTGGATGCTCAGGAACGACAGGTACGAGAGAGAGCCAGCAGCCCTAGTGGCCTTCACATTCGGGTGGGGAGCCTTCTGCAGCATCTTCGCCGCCGTCCTCAACGTCCTCGTGGCGAACCCCCTGCTGGGGCCGCCTGGAGCATCCTTCGTGGAGGAGCCCCTGAAGCTCCTGGGGGTCTACATCCTGGCCAGGAGCAGCCTAGGCTCCGAGTTCAACGACCATATGGACGGAATGGTCTACGGGGCCGCCGCCGGCGCTGGCTTCGCGGGTCTGGAGAACCTCTTCTACATCCTGAACGCCGTGGTGAATCAGGGGGTGCCCGCGGCCTCGGCCATACTTATAAGGTCCGCCACGGCCTTTGGCCACATAGCCTGGACTGGGATGGCGGGGAGGTCCCTGGGGCTCGCGAAGGCCATCAAGGGGAGCGTCACGGCCTCTGATATGATCCCAGGGCTTATTGTTGCAGTCTTCCTCCACTTCCTGTGGAACGCCTCGAACCCCTTCATCAGCCTTTTCTTGATACTGCCAATCACAGCGATAACCTTCACAAGGCAGGTGAGGGCCGCGAGGATGGACGAGCTTGACTGGGGCTACGGGACCCAGGCCCCTGTCGAGTAGCCGGATCAAGCCCCTCGTCTGATCGCATCCATGGGTTCTTGGCCTCCGGCTATACCGATTTGGGAAGTGTTATCTTTGACCGTGTCTTCCTAGTGACACCGTGAATATATACAGCCGATGGGGGCGCCCCCACCTAATGTTCTTTCTATTACTCGCTACGATGGTCATCCCCCTCCCCGTGGCCGATGAGAAGGAGATCCCCGTAGGCGTCTACTACTACGCCTGGTACGGGAACCTGGACGGGACCCCTGGTACGAGGCACTGGGACTATACACCCTCGACGAGCCCGTCGTAGGCCGATACTCAAGCTTCAACGATTCTGTCCTCGGGTGGCAGATCGGGCTAATTAGGGACATAGGGGCAGACCTAGTATTCATCTCTTGGTTCGGGCCGGGCTCCTTTGAGGAGGAGGCCGCTTTGAGGTTCCTTGAGATGGACGAGGCCATGGGTTGGCCCCTCAGGTTCGCCGTCCTGGTCGAGCCCTACGAGGAACCCTTCAACTACACGGCCTGCTACGACCATGTCTGGGAGAGTTTCGTTGAGCCCTACTGTGAGGGCTACTTCAGGCGGGGCGGGAGGCCCATCCTCCCCTTCTTCAACCCCGCCCGGCCTCCCCCCGACGGGAGGTTCGAGGTCCACGTGGCCGGGGACTGCGGGACAGGGGAGACCTGGGAGGACTGGGCCTGGTTCGTGTGCGAGGGGGGAGGCCCTCCTACGGCTCCTCCACGTTCCCGCCCTGGTTCGGGGGCGAGGCGGAGAGGGTAGGCCGGGGGGGATACTGCAGCGTCACCCCGAGGTTCGACGACTACCACCAGATGTGGGAGGGGCGAGGGATAGCTGGCGCCGGTTCGACGTCAACCTCACCGATGGGCTCTACGATAGGCAGTGGAGGCAGGCTCTGGAGGGGGCAGCCGATGGGAGGGTCAGCCTAATAGGGATATACAGCTGGAACGAGTACCACGAGCGGAGCCAGATAGAGCCCAGCATAGGCCCCTTCGGGGCTGACCCCCACGACCTCTACAACAGGACCAAGAGCTACATAAGCAGGCTCAGAGAGATAGAGGTCGAACCACGCCTGGTGCCCGCAATCCTCCGTGTGTTCTACATCGGGGGGCTATGGCCCAGGACCGCCACCTGCCTCAAGATGGCCCCGCCCGATGGCTGAGGCTCGAAACTGTTTTTTATGGACCAGGGGCGTCTTTAGGTATGAGGCCCAGGGCGGAGGGGGTGACTTTCATCTTGATCGCCCTGGGGGCGTTCCTCATCTTCCTCTCCCTGGTCCTGCTCTCGGGCTTAGGCCCCTGGAGCCTTGCCTCTAAGGATCTGACCAACGTCTCAGGCTGGGCCGGGGCGTTTGGCGTGGCTGCTTCGGCTGCGTACTCTCTCCTGAGGAGGGGTGGATACCCTGGGAGGTCCGAGTCGATGCTCAGGCTCCACTGCATCCTCGGGCTGGCCCCCCTGCCCCTCGCTCTAATCCATGTCTATTGGGGGGTATCCGCCGGGCCGGTCCACTGGGTGAGCTACTTCCTTCTTATCCTCATGGCGGTCATGCAAGTCACGGGCGTCGTACTTAGGACGATGCCTGGCCTCGGGGCGGCCAGGTACTATGCAAGGTCGATTCACACCCCCGTGGCCCTCGTCTTCTGCGCGAACCTGGCTTACCACGTACTGGACAAGCTTGGAGTCGTGTGAGGAGTTAACCCTAAATTTCATAGGGCTCATCCTTTCAGCATGTCGGGCTCATACGTTGACGGCTCAGTGAAACTGGGGCTCTACAGGACGATGATAAGGATAAGGACCTTCGAGAACGCAGTCAGGAGGCTGATAAAGGAGGGGGAGGTCCCAGCCAGGTTCGGGTTCTACACCGGGCAGGAGGCGGTAGCCGCGGGCGTCTGCGCCCACCTCTCCCCAGGGGACCAGATGGGGAGCACCCACAGGCCCCTCGGCCACCTCATCGCCAAGGGATGCGACCTCAATAGGCTGATGGCTGAGATCTGTGGCAAAGGGACGGGGTTCAACAAGGGGAAGGCGGGGCCCTACCACGCCTTCGACCCATCGGTCGGAGCCCTGGGGGCCAACGGCGTCGTCGGAGGGAGCGTCCCCATGGCCGCAGGGTACGCCCTCGCCGACCAGCTCAAGGGGAACGGCCTGGTCTCGGTCTCCTTCTTCGGGGAGGGGGGCTCCAACCAGGGCGGCGTCCAAGAGACCCTAAACCTGGCTGCCTGCTGGAGACTGCCCGTGGTCTTCGTCTGCGAGAACAGCAGCCCAGAGGTCCAGAGGATGCTGGGCCACGAGATAGACTACCCCCAGCTCAGCATAGAACACGTCTCAGAGAGGGCCGCAGCCTACGGGATGCCCGGATCGACCCACGTCGGCTGGGACGTGATGGAGGTCTACGGGGCCGCTGGGGAAGCCATCAAAAGGGCGAGGGGGGGAGGGGGCCCCACGCTGCTAGAGTTCAAGGTCTACCAGCTAGAGGGGAACCTGGAGGGGAGGATAGAGGCGAAAGACGAGGAGAAGGCCTGGTGCCCCATCGACCAGTTCAGGAGGGGACTCTTGGAGGAGAGGGTCCTCAGCCTCGGGGAAGACGAGAGGATAAGGAGGGAAGAGGCTGAGGCTGTGAGGGGGGCCGTGGAATTCGCCGCAGGGAGCCCAGAGCCCGAGCTTTTGGAGGCCTTCACCGATGTCTACTCGGGGGACGGCTGAGATGGGCGAGCGTATCATCACCTTCGGGGAGGCCCTCAACGAGGCCCACAGGCAGGAGATGGAGAGGGACCCGAGCATCATAGTCTTCGGCGAGAACGTCTCCAGCGGCTGGAGGGCGGCGACCAGGGGGCTCAAGGAGATGTTCGGCAGGGAGAGGGTTAGGGACGCTCCCATCACCGAGACAGCTTTCATAGGGGCAGGGGTTGGGGCCGCGATCGCAGGCCTTAGGCCGGTTGTCGAGGTGATGCTCGTGGACTTCGCCCTGGTGGCGATGGACCAGGTCCTCAACCAGATGGCAAAGACCCCCTATATGTCCGGCGGGGTGGTCAGGGTCCCCATGACCCTAAGGGCCCTTTACGGCGCGGGGACCTCATCGGGGGCCACCCACTCTGAGAGCCTCCACGCCCTGTTCGCCCACATGCCAGGCTTAAAGGTCGTGGTCCCCAGCAACCCCTACGACTCGAAGGGCCTCCTCGTGAGCAGCATCAGGGACGAAGGCCCCGTAGTCTTCCTGGAGCACCGCCTCCTCTACGGGGCGAAGGGGCACGTCCCCGAGGAACCCTACACGGTACCCCTGGGGGTGGCTAACCTCGTAAGGGAGGGGGGAGACGTGACTGTCGTGGCAACGGGGCTCATGGTGGGGAAGGCGGCTGAGGTGGCTGACGAACTGAAGCCCAATGTGAGCGTGGAGGTAATCGACCCCAGGACGCTGGCGCCCCTAGACGAGGAGGCGATCCTACGCTCCTTAAGAAAGACGGGGAGGCTGGTCGTCGTGGACGAGGACTACGAGAGGTGCGGCTTCAGCGCAGAGGTCGCAGCCTTGGCCGCCGAGAAGGGGTTCAGCAGCCTTGAGGCCCCAGTTGCTAGGGTGGCGATCCCCAACGTCCCCATACCCTACAGCCCAGCCCTTGAGAGGCACGTTCTGCCCGACAAGGAGAAGATGGTCAGGGCCATCAGGAACGTGGTGGACTGATCCCGTTCACAAAAAGGATGTTAGGCAGACTGTCTACCAGTTTTTTAAGGCTTCATCCAGGTGGCTGACGGCTTCCTCTTCGATCTCCCTGACCCGCCTCAGGACCTCCGCCCCCTTCCTCCTTTCAGGCATGGCCATCTCGCCCTCCATGGAGAAAGGAAACGTCTCGGTGAGCCACTTCATCAGTTCGGCGGCCTCTGCGTAGCCCCTCTGGGCCCTTCCCAGGTTCTTCGCTCTGGCCCCGGAGTACCTTTCTGACAGGCGTCTAAGGAACCCCGCCGCCATCGTCTTAGCCTCCCAGACACATGCGGCCGTGTAGCTGTTCCCGTGGTATGACCTCAGTTCAGGGTGGTTCTCCAGGACGTCCGCCCATTCTGTGTAG
>CAYGAH010000053.1:0-2532 GCA_964347685.1 uncultured Candidatus Bathyarchaeia archaeon | reverse complement strand
ATCAAGGGGAATGGCGTGCGGCTGTCCGGATCGGCTGTCGCCCGCTGAATACGTAGGGATGTTGCAGAGATGAGAGAGGATTACCAAAAGGCGCCTTAGCCTTTTGAGAGAGCTAGTTTCTATAGGAGTCGACCCCTACCCCCACCGCTTCGAAATCACCCACAGGATATCTGAGATCAGGGAGTCCGCCGAGGAGCATAGGCTCCCCGAGGACGATGTGTCCACAGCCGGAAGGGTGACGGCGATAAGGAGGCACGGGGGGACCTGCTTCCTCGACCTCCTAGACGACGGCTCAAGGCTCCAGTGCCAGGTGAGGTTGGACCTGGTAGGCGGGGAGGGGTACGGATTCTTCGGCAGGTACGTCGAGAGGGGAGACTTCCTGGGAGTCTCGGGGAGGATTTTCTACACGAGGATGGGGGAGCTCACCCTCCAGGTCGAGGCCCTCACCCTCCTCTCCAAGGCCCTATACGACCTCCCCGGAGAGTGGTTCGGCCTCAGGGACGTTGAGACCCGTTACAGGCAGAGGCACCTGGACCTGCTCCTCAACCCCGGAGTTAGGGAGACGTTCATCGCCAGGAGCCGGGTGATCTCTGGGGTCAGGGGTTTCTTCTCGGAGAGGGGCTTCCTAGAGGTGGAGACCCCCCTCATACAGGAGGCCTACGGAGGAGCAACTGCCAAGCCATTCACGACCCACGTCAACGCCCTCGGGGAGACCAGGTACCTCCAGATATCGCCAGAACTGTACCTGAAAAGGTTGATCGTGGGGGGCTTCGACAGGGTCTTCACCGTCTCGAAGAACTTCAGGAACGAGGAGATAGACTCGACCCACAACCCAGAGTTCACCATGCTAGAGGCCTACCAGGCTTACGCAGACTACAATGACATCATGGGTCTCACAGAGGAGCTGTTCACCACCCTAGCAGCCGAGAACTGGGGCTCCCTAAGAACCGAGTACGGTGGCGAGACCCTGGATATGACCTCTCCCTGGAGGAGGCTGACCATGCACGAGGCCCTGAGGGAGTTAGCAGGGCTGGATGTGTCAAAGATGAACGACGAAGAGGTCATGGAGGCTTTACGAGCATCCGATCCAGAGAACTTCGGAAGGCTGATCTCAAGGGGGATTTACAGCCGAGGCCTCCTCATAGCGCAGCTCTTCGAACGCCTCTGCCAGGGCAGGCTGACCCAGCCCACCTTCGTCACAGACCACCCCAGGGAGACGGCGCCCCTCTGCAAACGTCACAGGGAGGACCCAGAACTCGTGGAGAGGTTCGAGCTGTTCGTCTGCGGGATGGAGATGGCAAACGCCTACACGGAGCTCAACGACCCGGTTCTTCAGGAGAGGCTCTTCGAGGAGGAGAGGGAGAGGGTTGGGAACATCGGCGGTGAGGCCCATCCCCAAGACGAGGGCTTCTTGGAGGCGCTGAGATACGGGATGCCCCCAACGGGAGGCCTCGGGGTCGGGATAGACAGGCTAGTGATGCTCCTCACCGGGAACACGAGCATAAAGGAGGTAATCCTATTCCCAATGATGAGGAGGACGACCCGGAAGGGTTGACGACATCCGAAGAAATCGCCTCTCCGGATCATCTGTCCTCAGAGGCTGAGCAGGTCCCTCTTCGAGGCCAGGTAGTCCTCGACGACGGCCTCCCCCAGGTTCTCAGGGTCTGCGAAGAAGACCCTCCCAAGGTTCTCACGGGCCACCCTCTTCGCCATCTCCCTCAGCTCGGGGTCCCTGTCGAGCATTATTATGTTGAGGACCATGCCTCGGACCCTGTACAGCCTAGCCTCCTCAAGGACCCCCTTGAGGGCAGCGGTGAAGCCTACGAACTCCCCGTCCTCGAAGTTGGGGGCCGAGTCCGTTATGAGGTGGGCCTGCCTGTTCCCGGCCTCCTGGGCAACGGCCCTCCTGAAGGCCCTCAGGGCCGCCCTTATGTCGGTGAACTTCATGGGTACGGCGATCCCAGGCAGCCGCCATGGCTCAACCTCCCTCACCTCCTCGGAGAAGGCGTAGACCCTCAGCCTGTCCTCGGGGAACCTGAGGCGCATGAGCTCTGAGAGGGCTAGGGCCGTCTCTACGGCGGCCTCCAGCTTCCCCTTCTCCCTCATCGATGCGCTCTGGTCGACGAGGACGCCGAAGTGGGCCTCTGTCGAGTGCCTTGGCTCGTGGACCCTGAAGTCCCCGGCCCTGAGCCCCCTCAGGGGGCTCCCCCTCTCAAGGGTCGCTAGGAGGCTCCTCTCTATGTTCACCCTGTCGTAGGGGTCCCCCGCCTCGTAGGGCCTCAGCGTTGGGCTCGGCCATGGGCCGTGGCCCGCCTCCTCGACCCTGTGGGGGCCCAGCCCCCTCTTGGCCAGGTTCGTGAGTATCCTGCCGAGGAAGCCCCTCCCCAGCGCCTGGGCCCCTTTCGATGTGAGCCTCACCGTGGCCCCGCTCGGGTCTATGAGGTCCCTCCTCTCAAGGTCCCCCAGGGCCTCCTCCATGTCCTGCCTGGTGAGCCTTGGAGACTCCTTCCCTAGTTCCTCTATCTCCTCCTC
>CAYGAH010000052.1:0-4611 GCA_964347685.1 uncultured Candidatus Bathyarchaeia archaeon | reverse complement strand
GAGCCATATACCCTGTGGAGTCTGGTCCAAGGGCTGGGCTGCCTCCCCTGAGCCTCCTCAACTTCGAGGCGGCCAATAGCGGCGATCACATGGTCGTAAAGGTGCTGGACTGCCTACTCAGGCCCGAGTACACCTTCAAGGGGCCAGTGAGGGAGGTGATGCATGACTTCCTCGACTACTTCTCCGACGTTGACCCCGACGTGGTCTGCTGCGAATCGAGAGACCTCGAGGAGGTCCTCCTCCTGGGGAGGCTCTACACGAACAGGCGCTTCGGGTGTGTCAGGGGAGGATGGCCTGTCCTGTGGAGCGGCAGGATCCATGTTGAGCCTTCCACATACAGGAGGCTGGGCCTGGAGGGGCTTGTGGAGAGGGCGAGGATGTCGAGGGCTCTTCAGGTATCAGCGTCCGCCTGAAGTATTTCTGAAATGCTGAGTGCGTAGTAAGACCCGGGTCATGGCAGGTTGTAGGAGGGCGCTCCGTTCGCCCCACCTTTAATATTATTATAGGGCGTCGATCCCAGCAAGGGGTATTGGGAGGGTGCTTCTCTGCTAAGCTGGCTTTCAAGGGACGGTAAGCTCCTGCTGGCCGTGAGGCCCCTCCTGTCCTTCTCCTCCACGTTCGTCTCCATAATCATCGCCGTCTACCTGAGCCTCCTCGGTATGCCCCTTTGGAGGATAGGCATCGTGCTGACCGGAGGCCTCCTCACATCGACAGGCTTCAACCTCGTCGCGGGATTCCTCGCAGACCGCCTTGGGCGGAGGAGGATGCTCATCCTCTTCGGCCTCATAGCCACCCTCTCCGGCTTAGTCTTCTCGACTATAGAGAACCTCTCGATACTGGTCCCTGTCCTCATCGTATCCTCTCTCGGATACAGAGGAGGGTTCGGACCCGCCAACATGCTCGAGAGGGTGATCCTCGCCCAGTCGTGCCCTGACGGGAGGAGGACCAGGATGTACGCCGTCAGGAGCACCCTCGACCAAGTGGCAACCTTCGGGGGCTCTCTGGCAGCGGGGGTCGTCGTCCTCTTCCAGAGCTGGCTTGGGGTCTCCCAGGTAGCCTCTTACAGGCTCATGTTCTCGATCTACGCCCTCATGAACGCTGCGACAGTCCTGATCTACTCTCTCCTCTCCCAGAGGGCCGAGGTGGAACTGCCCCCTGATGAGACCCCGCCCCTATCATCGGAGACGAGGGGGAACGTCCTCAGGCTGTCCCTGCTTTTCAGCGTGGACTCCCTGGGAAGCGGGTTCACGACCTCCAGCCTGGTATCATACTGGTTCTTCAGGAGGTTCGGCGTGGACATGGACGTTATAGGCACTATATTCGCGGGCTCCAGCCTACTGGCAGCGGCCTCGTTCATGCTTGCGGCTCGGATCTCGGAGAGAATCGGGCTGGTCAAAACGATGGTCTTCAGCCACCTCCCCGCAAGCCTGATGACCATGACCATCCCATACATGCCCAACCTGGCGGCCTCTTCTGTGGTCTACATGGGTAGGTCCCTTCTCTCCCAGATGGACGTCCCCACTAGGCAGTCCTACGTGATGGCTATAGTGGAGCCCGGGGAGAGGAGCAGGGCCGCAGCCCTGATCAACCTGCCCAGGAGCCTGACAGTGGCTATAGGCCCCACCATCAGCGGCATAGTGATGGAATTCCTAGGGCTGTCCCTCCCCTTCCTATTGACAGGAGGAATAAAGGCTGCGTACGACTTGGCACTCTACTTCAACTTCAGGAACGTCAGGCCCCCAGAGGAGACCGGAAACTAGGAAGAGGGGTGCTGCCCAAGCAGGTCCCCTGATCTAAGCCGAATCACCATGGGCGAACGGGGGAAATTTGGTTCCATGTGCTAGGAGCCTGTAACGACCTCGTAACCCGTAAGGCACAACGACTTGGCGCAGATCATCATCTCGTCGATGCGGACGTGCTTCTCCACCTCGTCGGGGTATCCCCTAGGCCCGTAGAGGCAGCACTCGATGCCAGCCTGGGCGAGGTGGGCCGTGTCGTTACCGCAGTAGCTCCTGGGGATGACCGCGCCGATCTTCTTCGGGTAGCTCCCTGTCACCCTCCTGTGGTTCTCCTTGAGGAGACGGACTACCTCCGCGTCGGAGTCCACCCCCATCGGGGGCATCGCCTGTCCCCCCACCCTGAACTTTGGGTTCACAGGGTACTCGAACTCATATCGGAACTCGGGGTCCTCCGCTTTGATGTCTTCGAGCATCCCTATGAAGCGCCTGTTGATCTCCTCTATGGTGTAGCCGGGCGGGTACCTGAAGTCGACGATCGCGGTGACGAAGTCGGGGATGTTGTAGGGTCCTGCCAGGTCGTGGTCCCTGTTCCTCCCACCGATTATGCTGCCCACCACCCAGCGCGGCGCCCCGGGCAGGTCTGGGTCTCGGGCCTCGAACTCCATCCCGTCGATTCGGTCCAGAACCCTCCTCATCTTCCTAAGGGCGTCCACCGCCTCCTCCATGCGGCTGATGTGCTCGCTGCGCCCTACGACGTTGATTGCGAAGTCGTGGACCCCTACGCACTTGGTGAGGATGTTCTCGACGCCGTAGGGCTCGGGCACTATTGCCATGTTCGTGCGGACGCCCTGCTCGAGCATGTGGACGGTCCCGACGCCGCCCTGAAGCTCCCCTACGACCGTGGCGAGGACAAGGTCTCCCCTCAGCCTGGCGCCGGACCTCTTGATGGCGAGGGCGGCCATGAGCATCGCCGCGACCCCCGACTTCATGTTGTGGACCCCGGCGCCCCAGAGCCTGTTCCCCTTCACCCTCGGCTCGAAGGGGTCCCACTCCCAACTCTCGGTGATGGGGTCTATGTCCAGGTGGCCGTTGAACATCATGCTCCTGCCTGTGCCGTCCCCCTTGAGGCGGGCTATGACCTGCCTCCTCCCAGGCTCTACCTCCTGGACTTCTATCTCTTCGAATCCGTTCTCCTCGTACCAGTCGATCATGAAGTCTACTGCCGGCCCCTCCCTCTTGGTCAGGCTGGGGCATCTTATCAGGTCCGAGGCCAGGTCGATGACCTCTTCCTCCCTGAGGTGGTCGAGCACTTTCAAAGCTGTTCCCTTCTATCCAACCCCCACACGCATTTAGGCTTTAAGAGGGGGAAGCGCTTAGTCTGTTCTGTGGCATGAGCGTCAATGGGGTTGTGGCAGAGGTCCTATACGAGATAGGGGAGATCTACTCCATAAGGGGGGACAGGTACAGGAGCAGGGCCTACAGCATGGCCGCCCAGAGGGTAGCCTCCCTCCCGGAGGACCTCAGGAAGATAAGGGATCGAGGAAGGCTCGAGGAGATCCCCGGCGTAGGCAAGAGCATCTCCTCCATCATCGAAGACGTCCTGGACACGGGGGAGTCGAAGCACCTCGAGGAGCTGAGGGAGGGGCTCCCAAAGGGGGTGAGGGAGATGATGCAGCTCGAGGGGATAGGCCCCAAGACGGCGATGAGGTTCCACGACGAGCTGGGGATAGCATCCATAGACGACCTCGAATCTGCGGCGAAGGCGGGTAGGATCAGGGAGCTGAAGGGATTCAGGGAGAAGACGGAGGAGAACGTCCTCAAGAGCATAGAGGAGTTCAGGGCCAGGCAGCAGAGGTTCCTCCTGGGAGAGGTGCTCCCCGTCATAGATGGGATAATCGATTACATGAGGGGGTCCGAGGCAGTCCTCGAGGTGGAGGTGGCTGGCTCAGCCCGCCGCAGGAAGGAGACGTTGGGAGACCTCGACGTCCTCGTATCCTCGAAGGAGCCGGAGAAGGCAACGGAGCGCTTCGTGTCTATGCCCCCGGTCCAGCGGGTACTGTCCCAGGGCCCAACCCGGAGCACCGTGGTAATGGAGAGGCACCTCCAGGCCGACCTGAGGGTCGTCCAGCCCGAGGAGTACGGCTCGGCCCTCCAGTACTTCACCGGCTCCAAGGAGCACAACGTAAAGCTCCGCACCATAGGCGTCAAGAAGGGCTTCAAGCTCAACGAGTACGGCCTCTTCAGGAGGGACACCGACGAGCGGGTCGCTGGGGAGGACGAGGAGGGGATCTACAGGGCCCTTGGGATGGAGCTTATGCCGCCCGAGCTCAGGGAGGACAGGGGGGAGATAGAGGCGGCGATGGAGGGAGGGCTCCCCGACCTGGTCACCTGGGGGGACATCCTGGGGGACCTCCACGTCCACACGAAGTGGAGCGACGGGACTGCCACCATCGAGGAGGTCGTGGAGAAGGCGAGGGGGATGGGGCTGAGGTACGTCTGCGTCTCGGATCACACACAGTCCCTCGGAATAGCTCGGGGACTTGACGAGGAACGGATAAGGGAACAGGTGGCGGAGATCGACAGGCTCAACGAGGGGCTCGACGGCTTCACAATCCTCAGGGGGACGGAGTGCGACATAAAGTCCGACGGGACCCTGGACCTCCCCGACTCCGTGCTGAAGGACCTGGACTTCGTGATCGGAAGCGTCCACTCGGGGTTCAAGATGGACGAGGGGCAGATGACCGAGAGGATCGTGGCCGCCATGCACAACGATTACGTAGACTCAATAGGCCACCCCACGGGACGCATCATCCAGAAGAGGAGCCCCTACGGGCTGAACCTGGAAAGGCTGTTCGAAGAGGCAGCCGGGCAG
>CAYGAH010000051.1:0-1759 GCA_964347685.1 uncultured Candidatus Bathyarchaeia archaeon | reverse complement strand
ATAATGTTGGGCAGCATGCTTTTAGAGGTTGCCCAGACCACTTTCACCAGCCCCCCTCCCCGAAAATGCTGCGGAACCGTTTTTAAAGCCCAGGGGTTTGAGGCGGGGGAGAGTATGTCGGGCTACGAGGTGGGTGCCTTCGAGGCCCTGGAGTGGGCGTGGCACATGCTCAGGGGCTACAGGGACGACCCCGCGGGCGTGGAAGAGGCGAGGAGGAGCATCCAGGAGATCCTCTCCAGGATGGGGCAGGGCGGCCACGTCGACTTCAGGGAGAAGACGACAGAGGTAACAGAACTGGCCTGAGCCCCAGGTAAAGAGATAAGGGGCTTGGGCCCAGGGTTTTCTGTGATATCCATGAGCAGGCCCAGTCCTTGGAATGCTTTCAGCAGGACTCTAATCGAAGCTGGTGGTGTTGTAGAGGTCAACGGAGGGCTCAGCCCTTAGGTGTATGACCATGGAGATATTGAGGCTGAGTCTCATATCAGGGGCTAAGGAGGCCCGGGGCCTTGCGGTGATCATCGATGTCTTCAGGGCCTTCACGACGGCGGCCTACGTTATGGCAAACGGGGCGGAGCGGATATACCCCGTGGGGAGCCTGGATGAGGCCTTCGGGCTGAAGGGGCTCCACCCAGACTGGGTCCTCATGGGGGAGAGGGGGGGGAGGAGGGTCGAGGGGTTCGACTACGGTAACTCCCCCCACGAGGTGAGGGGCGTCGACTTCACTGGGAGGACCGTGATACAGACGACGGGCGCCGGCACCCAGGGGATAGTAAACGCAAGGGGCGCCGATGAGATGGTGCTGGGGAGCTTCGTGACCGCCGAGGCGACGGTCAGGTACCTCCAAGAGAGGAGCCCCGGGGTGGTCTCCCTCGTAGCTATGGGCCAAGGGGGGAGGGTGAGGAGCGTTGAGGACGAGTCCCTTGCCGACTACATCGAGGCAAGGCTTGGGGGAGGGGCCCCCGACTTCGGGGAGATTGAGAGGAAGATAAGGGGTTCTCCTTCGGGGGCCAAGTTCTTCGACCCCTCCCAGCCCCAGTTCCTGGAGGGGGACTTCCAAGCGGCGATGGACCTGGACAGGTTCTGCTTCGTGCTTAGGGTGGAGGGGGACCCTCCCTACGTGGTCAGGGTGGAGGTATAGGGGGACCGCTAACCTTTACTTTCACCCCTGACGAAATCTCATTGGATGGTATTGCGGGTATCGGAGGTCATGGTGAGGGACCCCGTCATGGTGGAGCCCGGCGTCTCCGTGGGGGAGGTGGCCAGGCTCATGAGGGACAGGGGTATAGGCTCAGTGATCCTGGTGAGGGGGGAGAAGCCTGTCGGCATCGTCACCGAGAGGGACCTCGTCCACAGGGTGATGGCGGAGGGGCTTGACCCCGATGGGGTCTCTGCCTTCGAGGTTTGCAGCAGGCCGGTCGTGGCCATCTCGGTTTACGGTGATGTGGACGACGCCGTGGATACTATGAGCGACTACAGGATAAGGAGGCTTGTGGTCCTCGACGGGGAGGACAGGGTCGTTGGGGTCCTGACCACGGACGACCTCTGCTACAGGCTCAGGAGCATGTCTGAGGACCTCGCCGTGAAGTACGTCCTTATGTCCAGGAGGAGGGGGGCCTCCCGGGGGTTATGATGGTTACCGCTTATAGCGTTTTTGGGGGATTACTGTGGCAGTTATGTTTGTTTTCCGCGTCGGTGGGTTGTCATAAGGTTTTCAGGTTTTTGGTTTTCCGTGTGAATCGTGGGGTTCGGGGGTCTCGGT
>CAYGAH010000050.1:0-1816 GCA_964347685.1 uncultured Candidatus Bathyarchaeia archaeon | reverse complement strand
CACTCCCTCTGGGCTCGGAGGTCTGCCTTGTCAACGGTGTCGTACATGGTGTGGCCGAACCCCCTGCCCCCCCGTCTCCGGGCCTCCTCTGGGTCCCCCATCCTCCCGGTGGGGACACCCCTGAGGAGGAAGGGCCAGTGGTCGCTGTAGGGGCTCACGCCCTGCCATACGGGGACGTCAACGCCTATTGCCTCAGCGATCTCGTGGAACATGGGTTCAAGCTCAGGGTGGCCGCTCAGGTTGAAACCCTGCCGTCCCGCCCTGCCAGCCGCGTCGAAGTTGAGCATGAACCTGATGCGCCCAATCTCCCCGGGGTGCTGCTCGACGTAGGCCCGGCTCCCGAATAGGCCTATCTCCTCGGAGCCGAACAGGATGAACCTCATGGGCCCCCTCAGGTGCTCCCTCTCCCCAGAGAGGACCCTGGCGACCTCCATTACGCAGACCGCCCCTGTTGCGTCGTCCAGGGCACCGACGGCTATGTCGTGCCCCTCGTAGTGGGCACCGTAGATAGTCATCTCTTCGCCTTCCCCGGTTCCGGGGAGGTCAGCGACCACGTTCCACGTCTCCACGTCGAGGTTCCTACACCTGGTCTCAAGCCTCACAACGACCCTCCCCTCCCTCTTCAGCAGCCTAGTAAGGTAGCTGCCATCCTCGTAGCTCACTCCCACCGCGGGGATGATGGGGCTTATGCCCCCCGTCGGAGGACCATAAGCCGGGTAGTGGTTCATGAATATCCACCCCTCCGCACCCGCCATGACGCTCCTCTGGTACTTCTCGCTCCTGTGCAGGGCACGGGCCATGCCGAGGGGCGTCCGGCTGGTGACCATCACGACCCTGCCCTCTAACTCCTCCCTCCTCCCCTCGTATGATTCTACGGGGCCGTCTCCGAGGAAGACGAGCTCAGCCTCCACGGTGCCCTCGCACCCCATGGGGAGGGCTATGCAAGGTATGTCCCTCTCCTTGGGGGAGGTCACTGTGAGCTTCGAGGAGCCCCTCACCCAGCCAGGGTGGGTGAACCCCTCCATGTGGGGCTCCTCGAGTCCGTAGTCCTCGAGCTTCCCTACCATGAACTCGCATGCCTCCCTGTCGTCGCCAGAGCCCGGCCACCTGCTGTTGTACTCGTCGCATAGGACGACCAGGTTCTCCATGGTCTCAGTGCTCCCGTATACCTCCCCAAGGATCCTCCTATCCAGATCACGATATGGGCCGACCATAAACCAAGCCTCGATCATCCTATACACCGTTTCCCCTGAAAAGGGTTTTAAGGCGATCCGCTCCCAGCATGGTCGGGAGCGTTCGCATTGGGGGTACTGATCTTCACCGACAACCCGGGCGTCACCGAGACACAGCTTGTGATCGGTGAGCTGAAGAGGCGGGGAATCCCCGTCGCCTACCTTGCGCCCTGGGACATAGATCTACCCGATTTCTCTGGGCTGGAAGCCGATCTCGTGTACGTGCCGAGCAACATGCTCCACAGGGGCTCCACGTTCGAGCTCCTCCACCGCCTCCTCATCCTCAGGGAGCTTGAGCGCCTAGCCCCCGTAGTCAACCCCGTGGAAAGCATGCTCCAATACTCCAAGGAGCACCTCACCCTCCAGCTTGAGAGACTCGGCCTCCCCCACCCCAAGACGATAGTGACCGAGAACATAGAGAGGGCCTACGGGTTCGCATCGGGCCTCCTAGACGGGGGGAGGGAGGTGGTCCTCAAGCCCATCTGCAGGGCAAGGGGGATAGGGGTCACAAAGCTGAGCAGGATAAGGAGCAGGGAGGACCTCATGCAGTTCCTCGTCTGGTACGCCAGGACCCACGCCGACGG
>CAYGAH010000049.1:0-4274 GCA_964347685.1 uncultured Candidatus Bathyarchaeia archaeon | reverse complement strand
GTGAGGCAGAACGGCTGACACAGGCTAAGCCTTCAGAACCGGTTCCCGAGCAGGGGGCACCGATCTTGGCGCGTCGACGCCGGAGCTGATCGCCCCCGAAGTTTCAGCAACTTTTATATTCCCTCCCTCGTTCTCGCTGGCTGATGGAGACCAGGGGCCTCATAATCCTCGTCAGCTGGGCCGGGCTGACGGCCATGTCCCTCTTCTCCCTCTGGCTTGGGGAGTTCTTCTACGCCATGATCCTCGTCTTCGGGGCATTCTTCATAACCTTCGCCGTGGGCTTCGGGATGAGTGGGGAGGGCTCCCCGGAGGGGATCGAGGAAGTCTTTGGGGAGATCTCGAAGCTCAGGGGGGAGGTAGAGGCCCTCAGGGAGAGGGTCGAAGAGATCGGCAAGAAGCTTGAGTAGCGCCGAGCCCGTCCAGGCGCCTGCCATGGACAAGGTCCACACGGGGCCCTTTTGCCCGTGGATGTTGGCCTTCCTCGAAGGAGTGCTGCCGGTAGTCGTCGTCTTCGAACCGTCTGGGCGAGGCGGATTGGGTGCGGTGGAGTCGACCTGCTCGTAGAAAGGGTACAAAAGAAAAAATGGGGGAGGGTTGGGGCCCTGTTACTGGAGGTAGACCCGCCACTTGTCGGAGACGAGCCTCACCCTTGCCTTCCTTCCCTCCTTCCTGCGGTTGGCCGCATACTTCGCGGCCTTCTCCTTTTCCCCGAAGGACTTGGCGAGGGTGAACTCCCCTCCTCTGAACTTCCTGACCTTGGCCAACATGCCGGATCGCATTGGGAGCCGCGGCCAATAAAACCAATGTGGAACAATGATACGCAACAGGTGACGATCACAGGCGTCGGGGGCGGTCTTCGAGAGAAGCACGATGTTCTCCGAGGAATCGGAGGGTCGATGGATGGCGTCGAAGAATGGTCTCACAGCTTCAGGGGTCTGCCGTATCTCTCCCCGTGGAAGACCTCCCCGAAGGGCTTCCTGGGCTTCGCCTCGGGGCTCTGGGCGGGGACCCCTATGGGGAGGAGGCAGATAACGGTCATCTCCTCTGGGCCTCCTTAAATCATGAGCGGAGGGTCATCCTCCTGCGAGCCTTTCGGGATCTGCGGGCGCATGGGTCGTCGCTACTCAGCCAGGCGGTTGTACCTCCTCAGGGCCCCCCTAAGCCCCTCGTGGGGGAGGGCGTAGACGGTGTTCCCATTTATCCCTGTCATCGTCTCGGCAGCGACCATGGCGTTGACTATCGCCTCCTCGGTCGCCTGGGTCGTCGCGAGGAAGAGGTCCGTCATGAGCTCGTTGGGGAGCAACCTCACCTGCGCAGTCTCCCCCCTGCTGAAGGCCCCCCGGTTCGCCGTTGAGAAGGCTATGAAGATGTCGCCAGAGCCGTTGCTCGCTATCCCGCCGACCCTCGCTATCCCCAGGGGGACTCGCCTGGCGACCCTCTTCAGCTGGTGGGGGAGGAGCGGCGCGTCGGTGGCGACGACGACTATTATTGAGCCCCCTACCCCGCCCTCCTCCTCGTTTATCACGGGCATCAGGTCGGTTATCTCCCTCCCCACTGGGACCCCCGCGATGGTGAGGAGCTCCCTTGAGCCGTAGTTGGCCTGGACCAGGACGCCGAGGGTGTGCCCTCCCGCCAGCCTAGACGAGGTCCCAATGCCCCCCTTGAACTGGTGGCAGACCATCCCCGTTCCTCCCCCGACGTTCCCCTCATCGACGGGGCCTGGGGCCGCCCCCTCGAGGGCCTCGAAGGCGTGCTCCCTCTTCACGTGGAAGCCGTTTATGTCGTTGAGTCTGCCGTCATAGGTCTCGGCGACCACCGGGAGGGACCAGGATGTCCCCGAGTACGACGGGTCCCCGGCCTTCATGATGTTCATCCACTCTATCACCGCGTCGTGGACTACGCCCACGCTGTGGGTGTTCGTGATCATCACGGGCCCCTCAAGGAAGCCCGACTCCTCGACCCAGGTGGTCCCCGTCATCTCCCCGTTCCCGTTCAGGCAGGACCAGCCGGCGAATACGGGGTCGTGGTCCCTGCCTCGGGGAAGGATGGCCGTTACCCCGGTCCTGACGGGGCCCCTCCCCACCACAAGCCTACCCTCCCCGTGGATTATCGTCGAGTGGCCCACCTCCACCCCCTCCACGTCCGTTATCGCGTTGAGGGGGCCCGGAGAGCCTTCGAAGGGGACCCCCAGCTCCCTCGCCCTCTTGACTCCTTTACAGACCATCACATCACCGATCCGTCTTGGATTGGGGCGCTCTTAAAGCCCTCCCCCTTAAGATCCACCGCTCCCGTGATGGCTCGTTGGGCGGCTCTGGAATTAAACCTGAAATTTTTCTAAATATTTTTATGAATTAGCTAAATATGAATAAATGGTCGGGTTGAAGAAGGGGGCCCCTCAGCCCGGAAATAGTGGAGATGATCAGGGAGCAGCTCCAGGGGGACCCGGCCAGGTGGAGGAGGGAGATGCTCTGCGAGTGGACCGAGGACCTCGACGTCTGGCTCCCCACAAGCCTCATAGCCCTAGCCCAGGACTCCGAGCTGGGCTACTCACAGGCCGCGAAGAGGATGGCGGGGGAGTTCTACCTGGGGGTGGACTTCGGGAAGCACAGGGACCACTCGGTGGTGGCGGTCGTGGAGAGGATGGAGGATCATCTCTACCTCCGCCACCTCCACCGCTTCCCCCTGGAGACGAGCTACGGGGCCGTGATAGGCTACGTGAAGGTGCTGCAGGAGGGCTGGAGCGGAGTCAACTCGATCTACGCCGACAAGACGGGGGTAGGGGAGTACATCGTAGAGGACATGGAACGGGGCGGCCTCAGGAACGTAACGGGGATAAGCTTCACTGAGGCCGCGAAGGAGCAGTTGGCCATCGCCCTGACAGCCATCATCGGCGGAGTATCCCTTCTCTTCATAATGCCCGAAAAAAAAGCTAAAATTCTCTGATTGTGCCAGCTGTCTCCTTGTGGACGGAGCGCGCGCGATCGGGACGGTAGGTTCGCGCACGCGTAAGCCTTAGGCGGTGATAAGCCCCATTCCTACTCGAGGATTTTCCTGAGCTCACCGACGCGCGAGAAGTACTTTTATTTCAAGAAAAACCTACATTAATTATCGGATAAGGAATGAGAACTATTAGGGTTCTTGGCTTCTCAGTTATCTATTTCTTACTTTTCGCCGGTTATTTCATTTATCTCACAATCCAGACACTCGCCATCGTACAACCGAATGAACTGGTCTGGTATCTTCAACATCCTTACGAATCTTTGGTCTCAATGACTATCAAGTGGGGCCGCAATCCTTCTATGATCCTCACGTTTTTACAAATGATGGTTCATTCATTGCTTTTAGGTTTCATAACCGAGTGGAGTTATAGGTTCCTCAGAAGACGTTTCAGACCTGGCACTTAAGAGATAATCTACGCACGTTGAAGATCATATGGATTGGGGCAGAATATGAGGCGAGGGATCTCAGTTGGGCTGGCAGTGATTCTGGTTGGACTAACCCTGTCTATCGCTGCATCTATCCCGACAACGAGAACCTATGACGCGATCAATATCTCCTTCATCTTGAATCCGGGTGAAATATATGGTCCATACGACGATGGAACATATTACCATACGATGATCTTTGGTAAGTCGGTCTTGAAAGGAGAAGTTGCTGTTGAGGGATCGGGAATATACATGACTGCAAGAGGCTACAACGTTCAGGATCTCAGTGATGTCCACGTCCAAGGACAACATAGCTTCACCATCGCCCCAGCCCATGACCAATATACCTTCACATTCGACAACACCGAAGGCACGATTAAAAGCCTGGTAAAGTTCACATTAAGAGAAGTTTGGATTGCAGGTTTCTCGCCATTTGGTAAACTTCTGGGGTTCCTATTGGCTTCGTTCGGGTCGCTTGTCTTGATGTTAACTTACTTCAGATTTAAAAGAACAGAGTAAGGAAAACAAAGAAATCGCGCGCACGCACTATATATACAAGTCTTTAATTGTAATTCGAGGTTAAATAAGCCCGTTTTGGGCTTAAAAACCTGGTATTTCGCGCGATTTAAATCCCTGATATCCATTGCGTGTGCATGAGTAAACTATTCTTTTATTGTATGATATTCTTGCTCTAGTATAGAAAAAATAATGTCACTACACCATTATCCACCGATAAGACTACCTTCTCGTTCAATTCCTTCCTTTACAAAGCCACCCAGAGGTGACCCACGAAGACCGATTCTGGGACGTCTCCCTCGCCGTCTACGCAGCCGAGCAGGCCCCGCCGCC
>CAYGAH010000048.1:0-7912 GCA_964347685.1 uncultured Candidatus Bathyarchaeia archaeon | reverse complement strand
GCGCCTAAGGGGCTTCGGAGTGGACATTCTCTACTACTCCAGGACAAGGAAGCCTGCCCTAGAGGATGAGCTGGGGATAGAGTGGGCCGAGCTCGACGAGCTCCTCAGGAGGAGCGACGTTGTCACCCTCCACGTCCCATACACACCCGAGACCCACCACCTAATCTCGGCAGAGAGGCTGGGCATGATGAAGGAGGGCGTTTACGTCGTGAACACGGCCAGGGGGAAGGTGATCGACCAGGAGGCCCTGAAGGGGGCTCTTATGGATGGGAGGGTGGCCGGGGCCGCCCTGGACGTGTTCGAGGTGGAGCCCCTGGACCCCGGCGACGAACTCGCGAGGATGGAAAATGTCGTGCTGACTCCCCACCTCGCCGCGAGCAGCAGGGAGGGGATGCGCCGCATGGCGGTTCAGGTGGCCGAGGGAGTCCTGAGGGTCCTCCGTGGGGGGAGACCCGACAACCCCGTCGTGATCTGAGGGGGGCGGACCTCGGCTACTTGAACTCCTCCATCAGCTCGGAGACGTCGATGCCCTCAAGCCCCTGCCTCACCAGGGGGCCCCTCTGGAGGAAGGGGAAGTTCTCGTGGTAGGGGGGCCTCTCCTCCTGGTAGAAGACGCCTATGGGTA
This sequence comes from uncultured Candidatus Bathyarchaeia archaeon, assembly GCA_964347685.1. Lineage (GTDB taxonomy): Archaea > Thermoproteota > Bathyarchaeia > TCS64 > TCS64 > CAYGAH01. The sequence goes on along the minus strand of CAYGAH010000048.1, from coordinate 7,287 downwards.
TCCTGTCGCCCCACTCCTGGGCCCTCTCGTAGGCCATCTCGAAGTCTCTGGTGTCGTGCCCCTCCTCCTCAAGCTTGTACACCCTGGGCCTGTAGAATTCGTATGTCTCCACCCTGTTCCATGCGACGCAGGGCTGGAGGACGTCAACGAGCGCGAACCCCTTGTGGGTTATGGCCTTCTTGAATAGCTCCGTTAGGTGCTTGGGGTCCCCCGCGAAGCCCCTCCCGACGAATGTGGCCCTCGCCGTCAGGGCCTGGGTTATGGGGTTTATGGCTATCTCGAAGGCGCCCCTCGGCGTCGACTTCGTCACCATCCCCTTCTTGCTCGTGGGGGAGGTCTGCCCCGTAGTCAGGCCGTAGACGAGGTTATCGTGGACTATGTACGTGAGGTCTATGTTCCTCCTCGCTGCGTGGGGGAAGTGGCCAATGCCTATGTTGAAGGCGTCCCCGTCCCCCGCGAAGCCCAGGATGGTCATGTCGTGGTTTGCCAGCTTTATCGCCGTCGCGACCGGGAGGACTCTCCCGTGGATCGCGTGGAGGCCGTTGACCTTAACGTAGTCTGTCATCTTGCCGTGGCAGCCTATGCCTGTGACAGCAACAACCTCGTGCATCTTGAGCCCCAGCTCCGATATGGCCCTCTTCACGGATGCAAGGATGCCGAAGTTCCCGCATCCGGGGCACCATGTGTTCGTCATGGGGGTCCCGAGCTCCTGTATGGTGGTCACGCCAGCACCTCCCTCACCTTCTCCACCATCTCACCCGGGTTGAAGGGCCTCCCGTCGTACTTCAGCCCCACGTGTTCGAAGGTGTAGCCGTTGTGGAGCCTGATGAGTTCCCCCAGCTGGGCAGTCCTGTTGTTCTCGAAGAGGACGAAATCGCCGCCCCCCTTCAGCACCCCTCCAACGGCTTCCTTCGGGAACGGGTCAAGGTATACCACCTGGGCGAAGCGGGCCTTGACGCCTTCCTTCTCCAGCATCCTCAGAGCCTCTAGGGCTGGCCCCTTTGTGGAGCCCCAACCCACTAGGGTGACCCGGGCGTCCTCTTCGCCGTATGTCCTTACGGGGTCGAGGCCTGAGACGGCCTCCTCTATGTGCCTCTTCTTCCTGAACCTCTTGTCGACCATGGCCTTGGTCGGCTCAGGGTCGGATGTGGTGTAGCCGTACTCAAGGTGCTCGTTGGAGTTTGCGAGGATGGTCGCGCCCTCCGCGCCCAGGACGAGCCTTGGGGAGACTCCGTTATCCGTGATCTTGTACCTCTCGTAATCCCCCTCCCCCGTCCACTCGTAAAGGAGCTCTCCCCTGTCTATGGGAACCCTGCCGCCGTCGAAGGGGGCCGTCGACTTGTGGCTCTCCACCAGGTACTTGTCCGTGAGGATAATGACTGGGACCTGGAACCTCTCGGCGAGGTTGAAGGCCCTCATCGTCTCGTAGAAGCACTCGTCCACGTCCCCGGGGGCCACGACGACCCTCTGGAACTCCCCCTGTGATGCGTGTATCGTGAACAGGAGGTCCCCCTGGGAGCTGTAGGTAGCTAGGCCAGTGCTTGGGCCGGGCCTCTGCCCCACCATCAAGACTACGGGAGTCTCTGTCATCGCCGCCATTCCTAGGCCCTCAGACATGAGGCAGAAGCCTCCCCCAGATGTTGCCGTCATCGCCCTCAGGCCTGAGTAGCCCGCACCAACAGCCATGCAGATGGCGGCTATCTCGCTCTCGGTCTGGATCACCGTCATGTCTACCTCGACGTCATGGGCGGCCATGTAATGGAGGAGGGGGCTGGCTGGGGTCATGGGGTAGGCTGCGTAGTACTTGCATCCCGCCTGGATGGCCCCGAGTGCGACGGCGTCGTCCCCCGTGAGCATTATTTCCCCCCTCCCCTCGCCGGCCTCTAGGCGGCAGGGGAAGCCGTCTCCGTAGCCGTCCTTCGCGAATTCGTAGCCCCTGTCCACGGCCTTCCTGTTCATCTCGGCCACTTTCTCCCTTTCGGCGAAGGTCTCGGCGATCACCTCCTTGAGGATATCGGGGCCGTAGCCCACGAGGGCCATGGCGGCGCCGAGGGCGACGGTGTTCCTCATTATGTCGGGCCCCTCAAGCTCCTTCACTATGTCAGTGAGGGGAACCGGGTAGAGCCCCACATCGTCCCGCCTCAGCTCCCCCTCCTTGAACTCGACCTTCTCGTCGGCGACTATTCCCCCGCCCTCGTTCAGCTCAGCCTCATGGAGGAGGGCAGACTCCTTGTTAAGGGCGATGACCACATCCACCGTTGCGAGCTGGCTCGTCACCTCCCGTTCGGAGGCCCTCAGGACGTAGAAGTTGTGGCCCCCCCTGATGAGGGAGGGGTAGTCGTTGGTTCCGAAGACGTGGAAGCCGCCCCGCATCAGGGCCTTTCCTATGAGGGAGCCGCTTCTGGTGATCCCCTGCCCCGCCTCTCCTCCGACCAGGAAGGAGACGCTGTCGTCTATGATCCCTACGCACTTCATCCATCATCCCTCAAAATCTTCAGTACAAGTCTTAGGGTTTTACATCTCATTGAGCCTTATTAACCATCGCCCTCTCGAAGGGGAGGCTTCCTCTGGAAAAGGTTTAAAGAAGGCGCTGGAGAGGTCTAAGGGATCGAGGTGGAAAACGTTGCCCAAAGTTACGGTTGACCTCGAAAAGTGCGAGGGCGCAGGCGTCTGCGCCGACGTCTGCCCCATGAACGTCTACGACATGGTGGAGATGGGCGGCGAGAAGAAGTCCCAGCCCACGAGGCAGGAAGACTGCATCTTGTGCCTGGCCTGCGTCAACTCTTGCCCCACCCAGGCAATAACCGTCGAGGAGTAGCCTGAGGGGACGCCCCCCTTCTCGATCCCGTTTCTTTTTCAGTGGATCCTCACGGCGACTGCCCTCACTATGTCTGCGGTGTTCTCGCACCAGTCGGCCACAGTCTCAAGGGCGTCGAGGAACTCGTTCAACAGGATGAGGGCCCCCACGGTGAACCCGGGGAACTCAAGGGTCGCTAGGTGCTTCCTGGCGATGCTGTAGAGCTCGTCTATGTCCTCCTCGAGCATCTCCACCTCGTTGGCGAGGCTTATGGCCTCCTTCTTGTCCTTTGGGAGCACCTTGACGCACTCGGCCAGGACCGAGACGCACTCCCTGTCGGCCTTGCACATGTTCATGGCGGCCTCCTTCATCTCTTCCGGGGCTTTCTCGAAGGGGATGAGGTCGAGTATCCTGCCTGCCTCCCTCGACCAGTCGGCTACCCAGTCTACGGCCCTGACCAGCTCCATGAGGTCGTCCCTCTCCTCAGGGAACATCTCGCTCTTTGTCAACTCCTCAACCATGTCCCTTCGGAGGGCGTCGGCCTCCATCTCCATCTTTGATAGGTTGAGGAATGAGGCCTCGGAATCCTCCGCCCTGTGCTCGGCAGCGGCGTTTACCATGCTGTAGAGGTGGGACACTGCCGTCTCTGTGAGCTCCAGGTGCTTCTCGACCATCCTCAGGACATTCTCCCCCCTCTTGGGAGCGAACCAGTTGAACAGCCTCCGGGACAATCCCGCCGCCACCGTCTATTCTTCCGCTTATAAATTAAATACTTTCCGTGTTGAAGGCCCTGATTTAAAGATAGTAGGAAAGTATGACAAGGATCGGCACCGCGTGGAACAGCGCCGTTATCGTGAGGGTAAGCCTTGGGGACGCGGCCACCCTATCTGCCGCACGCCTCGCCAAGCCGCTGAAGGGCCTGAGGAGGGGGAAGAATATGAGGGCTCCTGTCAGGTTTATAGTCAGGTGCACTAGCCAGACGCCTAGGCAGACGGGGTCTCCCGTGGCTAGGGCGGCGATCATGACGTCGAAGACAGTCCCTATGTTCGCCCCCAGGATGTAGGGGAGGATGTAGTACTCGGCGCTCAACACCCCGCTCGCCGCAAGGGGGACCAGAAGGGAGACCATGACGGTGGTGCTCGGGACAAGGACCGTGAAGACGAAGCCGGCGACGAAAGCCCTGAGGGGCCTGGTGAATGTCGCCCTTATGAGGTTCCAGGACCTGGGCATGCTGAAGATCGCCGTCATGTACCTCTCTATCCCCCCCAGGGCAAGGACGAGCATGGCTCCACCAGCCACTATCCCCGCCCATGCGGGTATCCAGCCGAGGAGGGGGTCCACCCAAGGGGTTATCACGTCCAGAAGGTCGGGTATCGCCCTCAGCCATGAGGCCCTGACGAAGATGGAGCTCCCCCGCCAGGCCACCCACGTGAACACGCCGAAGAAGAGCTCTGCGGGGTAGAAGATTAGGAGGGTGAAGAGGTTGTATAGGACGTGGGAGATGGTGACGTTGAACGCCGCCGAGTGCTCCCCCCTCCCTCGCAGGAGCTCCACGACCGAGACGAGGAAGGGTGTGACCGTGGTCCCCATCTCGGCCCCTATTATGGATGCGACGGCCAGAGCGAGGGGCATGGCGCCAGACGACGTGAAGGCGACGACGATGGAGTCGAAGGCCCCGCTGCTGTGGAGGAGGGCCGTCGTGATCCACCCAGAGAATACCGCGCTCGTGGTGTCCCTCATAAGGAGGACTATCTTCTCGGCCAGGAACTCCCCCATCATGGTCGCAGAGCACTTTATGAGCACGATCCCAGAAACGAAGAAGTATAGGGCTACGAGGGAGAAAAAGGCGTTCCTGAGATTGGAGCTCAACACCTCTCTATTCTAGCTCTCGATATAGGGATAAAAATATCATTTATATAGTATATATAGAATTTATAGGTAGATCGTAGTCTTTTCGGCACATTGAGATACCCAAACAAACGACTTTAATTATGTCCAGAGGATCGACGAAAAATAGCATCAAGGAGCCAACGAACGGCGTTCCACAGTGAGCCCAATTCATCGTAACCATAACCTAGCCACGAACCCCCATTCTGGCACCTCTCATACCCGAGTTGAACCCAAGCACGTCCACCCCGAAGCTGAGCAGCATCCCGTTGAGAACCTGCAGAGGCAGGCCAACCACGTTGTGGCAGCACCCCTCTACCCCCTCGACCAGAACCGCCCCCAGCCCCTGCATTGCGTAGCCCCCAGCCTTCCCCATGGGTTCCCCCGTCGAGACGTATAGGGCGGCCTCCTCATCGGAATAGGGCCTCATTTGGACGACGGTCTCCGCCGCCCGGACATCGCACTTCCCGGTCCCGGCGTCCACGACGGCGACCCCGGTGATCACCCTGTGGGAAGAGCCCCTCAGGGACAGGAGCATCTCAAGCGCCTCTTCCCGCGTCGAGGGCTTCCCTAGCACCCTACCCTCGATTTCTATCAGTGTGTCTGCGGCTATAACGAGGCCCGATACCAGGCGGCCGGCAACGGCCAGTGCCTTCGCCAGGGCGTTCTCGGAGGCCCTTTCCTCGGGGTCTCCTTCTGTGCTTGCCTCAACTTCCCCAGGGTCAAAGACGTCGAAGGGGACCCCCAGCTGCCCCAGGAGCCTCATGCGCCTGGGGGAGGCCGAGGCCAACACTATTTTTAAGCCCCCCGCCATATTCATTTCAGCCGGATACTTATCCTGGCTTCAAGGCTTAAAGTTGGTGAGTCGTTTGGAGAGGGTCTACTACGCGGGGATAGAGTCGCCAATAGGCACCCACTGGGCAGCTGCGACGGAAAAGGGCCTCCTGTACCTCAGCAGCTCTAGCACAAAGGGGGCCTTCATGGAAGGCCTGAAGAGGAGGGTCGACGCGGAGCTTGTACATGACCCAGACAGGTTCGGAGAGCTCAGGGAGGAACTCGACGCCTGGCACGATGGGAAGCCAGTGAGTTTCGACTTCCCCTTCGACCTGAGGGGCACAGAATTCCAGAGGGATGTATGGAGGGCCATCCACTCCATCCCCTGGGGGAGGCTCTCCTCCTACGGGAGGCTGGCCGAGGCCGTCGGCAGGCCCAGGGCCGCTAGGGCCGTTGGGAACGCGGTGGGCTCTAACCCCATAGGGATAGTGATCCCCTGCCACAGGGTCATCTGGTCCAACGGGGGGCTTGGGGGCTTCGGCCACGGCTACGACCCGAGGAGCCTCGATGTCAAGCGGAGGTACCTGATGATAGAGGGGATTCTGCCCAGGGTGGAGAACTCCCCTGAGAAGGATGTCGACCTCACAAGGCTCTTCGTCTGAACACGCCATCGGTAACGTTTTCCCTTTTTGTACGAATATCTTCACCGAGGTCATAGTATGCGCATAGTGACCGGGACCATATCCCACGAGACCAACGTCCTCTCCAACATAAGGACGGACCTGGAGGAGTTCAGGAGGAGGAGGCTCCTATACGGGGAGGAGGTCTTCGATTTCTTCAGGGGGACTAAGACCCCCGTCGGGGGCCTGATGGACGGGTGCGAGAGGCACGGCTTCGAGCTGATACCAACGGTCTTCGCCTCTGCGACACCCTCGGGCAGGATCACGGCGGAGGCCTTCGAAACCCTGCTGGGGGGAATCCTTGACGGGGTCCGTGAGGTCGGGGAGATAGACGGGGTCGCCCTCCACCTCCACGGGGCAGGGGTGAGCGAGGGCCACGAAGATATAGAGGGGCACATCCTCTCAGAGGTGAGGGGGCTGATAGGGGGCAAGCCAATGGTCTCCACCCTCGACCTCCACGCCAACTGCACAAAGCAGATGGTCGAGAGCGCCGACGTCCTCATCGGCTACGACACATACCCCCACGTCGACGGGTACGAGCGAGGGCAGGAGGCCATAGACGTCATCGCCAGGCTCATCGATGGAAGCCTCAAGCCCACGAAGGCCTTCAGGCAGCCCCCCATGATGCCTGCCCTCCAGGCCCAGTTCACCGGCCGCTACCCGATGAGCAGGCTGATGGATGAGGCCCACAGGATGGAGGGGCTGCCGGGGGTGGAGACCATCACAGTCGCCGCTGGCTTCCCCTGGAGCGACTTCGAGGACGTGGGCATGAGCTTCATAGTCACCACCGACGACGACCAGGGGCTCGCAGACCGCCTAGCCGACGAGCTCAGCGACATGGCCTGGGGCCTCAGGAGGGACTTCCTCGTCAGGCCCCTCCCAGTACGGGAGGCCCTGAGGAGGGTGAGGGAGGCTGAAGTGGGGCCCATCGTACTGGCGGATATAGGCGACAATCCGGGGGGAGGGACCCCCGAGGACGGGACCATCGTCCTTAGGGCGGTGCTCGAGGAGGGGCTCGGGGGAGGGGTCTTCGCGGTGATTTGGGACCCCGAGGCGGTGGAGAAGGCATGCCATGCCGGGGTGGGTAACGAGGTCACCCTAGAGCTTGGCGGGAAGACTGACAGCCTTCACGGGTCGCCTCTGAATGTG
>CAYGAH010000047.1:0-6968 GCA_964347685.1 uncultured Candidatus Bathyarchaeia archaeon | reverse complement strand
GCCAAGTCCCCCCATTACCATGGGTTCCCCGCGCCGTCTATGACCTTACCCTCCTTTATCATGAGGTCGTCTGACAATCTGGGTTCCTCGGAAGGTAGGGGGCGGAACCGGATTTATGTCCTTCCCCACGGCGGTGGCCGCAGCCCCATTCGAAGGATGAGATACGGTCGTAGTGATCCCATCATTTTTCACAAGCTCCTTCCTCCCAGCCTAATACACCCTTGATGGCTTCGCCTCCAATAATCTACGGACTTACGCCTACCATCGATGCCGTTTGATAAATTCAAAGCGTCAGGGTGGGCGTTCCCGGCGATTATATTCCATTTAAGGGGCCATGGACGTTTCATAAATGTATAAAATAGGTCGGTGTTTGGTCATCCTTTTTGAACCTTTAATTATTGATCTTTGAAAACTTTTAATGTATTAGAGACCCTTTTGCTCTGAGCAGAATGTCCGGCTTGGATGTCGCTGCCTTTCTCCAGCAGCAGACTAACGCCGTCCGGGAGGCTATCGGTGCTGGGAGGGCGTTGATAGCGACCTCCGGGGGAGTTGACAGCACCGTCTCTGCCGTTATCACCCATCGAGCCATAGGGAACAACCTCGTCTGCGTCTTCATAGACGACAACTTCATGAGGCTTGGGGAGCCCGAGAGGGTCAAGACCCTCCTTTCCTCCGAGCCCCTGAGCCTGCCCGTAAGTGTGCTGAACGCCCGCGAGCGCTTCATAGAGGCGCTTGAAGGTCTCAGCGACGCAGAGGAGAAGAGGAAGGCCTTCAGGGAGATGTTCTACCAGACCCTCAGCGAGTTCGCCAAGGAGTCGGGGTGCGATTTCCTGGTCCAGGGGACGATAAGGGCGGACGTGGAGGAGACGGCTGGGGGCATAAAGACCCAGCACAACGTCCTGGAGCAGGTGGGAATAAACCCCGTCGAGAAGTACGGGTTCAAGGTGGTAGAGCCCATCGCCTCCCTCTACAAGCACCAGGTGAGGGAGGTCGCCCGTTACCTCAGGACGCCTCCGGAGCTTTCGGAGAGGCAGCCCTTCCCAGGCCCGGGGCTCGCCATAAGAGTAGTTGGGGAGATCACCCCGGAGAAGCTAGAGGAGCTCAAGAAGGCCACATTCATAGTCGAGGAGGGGTTCGAGCCCCACGGCCCCAGCCAGTACTTCGCTGCCATATTCAGCGGAGAGGTCTCAAAGGAGCTCAAGGCCCTCCGCAGGGACGTAGCCGACGTCCTAATGGTGGACCAGACCCAGGTGAACGCTGGTTTCCTGGCCGAGAGGGCGACGGGGATCGAGAAGGAGAAGAGGGCCTACGGCTCAGTCGCGATCCTGGGGGTGACAGAGCTTTCCGGGAGGCCCTTCTTCCCGGGCTACGACAAGGTCGTCACCATAAGGGAGCACGTGAGGCAGAACTATCCCGAGGTCACGAGGCTTCTATACCTGGTCCAGGAGAGGGAGGAGCCCGGCTACGCTTTGGCCCTTAGAGCAGTGAAGACCAGGGACTTCCTCACCGCCGAGGTCTTCGAGATACCGTGGTCCACCCTCACGGAGGTGGCTTCCAAGATAATGGATTCTTGCCCCAGGGTCTCCAGAGTCTACTACGACGTGACGCCCAAGCCCCCGGCCACGATAGAGTTCGAGTAGTTTTGGAAAAAGGGCCGGGCTAACCTATGCCCAGCTCCCTCATCTGGTCCTGGACGCCCTTCCTAAGGTATATGAGGTCGTTCCCTATGGTGATGAGGTTGTACCCCCTCTCCATCCTCTCCTTTATGGTCTTACCCGAACCCTGGTGGATGCCCGCGGCCAGGCCCGCGGCCTTCGTGGCATCGTAGACCCTGTCTATGGCCCTCTGCACCTCGGGGTGGCCCTGGTCCCCCAGGTGGCCGTAGCTTGCGGAGAGGTCTGCGGGCCCTATGTATGTTACGTCGACGCCCTCCACTGAGCATATGTCCTCTATGTTATCTACCGCCCTCCTGGTCTCTATCTGGCAGATGACTAGGATCTCATCGTCGGCGGTCTTCAGGTAGTCGGGGTCGAACATGGCTGCCCTCCTGGGGCCGCAGCCCCTCAGGCCCCCTGGGGCGTAACGGGTCGCCTTCACAGCCATCTCGGCCTCCTCCTTCGAGTTGACCCACGGTATTATCAGGCCGTATGCGCCCACGTCCAGGGCGCGCTTGATCGCGACGAGGTCGTTCCACCAGACCCTTATTATGGGGGTGGTGCTGTCGCCCCTCATCGCCTGCATCAGGTTCTGGGACATGTAGATGTCTAGGGGGCTGTGCTCGGTGTCGAACACGAAGTAGTCGAATCCCATGGTTGAGAGCATCTCGGTGACCATCGGGCTCTCTATGGTTATCCAGGTTCCGTAGACCTGCTCGTCTGCCTTCAGCCTCCGCTTAAGCTCGTTCCTCATCCAAAACACCCTTGAACCGGGTTCCAATATCCGTCCACTAGAAACTATTTATCGTTTGTCTCCTAGGGTCGGACCCGTCTGCTTGCAGATTTCGAATCTAAGGGTCCTTGGAATCACGTCGAATTTGTCGGGTTGGGATGGGTGGCGTTCTAGAATTCCGGTTTAGGCCTGCCCCTCTTCCTGTCGAGGCTCGCCTTGACCAGCCCGTAATAAGGGGGTGAGGGCTTCCAGGGCCTGCTCTTGAACTCGGGGTGGAACTGGGTCCCCATGAAGAAGTAGTTCTCCGGGATCTCCAGGATCTCCTTTCGGGTGCCGTCTAGGGTCCAGCCAGTGAAAGCCGCCCCGGCCCCCTCGAGGCGGTCCCAGTATTCGGGGTTGACCTCCCACCTGTGCCTGTGCCTCTCTTGGATTAGTTCCGATCCGTAGAGCCTGTGGGCCATGGAGCCCTCCTTGACTACGACGGGGTGGGAGCCGAGGCGCATAGTCCCCCCCAGGTCCTCGACCTCCCTCTGCTCGGGCAGTAGGTCTATGACCGGGTTGTTAGTCTCTGGCATGCACTCTGTTGAGTGGGCGTCCTCAATCCCCAGGACGTCCCTAGCTATCTCCACGGTGCTGAGCTGGAACCCGTAGCACACTCCCAGCATGGGGAGGTCGTGGGTGCGGCAGTACTCTATCGCCCTGAGCTTCCCCTCCGCCCCCCTGAGCCCGAAGCCCCCTGGGACCAGGACCCCGTCGTACTTTCCGAGCCCATCCACCCTCCCCGGCTCGTCCTCGAACTCCTCTGTCTCTATCCAGTCTATCTCGACCCGGCAGCCCGAGGCGGCCCCGGCGTGCCTTAGGGCCTCGTTTACGCTCACGTAGCAGTCGGCTAGCTCGGCGTACTTCCCGCACATGGCTATCCTGACGGTCTCTGTGGGGGACCTGAACCTCTCCACCACCCTCTTCCACTCCGACAGGTCTGCTGGGGGCTTACCCAGGCCGAGGTAGTCGGTCACGACGTCCCCCATCCCCTGATCCTCGAGCACAAGGGGGAGCTCGTAGATGATTTCGACGTCCATGGAGGTCATGACGGCCCTCTCCTCGACGCTGCAGTATAGGGCTATCTTCCTCCTCTGCTCCTCTGGAAGGAGGCCAGACTCGGAGCGGGCGACTATGATGTCTGGCTGGAGGCCTATAGCCCTTAGCTCCTTCACGCTGTGCTGGGTTGGCTTCGTCTTGGGCTCCCCGACGGCAGAGAGCACGGGCACTAGGGTGACGTGGACGAGCAGGGTGTTCCCCCTCCCCTCCTCCATCCTCATCTGGCGGAAGGCCTCTAGGAATGGGAGCCCCTCTATGTCGCCAACGGTTCCCCCGCACTCTACGAGGAGGGCGTCGCATCCCGTCTCCTCCGCCACAAGCCTCACTCTCCTCTTTATCTCGTCGGTGACGTGGGGTATTATCTGGACGCAGCGGCCCAGGTATCCCCCCTCCCTCTCCTTCCTGATGACTGTCTGGTATACTAGGCCGGAGGTGATGTTGTTGATCTGGGTTAGCTCTACTCCCAGGAACCTCTCGTAGGTCCCCAGGTCCATGTCGGCCTCGTACCCGTCGTCCAGGACGAAGACCTCACCGTGGATGTACGGGTTCATGGTGCCCGCGTCGACGTTGAGGTACGGGTCACACTTGATCGCGCTCACGCTGAATCCCCGGGCCTGGAGCATCTTCCCGATGGAGCAAGTGACCAGCCCCTTACCCAGGCCGCTCAGGACTCCGCCCGTAACAAAAACGAACTTTGTCAATGGGGAACCTGCCAATAATATTCGATTCCTACGTGGGGTTTCCTATAAACCCTTCGAAAGCCCCTGAATGAGCCCACCACCGGAGGAAAAATGGGGTCAGACCCTCTCTATCTTGAACACAACGGGCCTCAGCCCGTCTGTGCAGCAGTTCACGGAGACCCCCGGCTCCTCGAACCAGTGGAAGTTGCCGTGGAACCTCAGGGTCTGCACGGCCTTGTTTATGTCGTCCCAAGCCCAACCGCAGAAGCCCTGGGGCATCCTACCGTCCTGCTCCACGTAGAAGACCTGCCCGTCCTCGAATACATCGCAGGCGTCTATCGGCGCGCCCTTCGCGGGCGGCTCTTCGAAGACATCCTCAGGCTTGAACCTCCTCAACACCGTGATCTTTAGTCTGCTGGACCTCTCTACCATGTAATCACCGGAAAGGAGTTGAGTGCAGGATTATATCAAACTTCGGAATCGTACTAGATTCCTTGAAAGCCTATTAAGGATAAGTGCTGAATCCCGGGGCGCGTTTTGATGGCCTCAGTCGAATCCGTTTGGGATGGGGAGCCTCGCGTCCGTGGTCACGTTCAGGCCCAGCTGCTTCAGGGGGGCCTCGTCCCCCTCGTCCATGAGGTGGGTCGTGTGCATCTCGCAGCCCTTCAGCCTCCCCAGGGCCTCTATGCACCTCATGGCGTTATCGTCGGAAACGGCGCTCGCGGCGAGGGCGTCCAGAACCTCCTTAACGTCAAGGGAGGCCCCCTCAGACTCTAGCCTCAGCAATTTCTCCCTGGCAGGGATTCAAAAGTTTCGTCTTTTAACAATTGCTAACTTCAGGTGGTTAGGAATCGTGACTAGAGCGAAGTTTCCTAGGAGATTATATCTTCTCCCGTCATCTCCGGGGGCTTCGGCAGTCCCATGAGGTTCAGTATGGTGGGTGCGACGCTGCTCAGGCCCAGCCCCTTTCTGAGCCTGGCTCCCCTGAGCTCGGGATCGTTGCTTATCAGTATGAATGGGACTGGGTTGACCCCGTGGGATGGGTTGGGCTCACCGTCCGGGTAGAACATGGTCTCTATGTTCCCGTGGTCGCCCGTTACTATGACGACGTACCCCCCCTCCAGGCCCGCGTCCACCACCTCCCCGACGCACCTGTCCACGGTCTCGCAGGCCTTTATCCCCGCCTCAAGGTTGGCTGAGTGGCCCACGAGGTCGCCGTTGGCGTAGTTCACGAGGATGAAGTCGTACCTACCCGAGCGTATCTCTGGGAGGAGCCTCATGTTTATCTCTGGGGCGCTCATCTCCGGCTTGTCCTCGTAGCTCGGGACCTTTGGGGAGGGGACGAGTATCCTGTCCTCGCCGGGGTAGGGGTCCTCGACCTGGCTGTTGAAGAAGAAGGTGACATGGGCGTACTTCTCAGTCTCAGCTATCCTCAGCTGGCGGAGGCCGTGGGCGCTCAGAACCGACCCCATGTTGTCCTTGACCTCACTCTGTGTGAAGGCTACCGGGAGGTCCAGGTGCTTGTCGTAGGCGCTCATGCAGACGAAGAACACGTCAGGGTATTTCCTCCTGGGGAACCCTTCGAAGCCGTCCTGGGTGAGGGCGTAGGTTATCTGGCGGGCCCTGTCGGATCTGAAGTTCCAGAAGATCACAGAGTCCCCGTCCTCCATCGTTGCGACGGGATCAGCCGCCTCATCCACGATGGCTATTGGCTCAACGTAGTAGTCCGTTTCATCTCCTCGCTCGTAGGCGTTCCCCACTGCCTCGATGGGGTCGATCTCCCTGTGTCCCTCGCCGAGGGTGAGGAGGTTGTAGGCCCTCATTGTGCGGTCCCAGTTGTTGTCCCTGTCCATGGCGTAGTACCTTCCGACGAGGGAAGCGATTCGGCCCACCCCCTTCTCCTCCGCCTTCCTCTGGGTCTCCTCGATGAAACCCCCTGCGCTCCTCTCTGGGACGTCCCTCCCGTCCAGGAAGCAGTGGATGTAGACATCGCCGAGGTCTTCCCTCCTCGCCAGCTCCAGGAGGGCGTATAGGTGGTGGGTCGTCCCGTGGATTCCCTGGTCGCTTAGGAGGCCCATTAGGTGGAGCCTGCTCCCCTTCTCCCTGCAGTTCTCCACCGCCTCGAGCAGGGCCGGGTTCCCGTAGAAGCCGCCTTCCCTTATGCTCCTGTTTATCTCCTCTAGGGGCTGCCAGACGACCCTCCCCGCCCCCATGGTGAGGTGGCCTGGCTCGCTCCCCCCCTGGGTTCCCTCTGGCACACCCACGGCGTTCCCGGTGCACTTGAGAAGGGTCCACGGGTAGTCCTCCATGTAGCGGTCGTCGTTAGGGGCGTGGGCCAGGTAGACGGCGTTCCCCTCTTTCTCCTCGGTGTATCCCCATCCGTCCCTTACTACAAGGATCACCCTGCGCCTTGTCATCGCCTTAAAGGGGTCCCCGACCGAATAAAAATAGTCCCGCAGGAAGATCGCGGGAGGAGTGCCTTCATCTGGGCTTGCAGACGATCTCCCTTATCCTCATCTCGAAGAGGGCGTGGGTGTTGCTCGCCTTGCCTACTCTGGCTGTGTCCGCTCCCCCTCCGCTCCCCCCTATGGCTATTGCCTCCTCCCCAGACCTTATGTGTCCTGCGTCGGTCGCCATGCACGCGATCTCGCAGCCCACCTTCACCCCCTGGCTGAAGAGGCGGAGGACGTGGGCTATTATCTCGTCAATCTGGATGGTCCCGAACCTCCTGTGTACCGCCCTCCCAAGGGTGCCGAAGGCGTGGGCCGCCCTGACTATCTTCCCCCCGTTCCTGAGGATGGC
>CAYGAH010000046.1:0-6472 GCA_964347685.1 uncultured Candidatus Bathyarchaeia archaeon | reverse complement strand
CCCGGAGGAGCAGCCGGCTATTATGCTTATCGTCCCCGTCGGTGCTATAGTCGTCACTGTGGCGTTCCTCCTAGCCTTCACCCTCCCCGCCCATATGCTCTTCCCGAAGTTGGGGAAAGATCCCCTCCTCAAGGCGATCTCCTCAGAAGCCCTCCCTGCCTCGTCCTCAAGGAAGCCTGCTATCTTATCGCCGAGGCCCAGGGCCTCCTGGGAGTCGTATGGGACCCCCAGCCTTATCAGGAGCTCGGCGAAGCCCATCACCCCCAGCCCTATCTTCCTGTTAGCCCTTGTGACCTCTCCTATCTCCTCCAGCGGGTAGGGGTTGATGTCTATCACGTTGTCGAGGAAGTGGACCGCGACTCGTATCGTCCTCCCAAGCTTCTCCCAGTCGATCTCCCCGCTCTCGGTCACCATCCTTGAGAGGTTTATGCTCCGAAGGTTGCATGACTCGTATGGGAGGAGGGGCTGCTCCCCGCACGGGTTCGTGGCATCTATCAGGCCCAATGCGGGGGTCGGGTTGTGCCTGTTCACCTCGTCTATGAAGACCACCCCCGGGTCCCCGCTCCTCCAAGCGTTCTCGATCATCTGGTCCCAGACGTACCTAGCGTTCAGCCTTCCCTCCGCCTTCCCCGTCCTGGGGTTTATCAGGTCGTAGTCCCAGTCCTTCTCAACTGACTCCATGAAGGCGTCGGTCGCCGCGACGGATATGTTGAAGTTCGTGAGCGCCCCCTCCTCGCCCTTAGAGGCGATGAAATCCATTATGTCGGGGTGGTCGGCGCGCAGTATGGCCATCATGGCCCCCCTCCTCCTCCCCCCGGACTTTATCACCTCGGTCGCGACGTCGAAGACCCTCATGAAGCTCACTGGGCCGGAGGCGACCCCCTTCGTGGACCTCACAAGGTCCCCCTTGGGCCTCAGCCTTGAGAAGTCGAACCCAACGCCTCCCCCGGTCTGCTCTATCAGGGCCATGTTCTTCACGGTGGAGAATATCCCCTCAAGCGAGTCCTCCACTGGGAGGACGTAGCATGCCGATAGGGCGAAGTTCGTCTCAGTCCCCGCGTTGAATAGGGTAGGTGAGTTGGGCATGAACTCCAGCCTGCTCATCACGCCGTAGAACTCCTCCTCGGCCCTCCCCGGCTCCTCCCCGTACCTCTCGTCGGCCGATGCCACCGCCCTCGCGACCCTCCTGAACATCTGGGATGGGGTCTCAATCACCTCCCCCTCCTCGTTCTTGAGGAGGTACCTCCTCCTGAGGACCTCGAGGGAGTTGACGGTCAGCTTGGGCTCCTCCTCTATTTTGAGCTCCCTCTTGAGGCCCCTCACCTCCGTCTTCTTCCCCCTGTAGTCCTCGTACCCCTCCGCTACCTTCTGGAACCCCTCCCTCCTCAGGGTCTCCACGACCACGTCCTGGATGTCCTCAACAGACGGGACCTTTCCCCTGAACCTCTCGTTAAGGACGCCCACAACCTCGTCAGATACCTTCTGAGCCTCTCCTCCGTCCCCCACGCCCTCTGCGACGAAGGCCTTGTGAATAGCGTCCGTGATCTTCTTCTGGTCGAAATCTACTACGCTTCCGTCCCTCTTTCTGACCTTCTTAACCTCCCCACCGGCCGACATTTTTTCACAACCCTTCATTGCGGCCGCCTTTTCATTAACCTTATCCTAAACATACCATCGATCACGACCCTGGGAGGCTATGAGCCAGAGTGAGGACATTCATCTCCCTCGTGCGCTTCCGCTGCTAAATCCCCGAGGTTGACACGCGTGTCGATGCGTGTTTGAGCTCACGCAGGGTGTAGGGAGAAATCGACGCGAAGGAGGCGGTTCAGCAACGGGTGCACGCCGACGTTTCCATAAGATGGCTCAGCTATTTAGTGTTAATAATATTTAAATATTGAGGAACGGATCATTCTTTATTGGTTTCTGACATGAGCGCAAGGACGGCCAACTACGTCGCAGCGATCGCCATAATCATAGCCATCGCGGCAATAGCCGTCGCCTACATGGCCCCAGGAGCCCAGGGCCCACAAGGCCCCCAGGGCCCAGAAGGCCCGGAGGGGCCACAGGGGCCTCAGGGCCTCCAGGGCCCAGAGGGTCCTCCGGGGCCAGCCCCCAGCAACGAGACCATATCGACGCTCGTCGAGGCAAGGTTGCTGGAGCCAGTGACCCCCAACAGGGGCTGCGCGAGCTGCCACGTGCTGGTGAACGCCACATCGGGCCAGTTCACGCTCTCCTGGGAGGCTCACCGGGCGGTGATCGAGCGGAGGGGCTCCGATCTTCACCCGAGCGTGGCCCCCGACGGCACATCGATGGTCCCGACCTCTAACGCCACCGTTCAGACCTGCCTGCTCTGCCACGCCCCCAACCCCGCCACACAGAGAGGGATCGCGGCCCCGCTCTCGCTGCGGGACATAGTCCACCCAGCCCACCGTAACAGCAAGATATTCTTGGTGGAGTTCAACGGGAACTGCTGGAGCTGCCACAACGTAAACGCAGAGGGACAGTTCGAGGTCCTCTCACAGGCAGTGGAGGTCAATGACCTGGGCGTGCCGGACCCGGCGAACATACCCATACCTGGATCATTCCTACCGTGACGCACGACGAGGGAGAGCACGACCCTCCTTTTTATCCACCCCGATGGAACCGGCGACCCCAAAAGGACGCAGACGATCCCTTCGCTCGCAGCGAGACCCGAACGAGAGAAGGTGCCTATGCCCGCCCCAGCGCTCCGGCGGGGTCCAGGAGGGCCTCCGGCTGCAGCGGGGTCTTGAAACCAACCCAGGAGGGGAGCGCCGACTAACCCCGGGTCCCGTTAAGTTGAAAAATAGCGGAACCGCCCATATGCAAAAGGGCTGCTCAGCTTGAAAGTGTTGGTTGTCTCGCAGAGACTGGCAGAGCGACTGTCGGAGATGCTGCCAGATGATATCGAGATACTCCACCCAGAAGGGGGAACCGAAGACGAACTGATCGATTTAGCCAGCGACGTGGAGGTGATCGTCAGCACCCGCCTCTCGGCCGACGTGGCCAGGGCAGCCAAGCGGCTGAGGCTCCTCCAGAAGACGGGGGCAGGGGTGGACGACATGCCCTTTGAAGCCCTGGGCGAGAGCACATACGTCGCCAACACTTCAGGAGCCAACCCAGTCCCCCTAGCCGAGGGGGCCGTGGCGCTGCTGCTGTCGCTGGCGAAGCGGGTGGTCCAGCGGAACAGGGAGTTTCCGAGGGGGAGGGATGTAGGCCCCGGAGTGCTCCTGAAGGGAAAGAAGGCGGGGATACTGGGCCTCGGAAGCATAGGCACGGAGGTGGCCAAGAGGCTTCAGGCCTTCGACATGGGGATACTGGCCCTGAAGCGGACGCCCGACGAGGAGCTTAAGAAACGCCTGAACCTTGAGTTCCTGGGAGGGCCGGAGGAACTCCATCGACTCCTGTCGGGGTCTGACTTCGTCGTCGTAACCCTCCCCCTGACGCCAGAGACGAGGGGAATGATAGGGGAGGAGGAGCTCCGCGTCATGAAGCCGACGGCCTACATAGTCAACGTCGCCAGGGCAGCCATCATCCAGGAGGAGCCCCTTTACAGGGCCCTGAAGGAGGGCTGGATAGCTGGGGCGGCCCTGGACGTATGGTGGGTCCCCCACTGGTGGGACCCCGCGTGGAACCCGGAGGGTAGAGGGCCCTCCGATTACCCTTTCTGGGAGCTCCCAAACGTGATCGCGACGCCCCACACGATCGTCTCCACGGACTCCCGATCGGACGCGGCCCTAAGGATCATCGCCGAGAACGTCATGAGGATTGCCGAGGGGAGACGGCCTATAAACCTGGTTGACAGGAAGCTCCAATACTGACGCGTTAGAGGCAGAGCTAGGCTCAGATACCATATACGACGGATCGTTTTCCTTGAGAGCGACCATCCCTAGGGCCTCAATACGGCTACCCGTCCCCGTGGTGAAAGTCGTGGTAGGCCACCCTGAAGGGCGCCTCGAACAGCAGCTTGGGAGAACCTGTCTTCTTCATCCGTTCCTCAAGATGTTGGAGTAGGGCTCTCCCAAATAAATTAGGAATTATTTAATCGGCCCGTGCGCATCTGAGCACCTAATCGTCGATGTCTATGTTGCCGTTGCTGGTTCTAACGTCTATGGTGATCTGGACCTCCTTGCCTTCGAATCCCAAAGTTCGGGCCTCCTTGCTCGTCCTCCAGTCAACGCTGTACTCGAGGTTCGGGAGGCCGATCCTGATAGCACCGTTGCTCGTAGACGAGTCGAGATCGTAGCCCACGTCGGAGGATGAGGAAACCCTAAGATCTACCTGGCCGTTGCTAGTGTGGAGGAAGTACTCACCCGTCGTCGTGCACGGAAGAGTGAGATATATCTCGCCATTGCTCGTGGAGATATAGGCATCTGTCGCCTTTAAGTCGCCTGATATCTCCCCGTTGCTGGTATCGGCGTGGATGAACTCGGCGTAGACATTGTCGAATGAGAACGCTCCGTTCGACGTATGCAGCTGCATCTCGCCACCGACTACATCGCTCAGGGAAATCTCGCCATTGCTGGATTCCAGCTCTAGGTCGATCACGGCATCTGCGGGCAGGAACGCTTCGACCTGTACAGAGTACTTGTTACAAGCGGTCTCAGGTATTCCATACCTTAGCACTAGTCTTCCCTGCCCCTGGACCACGCTCTCGTCAAAGTCGACCACGAAATCTTCAAGGTTCCTCTCAGCCTCGCTGGTTGTAGTACCCTTCGCCTTGATTAGGAGCTCAACGCTGTACTCGCTCCTGTCCCAGGTCGACACTGACACAGGCCCGTTAAAGTTGTCCACACTCAGGTAGACGCTGTTAGCTGTCATAGCGCCGGTGAAAGACTCCGTAGTCTCGGCTATGTAGGTATCAGGGGAGTAGCCTATGGAGGGCGGGACAGAATGCCAAGGTTGGACTATGAAGATCGCAGCGAGGATTATCGCCGCTGCAACCATGCCTCCGACGATGTGTTGTTGAGAAATGCTACTTGAAGGCCCAGGATATTTAGGCAGATACCCCCGAACTCGATCAAAATAAGCCCTATGATTCGTCAATTGTAGGCCTCCGGGATCAACTTACTGAAAATGTGCTTGGCCAACAAGGCGGGATGGAGCTGGTTCTCGTTCTCATCTAGTTGAATCCGGCGTTCTTCTGCGAGATTCAAGAGATAGTTCCTGGTCTCGAAGAGGAACCTCTCATCAGTGACCTCTTCAGGGTCGTCGTACCAATACCACACTCTCATGCCGTGCTTCGAAGTGTAAGTGACGAATGTATCGAGACCGAGCCCCGGATGAAAACCCCACAAGATGCCCTCCTTGGGAAGGACCCTCTTTATCTGGAGGTTGCTCGTCTCACCTACCCGAATCAAGGCGTCTGAGAGTTTAGCTTCGGCCGTCCGTTTTGTCTGGTTCACGTATTGAAATGTCTTTTTAAGTTTCGATGCTACTTCTGATACGGTTAATCCGGAACCAAGCATCGACCAGACCTGATTCTGTCTCTGGCTCAGCGGTGAGTTTACTACCATAACCCTTCCTCATTAAACATTATTAAACATACAGATATTTAATGATGTATATAAGTATTGCTTTGCTCGCTTATACCGAGGCGCTCGCCGCATTCGGGGGCTTCGATGATCACCACTCCACCTTGAGCTGTGACCCGATGAGGGTCGTATCGTTTCCGGGGTCGGTGAACGCTGAAACGGGGTTGATATGCATGTACCTGGGAGGGCGCTGCCTTGTCCCGATATTTGGTGTTATATGGTTTTAAATTAGAATACGTTAATTAAGGCTTAGAATGGACCCCTATGAGAAAGAGATACTGAACGCCCTAAAGGACGGAAAGACACGAAACTTCCAGCAGATCCTCGACGAGATAGGTTTCTCCCACAACACTCTGAGGCTCCACCTAAACTCCATGGTCGACGAAGGCCTCGTAACCAGGGAGAAGATGCCCTCGGAGGGGCGGGGGAGGCCTGTGTACCTCTACAGCGCATCCGTCGAGGCCTCTGGAGCCTCTGGAGAGGTCGTAGCCCTTAGGTTCAGCGATTTGAAGCGCATCTGTCGTTACAGTAGAGGCGGTAGATGTAGGGAGACCAGGGCCAGATGTGAGCCCAGTGTCTGTCCCCAAATCCGGAAAAAGGATTAAACACCATTAAAAACCAAATTTAGGGACAAGCCAGCGCGCGCCCGACGTTCAAGCCGAACAAGCTCAACGAGGTCCCGCCCATGGCCCTCTTCTGCGCCCGGGGGGCGTCGACGAATCCGGCCAGCGAGATCAACGACTACGGGTGCAACTGCCCCGGCTGCGGCGTCTTCGCGAACTACAAACTGCGGGGCGGATGGTTCTGCACCTACGGAACTGAAGGGAAGAAGTAAACCTCCACCTTATTTTATCAAGTCTCGAATAGTTAAGCCGTTACCTGAGTTTAATTCGTCAGTTTTCAACTCGGAGCTGGTGAGG
>CAYGAH010000045.1:0-2390 GCA_964347685.1 uncultured Candidatus Bathyarchaeia archaeon | reverse complement strand
ACTGGGAACCTGGACCTGAACACCGGAATGGAGATCATAGACCTCCTCCACGGGCTGAACAAGACCCGGGGCCTCACCCTGGTAGCGGCGACCCACGACCTCAAGATGATCAAGGCTAGCGACCGGATCGTCTGGATGAGGGACGGCAGGGTGGAGAAGATAGAGCGCGGCTAGGTCTTGCCTGAGTGGGCCTGGGTGCTCCACGCCATGGCGATCATCCTCACCATCGATCCCGTATTACGGGCCCACTCGGGGTCCCCATTGGTCAGCATCCTCACGCCGATAACGTCTCCGGGCGCAGGCTCCATAATCAGGGTGTTCTTGGTGTAGAAGTTGGTTGCGAGGGAATTCACCGACTTGTAGACGAAGCTTATGGTCCTCGTCGTGCCCTCTCCCGAGACGGATATGGAGGAGGTCACTAGCAATGGGTCTTTTTGGCGTTTTCTGAGTGACCTCTCCATGAACTCCACGAAGCCTCTCAGCTCCTCAGGCCTTATCTTCACCGGGATAGCGATCTCCCACGGCTCGTCGAAACGAACCCCTTCCCTGTCTATCTTCCACCTCCTCATCAGCGAGGGGGTGATCGCGACCGAGTTCCTAAGGGCGGCGTAAGCGCCCATGAGAACGGCGGTCATGGCGAGCCCCACGGAAGCCACGCTCCAGAGGGCTGAGACCTTCTGGTGGACCTCTAGGGCGAGCCCCAGGAAGGCCATGACCCTGTAGAGGCCAAGCCCCGCGAGGTAACCCAGTCCTCCAGCTATGAGGCCCGTGATCGAGACCTCGGCGACGAAGACCGCTGCTATCTGGGCTGGGTTCAGCCCCACGGAGGACAGGATGTTGATCTCCTTGCTCCTCTCGTAAAGGGAGTTGAGCATGGTGATCACGACGTTCAGGACCACGATGGCCCAGGGAACCATCAGCGGGAGCCCCTTCCCTTCCAGGTAGCTGCTGACCCTAGCGTAGTAGATCCCCTCGGAAGAGGAGGACCAGGCACCGTATCCCCTCTCCAACGCGAGCCTCTCGGCGAAGGCCACCGGGTCCACCTCCTCCTCCACCTTCACGTCGATCCTTGAGATGCCGACCAGTGGTTGTTGGAGGGCTGTGGAGAGGTGCAACAACGCCACCTCAGACGGCTCGCACCGGTAAAGCATGAAGACCGAAGGCTCCCCCTCCGGCGCCACGTTCACCAGCTTCCCAGGGAGGTACGGGGAGCCGTCCAGGTCCGTCAGCCTCTGGAACTTCGCGTCGTCTAAGACTCCCTGGAGGGTGAGGGGGCTGTTAGATAGCATTATTGTGTCGTCGAGCTCAAGGCCAAGTTCATTAAGGAGGCTCTCGCTTATCACGATCCCGCCCTCGGAGGGGAGGCTCCCCTCTTTTAGGGTCTGCTCGATGTCTATGATCCTAGTCTCTAGTTCTGGGTCTATCCCCAGCAGGCCCATCAATGGCACCCTGTTTAGCGTAGCCACGGGCTGGCTGAAGGGAGTATTCTCGGCCTTTGGAGACATGAGCATGCTTTCAGGCTGCCTCTGCAACCAACCTGACTCCAGCTCCCTCGACGAGATGAACGTTGGCTCCTCCTCGGTGTAAGCGGAGGTCCTTAAGAGGACCCCATCCACAGGGGTCGCCTGATTTGATAGGCGGCTGACCACGAGGCCGTAGCCCTCTGAGAATGACGTCAGGGTCACGAAGCTCATCACAAGCACCGTTATGGACGTGAGGGTGAGGAGGAACCTTAGCCTGCGTCGCTTCAGGCTCCTCTTTGCGATTGAGAATATGGGGACTATGATGTTCCTCACAGGCAGGTGGCCGCCGCTGCCCCTGGCCCTCATCAGCCTCGGCAACGTGACAGCGAGAATCAGCGACGAGAGGAGAGACATCGAGGCTGCCGCCAAGAAGTACCCAATAGGGATCATCGTGCTCCCCGGATAAGTCAGGTACAGGACCGTGAGGGCCACGGGGTAAATCCCCGAGATGGCGAGCAGCTTCGACGCCCTCGCGTTAGTGAGGAAGAAGGCCGCGGTTATGGAGGTGGCGGCCAGGAAGAAGATCAGGAAGTAAACGGATAACGCCGCGTCCCTTCTCAGCCCCCCCAGGGTGCCTAGGGTGTGCCTCAGGTCTAAGTAGGCCCTCTTCGCGTGGTCGAAGCTCTCGGTGTAGCTCCCAGAATCGTAGAGGTGCCCCGCCTCCGATAGCTCCCTGACCGCTGACGCCACAGTGGCCTGCTCCTTGGTCAGGTAGAATCCCAGGGAGCCCATCTCATCCATCGTCTTTTCTGCAGAGGCCTTAAGGTCCCACACAAAGTCCAAGTTTATTTTGGTGGTGTAGCGTCTTATGTCGAGGGATTTTATTCCGCCCTTGGGGAGACCCAGGTCCCCGGGATCTATTTCGAA
>CAYGAH010000044.1:0-5387 GCA_964347685.1 uncultured Candidatus Bathyarchaeia archaeon | reverse complement strand
CGCAGGTTTGTCGACGCAGCAACGAGGCTGGACTTCCCTGTGGTCATGGGGATAACCATGATAATAACCATCATGACCCTTGTGGCGAACCTGATAGTTGACATAAGCTACGTCTATCTGGATCCAAGAGTCAGGCTGAGGTAACAAAAATGGCTAAGACCAGGACGGAGAACGGCAAGGAGCCGAAGAGGAGGTCCGCTAGCCAGTGGGCTGTCGCCTGGAGGAGGTTCAGGAGGAACAGGGCGGGGGGCCTGGGCCTGGTCATAGGAGCGGCTGTTGGCTTCGTCGGGGTCTTCGGTGGTTTCTTCGCGCCTTACCCGGCCAGGCCGGACCCAGGCGCCTATGAGCCCTTCTACAACGGGGATGTACGCCAGCCCCCGAGCTCGAAGTACCCCTTCGGCACTTCGGCGATAGGCACCGACATTCTTAGCGACATTATCCACGGGACGAGGTACACTCTTTACGTTGGGACCGTGGTGACCCTGATCACTATGGCGTTCGCCATAGTCATCGGGGCGATTGCTGGATTCTACGGGCGCTGGGTCGACAACGTGCTGATGAGAATAACGGAGGTATTCCTCGTTTTCCCAGCTTTGCTTTTCATACTGGTCTTCGTCAGGATATTCACCATATCAGTGGGTGAGCCTTACTTCACCATCCCTGTCCTCGCCATCAAAGTCCCTGCTGGGCTGACTCTAGTGATAGTGATCCTGGCAGTCTTCAACTGGGCTTCTAACGCTAGGATGATCCGGGGCGAGTTCATGAGGATAAGGGAGTTCGAGTTCATAGAGGCGGAGAGGGCCCTGGGGGCGAGCAACACCAGGATAATATTCAGGCACATCCTTCCCAACATCCTTTCCTCCATAATAGTCGTCTCAAGCCTGACGGTGGCATACGCCATACTGCTGGAGGCCGCTGTGAGCTTCCTGGGCTTCGGGGACCCCAACACGGTGACTTGGGGTCAGATCCTCCAGGAGAACTTCTCAGACATGAGAGTAGTCTGGTGGGCTGAGGTCTTCCCTGGCCTTACCATACTGCTCACTGTCTTCGGGTTCAACCTTTTGGGAGATGGCCTGTCCGACGCGCTCAACCCGAGGCTGAGGGATTGACGAGGTGAACAAGAGACGAGCGAGGCTATGCTGAGCGTCCAAGGGCTTAAGACCCACTTCTTCACAGAGGCGGGGGTGGTAAAGGCGGTAGACGGCGTCTCATTCGACGTGAAGAGGGGGGAGTCCCTGGGCATCGTCGGGGAATCCGGCTCCGGGAAGACGGTCACAGCGCTCTCCGTGCTTAGGATAGTCCCGAAGCCTGGAAAGATCGTCGGGGGGAGGGTCGAGTTCGACGGAGGCGATCTCCTTCAGAAGAGCGAGGAGGAGATGAGGAGGATCCGAGGGCGCGAAGTCGCCATAATCTTCCAGGACCCGTCATCCTCGCTGAACCCCGTCTACAACATAGAGACACAGCTCAGGGACATACTCATGGCCCACCAGAAGATGCCCGAGGCCGACTGCAGGAAGAGGATAGTGGAGCTTCTGGACATGGTCGGCCTGCCAGACGCGGAGACCCGAATGCGTGAGTACCCCCACCAGTTCAGCGGGGGCATGAAGCAGAGGGTCGCCATCGCGAGGGCCCTGGCTCTGGAGCCCAAGCTCCTTTTCGCAGACGAGCCCACCACCAACCTCGACGTGACGATCCAGGCCCAGGTGCTTGACCTCCTGGACGACCTGAAGCGGAGGCTGGGGATGTCCCTCGTGATGATCACCCACGACATGGGCATAATAGCCAAGATGACGACGAGGGTGGTCGTCCTCTACGCAGGCCAGGTTTGCGAGATCGCCAGCACGGAGGACCTCTTCGAGCACCCCCTGCACCCTTACACCGAGGCCCTGCTTGCCGCAGTTCCCAGGCTTGATATGAGGAAGGAGCTCCAGGTCATCCCGGGGAACATACCCAACCTCATCGAGCTGCCTCCGGGATGCCGTTTCAACCCCAGGTGCCCCTACTCCACAGGCGAGTGCCTTGAGGCCGTCAACGAGCTAGATGAGGTCGAGCCAGGGCACTTCGTCGCCTGCCGGCGCTGCAGAGAGATCAGTCTCAGAGGGGAGGTAAGTGTCGCCGGGTAGCGCAGAACTGATCAGCCTGAAGAACGTTGTCAAGTATTTCCCTGTGTACACGAGGGGCGTCCTTCTAAAGAAGCAGGTAGGCTTCGTACACGCCGTCGACGACGTCAGCTTCGACATCCGGGAGGGGGAGACCTTCGCCCTTGTAGGCGAGAGCGGCTGCGGAAAGACAACGACCGCGAGGCTGATACTCAACCTCATCGAGCCCAACTCGGGAGAGATACTTTTCAAGGGAGACGACGTCGTCGAGGAGTTCAGGTCTGCTAGCAGGGAGAGGAAGCTTGAGCTGAGGAGGAAGATGCAGCTGGTGTTCCAGAACCCCTACGGGTCGCTGGACCCTAGGATGACGGTGTACGACATAGTCTCGGAGCCATTCATCATCCACAGGCACGTACCCAAGGGGGAGTGGAAGGAGAGGGTATACGAACTCCTAAGGCTCGTCGGCCTCGAAGAGTACCACGCAGAGAGGTACCCCCACGAGTTCAGCGGCGGGCAGAGGCAGAGGATATGCATAGCCAGGGCACTCGCCGTTGAGCCCGAGTTCATAATCGCAGACGAGCCCGTGTCCTCCCTGGATGTCTCAATAAGGGCGCAGATCCTCAACCTGCTCAGCGACCTCCAGGAGAAGATGGGCCTCAGCTACCTGTACATATCCCACGATCTCAGCTCCGTTAGGCAGATCAGCCACAGGGTCGGCGTCATGTACCTGGGCAAGATAGTGGAGCTTGCGGACACTGACGACCTCTTCGACGAGCCCATACACCCCTATACCCAGGCTCTGATAAGGTCGGTGCCGATACCCGACCCCAAGACGAAGACCATGAAGATAGTTCTGAACGGGGAGGTGCCCAGCCCCATCAACCCGCCCTCCGGATGCCGTTTCAACCCGAGGTGCCCCCTCTCAGAGAAGGCTTGCCCCCTGGGGGAACCCGTGCTCGAAGAGGTGAAGCCGGGCCACTACGTCGCCTGCTCCTGCCTCGGCTGATTGAGAAAAGGCCATGCCTGGATCACGAGTAGTCGCCGGCTGAAAGTCTCACCACGGAAAATCTACATGACTGTCCTCGGGCGTGATCCATGATCCTGAGGACCGCGACGCGCGAGGATCGCACATAATTCACCTACCGGAATCGAGACCGAGCATTCGAGGCACTGACGAGTGTTAGAAAGCATGGAAGGGGAAATACCGAAAAGAGCCTATCAAATTTTGTCCGGAAATTTTTTAAATCCATTCGTTACTGTTCTGGGTAATCTAGGGTGTGTTAGAGGTGGCAGGTGAGTACAAAACAGATCGAAGTCTACGCCCCCGCTTCAATAGCTAACATGGGTCCTGGATTCGACGTTTTCGGGGTAGCCCTCGACGAAATAGGAGACACCATAGCCCTCGAAACGATCCCGGAGCGGGAGATAGAGGTCCGGGTGAGAGGGTTGGGGGCGGACTCGATACCCTTAGAGGCCGAATACAACAGCGCAGGGGCGGTCCTCAAGCACGTGATGGGGCTCTACGGGCTCGACCACGGATTCTTCATCGATATATCGAAGGGAGTCCCCCCGGGTAAGGGCCTGGGGTCCTCGGGCGCTTCCGCTGCTGCGACGACACACGCCGTGTGCAGGCTCTTGGGGTTGAACATACCGAAGGACAAGTACGTTGGGCTGGCGGCCCTAGGAGAGAGGGCGGTCTCAGGAAGCCCCCATGCAGACAACGTCTCGGCCTCCCTGCTCGGAGGGTTCACCATCGTAGGCCAAGACTACGATGTCGTCCGTTTGGAGCCTCCTGAGATCGAGTTAGTTGTTGTCATCCCCGAGGTCGAATACAGGAACAAGACCAGGCTGGCGAGGAAGCTCCTGCCCGAGAGCGTCGGGTTCAGGGACGCTGTTCTCAATCTGACCAACGCCTCAAGGATGGCCGCCGCCGTCGCAATAGGCGACCCCGTCCTCTTCGGGAAGAGCATAAGCGACCACCTGGTAGAGCCCCACAGGGCGGAGATGATCCCTAACTTCTGGGGGGTAAAAAGGGCTGCCCTCGGCTCCGGCGCCTACGGGTGCTCCATAGCTGGGGGAGGGCCCTCCCTCTTCGCAGTTGGGGAAGACCCCAAAGAGATCGGGAGGGCCATGAAGGAGGCCTTCAGCGACGTCGGTGTCGGGAGCGAAGTCGTGCTGACGAGGCCGAGCCGTCTGGGAGCGAGGGTTGTCTGAATGTCTTCGAAGTTCAGGTGCATAGGATGCGGCAGAAGTTACCCCCCTGGCAACAGGTTCAGGTGCGACTGCGGGGAACTATTGGAGGTGGTGCACGAGTTCAGGCCCGTCGACAGGGAGTTCTTCGACGACAGGCTGAAGGCCTCCCACGGTTTCTCAGGCAGCGGCGTCTGGCGTTTCAAGGAGCTTGTCGATCCCGACATCGAAGAGGCCCACATCGTCACGAGGCCCGAGGGAAACACCAACCTGTACGCACGTTCCATCATCGAAGACTACGTGGGTTTGAAGGGGCTCAAGTTGAAGCACGAGGGAGAGAACCCCACGGGGTCATTCAAGGACAGGGGGATGACCGTAGGCATCTCTGAAGCGAGAAGGCTCGGGGCGAGGGTGGTCTCCTGTGCCTCGACGGGGAACACATCTGCCTCCCTGGCGGCTTACGCGGCCCAGGCTGGGGTCAAGTGCGTCGTGTTCATCCCGGAGGGAGAGATATCCTACGGGAAGTTGGCCCAGGCCCTTTCGTACGGGGCTGAGGTCCTCCAGATAAGGGGCAGCTTCGACGACGCCATGAGGATGGTTCAGGAGGCCTCCGAAGGGCTGGGCCTCTACCTCCTCAACTCGGTGAACCCATGGAGGGTGGAGGGACAGAAGACCATAATTTTCGAGCTCATCCAGCAGCTTGGTTGGGAACCCCCCGACTGGGTGGTCGTCCCCGCCGGGAACCTGGGAAACACCTCAGCCTTCGGCAAGGCCCTCGTGGAGATGGAGTCAGTCGGGCTCATCGACAAGGTACCCAGGATCGCGTCCGTTCAGGCCGAGGGGGCGAACCCCTTCTACAGGCTTTGGAGCGAGGGCGGATCAATGCTTAGGCCCCTCAAGCCCGAGACCGTTGCCTCTGCCATCAAGATAGGAAACCCCGTGAGCTGGAGGAAGGCTTTGAAGGCGATCCGTGAGACCCGGGGCGTCGTGGAGTGCGTCTCGGACCAGGAGATCATGGACGCGAAGGCCGTGGTCGACAGGAGCGGGGTAGGTTGCGAACCTGCCTCTGCGGCCTCGGTGGCGGGGGCTAGGAAGTTG
>CAYGAH010000043.1:0-7443 GCA_964347685.1 uncultured Candidatus Bathyarchaeia archaeon | reverse complement strand
TCGATAGCCCCGATTCAGGTAGTCATCGTCCCCATAACATACTCAAGAGACGCCGATAAGGTGCTTGACTATGCCGTAACCATAAAGAGCACTCTAGAAGGAGAGGGGTTCACCGCCACTCTGGACGGTAGAGGGATGACCCCCGGAGAGAAATTTTACTACTGGGATAAGAGGGGAGTCCCCATAAGGCTTGAGGTCGGTCCCTTGGAGGCGAAACATGGAACAGTAACGATAGTCCAACGACACACGCTGCAGAGAAACGAGGTCCCACTCGAAAGTCTGGTCGTGGAAATCGAGAGGAGCCAAGATGAAACAGAACGACATCTGTACATTAGAGCCGAAAAACAACTGAACGAGAACATCAGATCCATCTCAGGGTTCTCCGAAATAGCAGAGAGGCTCAGGGAGGGAGAAAGCATCTTCTGTGCACCCTACTGCGGAGGAGAGAGCTGTCGGCATCTGATAGAAGAGGAGACCGATATGGAGGTCATTGGCCTGTCAATGGAGCAAAACGCAGTCCATTCAAAGTGCATCGCATGCGATAAGGAAACATCGGAGTTAGCATATATAGCACGGACCTATTGAAATCACGTCTTGAATCCACACCCTAGACCCTTTTTTTTAGTTTATTATATGGGAAGTTAAGAAAACGCTCACCTCAAGGTCGGTGGTTCGAATCTACCCCCGCCACCGTTCTGCTTTTCCCGAATAAAATCCTGAAGAATGGGTCCCTCTTCCGCCCCCGAAAAGCCAAGCGACTAATCCGAAAAAAGGGCGAATCGAGTCGACGGGATAGCTTTTATTTTCACGCGCGATCTTGAGTTAACCCATGAAGACCCCCCTCAAGAGGCAGAGTGAACCTTCCCTGGCTTTCGGAGGGCAGGCCCTCATAGAGGGGGTTATGATGCGCTCAGGCACCCACGCCGTGATGTGCGTCAGGCAGCCCGACGACGGGATAGTCATACACTCAGAGGAGACTAGGTCCCTGGTCAGGGAACATCGGGTCCTGGGGCTGCCCTTCCTCAGGGGCATCATAGTTCTTTTCGAGACAATGTACTACGGGGTGAAGGGGGTCTTCTTCTCTGCGAACGTTGCCCTCGAGGAAGAGGAGGAAGAGTTCACATACAGGGAGTACCTCATCGTGATCGCCCTGGTCCTTGCGATGAGCGGCTTCTTCGTGGCGGTCCCA
Source organism: uncultured Candidatus Bathyarchaeia archaeon (assembly GCA_964347685.1). Taxonomy (GTDB): domain Archaea; phylum Thermoproteota; class Bathyarchaeia; order TCS64; family TCS64; genus CAYGAH01. The sequence continues at coordinate 6,254 of CAYGAH010000043.1, read as the reverse complement.
TTCCTCCTGACCACCTACCTCAAACTGACGGGGGCGCTCTTCAACGTCGTGGAGGCTGCGCTGCGCCTCGCCTTCTTCGTGACTTACCTGTTCCTGGTTTCAAGGTGGGGGGAGTTCAGCAGGGTGCTCCAGTACCACGGGGCTGAGCACAAGGCCATCAACGCCCACGAGGCGGGGGCCGCCATGGAGGTGGGAGCGGTGAGGGGCTACTCCCGGCTCCACAGGCGCTGCGGCACCAGCTTCATATTCATCGTCGTCATCGTGAGCGTCGCCTTCTTCAGCCTCATCCCCAGCCCGGACTTCGTCGCCCGCCTCGCCTACAGGTTCGCCCTCATCCCCGTCATCGGTGGGGTCTCATATGAGCTCCTTAGGCTGAGCGCCAGGCACGAGGTCTCGCTACCGATGAGAGTGCTCACCGCCCCCGGCCTCGCCTTCCAGCGCCTCACCACCAGGGAGCCCGACGACGATATGATAGAGGTCGCCATCACCGCCGTCCAAGAGGTCCTCAGGCTCAACCAGGCTTGAAACACAGTATGTGGGCCAACTGTTATCGCTCGTATTATGTCGCGCGCGCGACTTCTATCAATTCCTTTAGCCTTCCACGCCGAACAGCTCGTAGAGCTCCGGCGGCTTTCTCCCGTCGAAGATGTACCTCATGTCATACAGCTCGTCGATCGTCCTCTCCTCGATCACCTTCAGCAGCTTCATCAACGTGTCCCGCGTGTCCTCGTAAGTCCTCAGCTCGCTGTCGAATACAAAACCGAAGATGTTGCCCTCGTTGTGGATGACGTAGGCCCTGTAGATCTCGATTAGGAGATCGATCTGCTTGACCCTGTGCTCAAGGAGCTCCTTGATCTCCTCCCTGTCGAAGACGTGGTAGAAGAATAGGTCGTAATAGGTGTTGCTCAATATGAAGGGAAAGTTCTTCGAGTCGGAGACAAGCATATTCTTGAGCCGTTCAACGCCCTTATCCGTCAGCTCGTAAAGGTATTTGGGAGGTTTCTTCTCCTCCTCTATTTTCTCGTCTACCCTGATCAGGCCCTTCTTCTCCATCCTGGTTAGGGTATTGTAGACGGTGGCCTTGTTGAAATTCAGATACGAACTGATCCAGTCGATCTTCCGATCGAACTTCTTGTAGATGTCGTATCCGCTCAGCCTTGTGTGGGAGAGCAGCCCAAGTATGGCCAGCTCTGAGAGCTTGAGGCTCTTCGGCTTCTGGAACAGGTTCTTTACGATCTCCGTGTCATCAAGTGTGGGGTGCTTCATCACTCTAAGAGTGGCCGGCGCTTTATATAAATATAATCTAGTATAATATTAGACTAGTAAAATTTATAAGAGGGGACCCGATAATTGAGAAAGCGACTTCAGAGGTTTACTCAAAGATGACGAAGACAAAAGGAGGACTCGGAGAACGTCTGGCTCAGGCATTTAGTGAGGTCGATCCAGAGGATCAGTATAGTGCCGGAGGTAAAGGAGGGGTACTGGCCCGTCTCTTCAACGAAGGCTACCCGGTACCCGACGGCTTCATAGTGCTGCCGGATTCCTTCGAGGACGACACCCTTAGGCCGGAGGCCTGGGCACAGGTGGAGGTACAGCTTGCGCGGCTTAGAAAGGGGGAAGAATCCTCCTTCGCTGTCCGCTCCTCTGCCTTGAGTGAGGACTCCGCCAGGGCCTCATTCGCCGGAGAGTTCGAGACGGTGCTAGATGTCTCCAGCGACGATGAGATACGCGATGCGATCCATGCGGTACGCAGCTCAAGACACAGCGAGCGGGTCAGGGTGTACAGCCAGGTCAAGGGACTGGACCCCGACCATGAGATAGCTGTCATAGTCCAGAAACTAGTCAGGGCGGACATCTCCGGCGTCCTTTTCACGGCGGATCCTGTTACGGGCAGCAGCGCAACCATGACGGGCAACTTCGTCCATGGACTGGGCGATAAACTGGTCTCAGGCGAATCCGACGCCTACGGCTTCACATTGAAGAGACCTGACGGCGGGTATGAAGGCCCCGAGGAGCTCTCCCCTGTCGTCGAGAGCCTCTACATTCTGGGCATCAGTCTTGAGGAAGCGCAGGGCCACCCTCAAGACATAGAGTGGGCTGTCGCCGATGGTGAGCTCTACCTCCTACAATCAAGGCATATCACGACCTTGACGGGCCTTGACCCCTACGAGGACGAATGGAACCAAAGCCTGAAAGGCGACTACCTCTGGTTGAACAGCGGCTTCGGTGAGAACCTGCCCGGCGCAATGACCCCCAGCACCTGGTCCCTATGGAAGATCTTCATCTTCGAGTTGGAGCCATGGGAGGTGGCCGACGCCCCCCCGATGGGCAACATATGCGGTCGCCCCTACATGAACCTGAGCCTGATCCAGTCTGTTGTACAAAAAATCTACGGAAAGGCTAAGTCAAGGAAGCTGTTGGAGCCCATGTTCGGTTCGCTACCTGAAATAAAGATCCCCACAGTCAAGGTTTCCTACGGAGCCATCCTCACCAAGATGATCCCTGGGGAGATAAAATGGCAGAGAAAAGTCAAGAGGCTTGTGAAGGAGGTCCCGTCGTTCATCTCCACAACCCCAGGTCGATGTAGAGGTCTCAGGGAAAGAATACTCGAGACCGATGAGAAGACCGGGCTGATCAATCTGTGGGATGATGATGTCAAGCCCCTCTTCATCAAGGCCAGTTACATGCTGAGGGCAATAAACGAGGTCTATCAGGAGCCCTGGCGAAAACTGGCTTCAGAGGTTGAGAAGCTCGTAGGAAAAGTCGATGCCGATATCCTAATGTCGACGATAGGAGGCACCTCCCAACAGCTCGCCAGCCTCGGCCTCATGGTAGGGGTCTCGAATGTTGCGGAGTGTGAGATGGGTCAAGAGGAGTACATGGAGCGATTCGGTCATCGTGGGCAATACGAGTGGCATCTCTCCAAGCAGCGCCCCTATGAGGATCCGAGGTGGCTGGAAGACCAGCTGGAGGACTATCGGAGGTCCCCCGTCGACGTCGAATCGATGTTGGAGAGACGACGGGTGGATTACGACGAGGCCTGGCAGAGGCTTCAGGAGGGGCATCCAGGTAAGGCGAGGTCACTGAAAGAGAGAATGGACAAGTTCGCGTCCATGAGTCAGGAGCGGGAGGAGATACGCTCTGAGCTCACCAGGGTCGTAGGGGTCGTGCGTGCCCTTTTCCTGCGCGCTGGTGAACTGACGGGCCTCGGCGACGACGTATATTTCCTAACCTACCCGGAGCTGAAGGAGGTCCTCTCTGGCGACGACTCGCCGATTGAGTACATCCCCACTCGGAAGAGGACCCATGCGATGTATGAGAGCCTGCCGCCCTACCCAGGGTGCATCAAAGGGCGCTTCGATGCCGTCCAGTGGGCCTCCGACCCTAACCGACGAAGTGACATCTACGACGCTGAGATCCCACCCTCTCCGATACCCGCTTCCGAAACCATCACGGGAAACCCCGGCTCCGGAGGCATCGTGAAAGGTGTCGTACGCCGAATAGACAGCCCGGAGGAGGGGCATCTACTACAACAAGGGGAGATCTTGGTCACCGCAACGACAAATGTCGGTTGGACACCCCTCTTCCCCAGAGCCGCCGCCGTGATCACCGACATAGGGATGCCCCTGGCACACGCTGCCATAGTGGCCCGGGAACTAGGAATACCGGCTGTCGTAGGATGTGGAGTAGCGACGACTCGACTGAAGAGTGGGGATCACGTGCTCGTGGACGGTGGGCGGGGAACCGTCCAGATCCTTGAGAGCAACAGCACCGGAGAAAAGTGATCCAATGAGACAGGTCAGGGCACCAGCTGAGAGGAAGGCGTTGAAGGTGTCCCCTGTCAACAAACGCCGAAAGATGATTATCCTCAGCTTTTGCATGGTCATCGTCACCCTTGGGTCTGGGATGGTCATACCCATCTTCCCCTTCTACGTAGAGAACCTGGGGGCCGGGGGGAGGGAGCTGGGGCTCCTGATAGCCACCGCGGCCACCATGGAGTTCATCTTCGCTCCTGCCTGGGGCAGATTCTCCGATCGCAGAGGGCGCAAACCTGTGCTCATCATCGGCCTTCTCGGGAGCGCCATCACGATGGTCCTCTTCGGGCTGTCCAATGAGCTCTGGATGCTCTTCGCCTCGCGGGGGCTGGCGGGGATACTGACGGCCGCGACGATGCCCGCCACCATGGCCTACGTAGGCGACATCACGTCCGACGAGGAGAGGGGGGGAGGCATGGGGGTGATCGGGTCCGCCATGAGCCTGGGAGTGATAATGGGGCCTGGCCTGGGAGGGCTGCTGGCCGCGAACTCCCTCTCCACGCCGTTCTTCATCGCCGCAGGCCTCTCTCTCTCCGCCCTGATCCTCATGATCATTTTCCTCCCCGAGTCCCTCCAAGTGGAACCCTCTGGATCAGAAGGGGAGTTCCAGCTGATCAAGCTGGGGGAGCTGAGGGAGGCACTCCTCGGCCCCGTGGGGGGCCTGCTCGTCCTGAGCTTTCTCCTCAGCTTCGGTCTGAGTAACTTCGACTCCGTCTTCGGCATCTACGCCCTTGAGAGATTCGGTTACGGGCCTCAGCAGGTCGGCGTGATACTGATGCTGATGGCCTTCATCACGATTCTTGGTCGGGGTTTGTTTACGGGGCCCGTCACGAGGAGGTGGGGTGAGGCCTCTGTCATCGGGGCCTCCCTCCTAGCCGGCTCGGCCGGCTACTTGGGGCTCCTCTTGGCGGATAGATACGCCCTCGTTCTCCTGGCCACGGGATTCTTCATCCTCTCAAGGACCCTCCTGAAGCCCTCGGTGCTCTCCCTCACCTCGAAGCGGTCGATCATCGGCCAAGGGGTCTCCATGGGGCTGTGCAACTCCTTCATGAGCCTCGGGAAGATCATCGGGCCGATCTGGGCCGGGTACGCCTTCGATGTCGACTTGAGCTATCCTTACATGAGCGGCTCCGTCGTCCTGCTCCTGAGCTTCTTCGTCAGCTCGGCATTGACGATGAGGGAGAAGAGAGAACCTCATGGGACGTTGAAAGGGGCCGTAAGTGATCTTTAGTTATTACTCAGTATTCGTCCGGGAGGTCCTCAGCCTGAACAGCCAGGAACCCGGCGCCGGTCGACCCAAGGAACCGGGGGAACCCCGGGAAGCCTGAGCCCCACAGATCAAAAGGGCCTTTTAGCTTCTACGTGAACATTCTGTGGATCGCCGGATGCTCCTCCGCGATCTCGCCAAGCACCCCCCTGAGCTTCACGCTCTCGTCTGGGGCGACCCAGCAGTACCATCCCCCGCAATAATCTAACAAACTTCTCTTCGTGGCGGGCTAGCCCTCGAAGGCCCGGAGCGCGTAGCTGACAGCCCTGGGCACGAAGGGGGAGGGGGGAAGCTCCCCGTCCTCGTGGAGGGCCAGCAGGCGCTCGGCGTCCCTGTACATGGTGTAGTTGTTGAAGAAGGCGTAGACCGTATTGACCCCCTCCTCGTATTTTTCTAGGAGCCTATGCAGCCTGAGGAGCTCCCGGTTCCTGTAGGTGTACTTGAGGTCATAGCCGGGGAGGCAGTGGAGCCTGAAGTAGGCCGTTTCGGTGATGTGGACGGGGCCGGACTTCAAGGGGTCCGTGACGTGCACCACCCCGTGCCTCTCAAGCAGCCTGGCAAGCTCTCTCCTGGCGCCCTCCTCCTCCCAGCTCTCCCCCCTAGTCTCCCAAGCCAGCTGCGTCCCCACATCAGCCTTGAGGAAGAGGCCGTCAGCGTCCCGGAAGGTGCCTTCCCCCGCCTCGAGGCTCCCCGGGGTCTGGACGAGCAGGGCCCTTGAGCCCAAGGCCTTCCCGGCCTCGTCCATCCTCTCCAGCCCCTCGAGAGCCCTCTCCGTGGTCCTGAGCCTCTACTCGTGGGAGACGCTCCTGTGGCACTTGAGGGTGAAATCGAAGCCTGGGCGGGCCTCACCCCTCCACCCCTCGTAGGTGCCGAGCCTGTGGAACCTGTAGAAGCTGCTGTTCACCTCAACGACGGGGTAGTGCTCAGAGTAGGCCCCGATTTCCGGCCTACCCTCCCTCTCCGATGGGGGGAGCGCCTAGTAAAGCCTCGACCAGCCGCAGGTCCCTATCTTTATGACCAAACCTGCCCAATTGGATATGGGGGGACCGAATATGAGTGTATCCAGCGGCTGGCAGGAGGTTTCAAAATTTCCAGCATGGGTAATAACCATTACGATGGGCTCCCATAGGGAGCTCGGCGTGTTCTCGGGAAATCTTAGCTTAAAACGGGAA
>CAYGAH010000042.1:0-2865 GCA_964347685.1 uncultured Candidatus Bathyarchaeia archaeon | reverse complement strand
CTCCAGGCTCGGGAAGGCATCGATCCCCACCACCGGGTTCCTGGACGCCCTGAGGGGAGCCGGATTCAGGGCCGTGAGGACCCACTTCGACGGGAGAGGGGTCAAGACGGACGCCAGCCTCGCCGAGGCCGAAAACATTCTTAAAGGCTGGTCGGAGACAGTCGGTGAGAGCTGAGATGCCCGTCAGGTGGATCCAGGAACGCAAGAGTGACACCTATTACAGGAGGGCCAAGGAGGAGGGGTACCGCTCCAGGGCGGCATACAAGCTGAAGCAGCTGAAGAACCGCTTCCACTTCTTCAAGAAAGCCGAGAGGGTCCTCGACCTCGGGGCGGCCCCCGGGGGCTGGCTCCAGGTGGCTAGCGAGGAGGTGGGGGAGGATGGCCTCGTCATAGGGGTGGACATCGAGGAGATAGAGCCCCTGGACCTGGGCAACGTCGTCACAATCACCGGGGACGTGACCGATGAGGAGACCGAGGAGAGGATCGGGGAGGCCCTCGGGGGGAAGGCAGACGTCATCCTCTCAGACATGGCCCCCAAGGTCACGGGCGTATGGGAGATGGACCACTACCGCCAGATACACCTCTCAAGGGTCGCCCTCGCGATCGCCGACAGGCTCCTTAGGGAGGAAGGATGGGCCGTGCTCAAGGTCTTCCAGGGCTCGGAGTTCAACAGGTTCGTCGGGCAGGTGAGGGACATGTTCAGGACCGTAAAGATAGTGAAGCCCAGGGCATCTAGGAAGGAGAGCGCAGAGGTCTACATCGTCGCCAGGAACCTCAAGCCGGACAGGATCATCCCCGAGGAACTGAGACCCCCGGAGGAGGAAGAGGAGGCCTAGGAGGCAAGCTCCCTCTTCACCCCCGAGCCGAGTTATCGAATCGAGTCTTTCCTAGGAACCTTTTCCTTATAGCGTTTGTACGATTGTAGTCTTGTCAAAAAAACAAAACCGATCATGATCAAAAACAAGAACCACTCAACGTAAGACTCGGTAAAACCACGCAGCATCAACGGCTCCGGGGCCCTGACCCATCCAGGGCTTATAGGCCAGAACATCTTGCATCCGTAAGCAGTGAAATAATCGCCTATCAAAGAGTGGGATGCGAGTGCGGCGAAGTAAGATAATCCCCGCCTAAATGTAATGAAAATCGGTAAGAAAAGGACTATCGCAACTATGATGCTGTGGGTTAATCCTCTGTGCTCGAGCGTTGGTATCAAAACATCGACGTCTGGGAGCAACGAAACAACGAAAATAAGAGGAGTATTGAAATCTTCGTTAGTTATTTTACCTGTTAATTTCGCAGCAAAATAGCCTAGAGCGAAATGTCCCAGAGGATACATTGTAACCCCAATGCCGTCGTTTAGATATAAATCGATTGAGCAGTTACTCCACCCATACACATTAATCAGAAATTTTCCCGTGCACCGAGGACGAGGAGCGTCTCTCGACTCATTTATCGTTAAAACAGTAGTCAGATAAACCTCTGCTTCAGGGCGTTCCTCTCCGCCTCCACCACCCTATCGAAGAAACCGTCCGACTCCCCCTCGGTCTCCGCAAGGATGTCCCAGGCCTCGGTGAAGTCGACCCGCCTCGCTGCGGCGATTATGGCCGCCCTCCTCCCGTACATCGAAACCAGTTTGGATGAGCCCTTACCCCTCTCGTACCACCGGGGCATCTCCCTACCCCCGGGGCGGTCCCCCGTCATCGCCTCCCCCACCTCCTCCAAGCTCCTGTCGAACACCCCTATCTCGGTTGAGCCGCACCTGGGGCAGGCGAGCCTCTCTGGGAGCTCCTTGATCTTCACGGACTCCATCCAGTCCTTTTTACCGAGGCATGCTAGGACCCTTGTCTCGTTGAGGAGCCTCGCCCTCGCCGACTCTATGATGATCCGGTTCATCCTCTCCGGGGGCACTATGTCGGTCTTCATGCTCACGCTCTTGATGCCCACCTCCCCCAGGGGGCTGACCTCCCCGCCCGTCTCAAGCCTCACAACCTCCATCTCCCCATCGGCCATCTTCCTGAGCAGCTCCATGGTGGCCTCGATGTCTAGGTCCTTCCTGATGGTGTCCTTCATCGCCTCCTCGAAGATGGCGGTGCCCTCGAAGCTCTTCATCAACCGGCCGAGGGTGATGTTGCTGAAGTTGGCGAACTTGCTAAGGGCCCCCGCTTTCCTCGCGACGTTTATGAGCCTCCTCTTGAATAGCCCCGTCTTGGTGACCGCCTCCCTCATAACGGCGTCGAGGTCGGAGGCGGCTAGGGTCTTTAGCAGCTTCGCCACGTATCGGGAGTCCACCTCTCCTACTGTCTGGGTTATGATCATGTAGGTGTCCTGCTGGACCCCAACCGGGTAGCCGGTCTCCTCCGAGATTATGTGGCCGATCAGGCGGGCCAGGGTCCTGTTCACGAGGGTGCCGAAGTTGGCGTGGACTATGACGTTCTCGTCCCAGTCCTCGACGACGACCCTCTTGTCGGTGGGGACTGGGAGCCCCAGCCTCTGGTGGTCCACTATCTCTGAGATGGCCCTCCCCATGGTCTCGGCTCCCGCAGGGTAGACCTCAGAAAGCTGAGACGCGATCTCCTTCGGCTTCAACCCCTCCTCAAGCCCCTCCTCGACCCGGGCCTTTATCCCCCCCACCTCCAGGGCAACCTCTAGGGGCACGGGTATCTCTTCCCCAATCCAGCTAGGGATGGCGCCGGTGGGGTCGTCCTCGGCCCTCACGTATATCTTGTCGTTGTGGATGTTCAGTATCTTCCAGGGGCTCCCCCTCAAGGTGAACTTCACCCCAGGCTTCGCGTACTCAGCGACGAACGCCTCCTGGAGGATACCGACCGGGGACTCGTCCGATACGTCTATGACCAGGTAGTCCTT
>CAYGAH010000041.1:0-2696 GCA_964347685.1 uncultured Candidatus Bathyarchaeia archaeon | reverse complement strand
TTCAGGTGGGCTACGAGGGCGGGGGACGGGAGCTTCTGGGGGACGGGCATGCCCCACGTCAGCGTAACCAGCAGCCGCCCCAGGGAGCTGTACGACCCCCACGTCAACTACTCGGGGGGCGGCTGGTGGTGGCACACACCGTACGCGACGATGGAGCACGGAGATATAGACGTCCTGGCCACCGATGTCAGGGTGGAGCTCAACTTCATAGCCAGGGTAACCAAATGCCCCGTCATCCCATTCAACTTCGCCCCCTACGCCGAGAACATCCACGGAATCCTCACAGACCTCCAGGCGAGGGCCGAGAAGGTGAGGCCATACTTCAACCTTGACCCCGTCATAGGGAGGGCGGCCGAGTTCAGGGAGCTATCCGAAAGGCTGGAGGAGGCCACCAGAGAGGTGGTGAAGAGAGGAGCCCCGGAGGAGGCCGTCGAGGAGCTCAACAGATGCCTAATGTGGGTCGGGAGATACGTGAACCCCGTAGCCCACTCGAACGCGGGGCCAAGCGAGCAGATGACCATGGAGACCTTCGGGGCAACCCCCTTCCCGAGGATAAGCGGAATCCTGGAACTCGCCGACATGACGCTGCACCAGTCCCCCGAGTTCAAGTTCCTGAGGACCAAGCTCATCAGGCAGAGGAACATCGTAGAGGAGGGGTTCCAGCAGGCCAACGAGCTCATCAAAGAGACGCTGAAGAAGGTAGCCGGGTGAGCCACCACCCCGGAGAGAAGCCTTCGGAGGGGGACATGGAGGGTAAGGGCGCCTTCAGGGTGGGGCTCCTCCTAACGGAGAGGTGTACCTCACGCTGCCGCCACTGCTGGTTCAGCTCCGGCCCAGAAAGGGAGGCCAGCATGACCCTCGAAGAGGCTACACACTACATCGACCAGGCCTCGGAGGTCCCAACGATGGAGTGGGTCAGCTTCACCGGCGGGGAGCCCTTCCTCCTCCCGGACCTCCTAGAGGAGCTCGTATCTTACGCCTCGGGCCTGGGCCTCAGGACGGAGGCGGTTACGAACTGCCACTGGGCCGGCACCCCCGAATCCGCAGAGGGGGCCCTTGAGCCCCTCGTAGAGGCAGGCCTTGAGGTGATCAACATAAGCTCCGGCGACTTCCACCAGGCCCACACCCCCTTCGAGAGGGTGAGGAACTGCTACAGCGCCGCGAAGAGCCTGGGCCTCAGGGTGGTGATAATGTGCACGAAGGGGAAGAACGCCCTGCTCGACGTTAAGAAGATATCGGGGCTCCTGGGAGACGATGGCATCCACCTGATAGGGAGGGACCCCCCCGCCCGGGTCTCAGCCCTGGCGATGGAAGGAGGATTCGTCCCCGTGGGGAGGGCCTCTACCATCCCCAGGGACGAGTGGCTCCTGGGGGACGGAAGGCTTGAGGGACCCTGCGGTGCCGTCCTGAGGGACGTCGGGGTATCCACAGACGGCCACCTCCTCTGCTGCTGCTCAGCCGCCTGCCTCACGGGGCCAGGCGTTGTCGGCGACCTGGGCAGGGCAGGCCTCGGGGAGCTTCTCGAAGGGGCCTGGAAAGACCCCGTCTACAGGGTCCTCTCGGAGGAGGGGCCACTGGGCCTGAGTAAACTACTGGGCATCGAAGTGGGCGGGGGATACGTAAACAGGTGCCACCTATGCCACGAGCTGCTTAACGATCCTGGGATAGGGTCCCTCCGGGGCTGAGGGGCCCCTCAGGGCTCGTATTCTTCGGGGGTCCCGACCAGGGACCTGAGGAAGCCGACGCTCCCCAGGAATGAGCCGTCGAGGAGGTAGACGTCGAATCCCCCTATTTCCACGGCCCCCGTCCTGAGCAGGGGGCCAAGGAGGCTCTTCGGCGCCTCGGAGTTGACGGGGAGGCCCCCCAGGAGGTCGTTGAAGGTGGGCATTATGACCATCTGGGGGTCCCCCACCCGAACGTGGTACCTCTCCTCGAAGGCTTCCAGGGCGTCCCCCTCTACCCTGGCCCCTTCTTGCTCTAGGTAGGCCCTGGCTATGGCACTTCCCTCGCAGCCTCCCCTCACCCAAGCCCTCTGGGATATCCTCACCCCCAAGGGGGTGTTGAGGAGCACGGTGGGGTGGCTGTGGCCCATAAGTATAAGGTCTGCGCCCAGGAGCCTGGGGTGGGGCCATGCGTGGCCGTGGTGGGCTGCGACCCTGAACCCCTCCCCTATAACAAATCCCCTGGAAGGGTGGATGGTGACCCTCCCTGGGGCCAGCCTCTGGATGTTGGCGTCGTGGTTGCCCCTGGTGACGTCGATGAGCTCCACCTCCTCTAGGAGGGCGGAGAAGAACCGGGGTATCTCCTTCTTCTCGTGGAATGATGTGACGGGGACGCCGTGCTTTATGTCTCCTAGGAGGAGGAGCCTTTCCGGGCGGTGCTCCCTGACGAGGCCGAGGAGCTCCCCCAGTATCCTCTCGGTCTGGTATGGGATGTTTATCCCCATCTTAGCCAGCTCGTACTCTATCCCCAGGTGGAAGTCCGTGGCTACGAGAACCCTCTCCTCCCCCTCAAGGAGCATGGCGGGCCAGGGCGTTAGGAGGCGGATCAAGGCCATCAGAACCTCTCTGGGCGGGGGGATTTAAACGGATTCCCCAGGGCCGCAACTTGTAAAGGCTAGTTGAACCTAATACAGGCTGGGTGGCGGGCCTGGCCCTGGAGGAGAGGAGGGTCCTTGAGGGGATCGCCGACGAGGT
>CAYGAH010000040.1:0-2068 GCA_964347685.1 uncultured Candidatus Bathyarchaeia archaeon | reverse complement strand
GACGGCCCTGATCTGGGCCCTAACCATCTCTGGGGTCACGTCCTGGACGGCCGTTACTGCGACCGTGTTCTGGGCCGTTATGGATGTTATCGCGGACATCCCGTGGACCCCCAGGGCGGCGAACGTCTTGAGGTCGGCCTGGATTCCAGCACCGCCCCCCGAGTCGGAGCCGGCTATGGTGAGTGCGCAGGGTATCCTTCCCAGTTTTCCGCTCAGCATATCGGTTGGAATTAAAGGGACAGGGTAATTATCCCTTTCTACCTATCTTTCCCTCACTAGGAGCAGCTTGAGGAGCAGGTAGTCGTCGTCGTATTCATAATTTATCTCCTCCACCTCGAAGCCCTCTGGAAGCGCGTAGCTCTTCTCGAAGGAATCGTCCGACTTGCTCCTCAGGCGGATGCTTCCGCCGTCGGCCTCTATGTAGATGGTCTTCCTCAGCTGCCGTGGGAGCTCCGTCGTGATCATGTACTCCATCGTCTCCGAGCTGTTCGTCCTCAGAACGTTCCCGCTCTTGACCTCAAAGTATCCCTCGTATGGCCCGCTTCTCTTAGACGCCATGTACCACGGCAGGAAGAAGGATAGCAGGAAGAATCCCAAGAATATTGCTGTCAATAGGATCGATGCCCAGCCCCCGACACCCCCGACGAAGAAGAAGGGAAAGATGAAGACGAATCCTTCCCCCTCCCCGGAGGGAGGGAGCAGGGCAATCGTGGTCACGATCATGCCGAGGAACAGGAGGGCCAGCCCCGCCATCATGAGCCCTGGCCTAGATGAGCCCCGGGACTCGGCCAGCCAGGCCTTCGCAGAGCACCTGACGCAGGAGTTGGTGTCAGGGTCATAGCATTCTTCGCAGACTATCCTGCCGCACCTGCTACAGAGTATGTCTGCCCCCTCAGCTCCGCATATGTAACACAGTTCCTTCCTTGCCACAGTTCACCACCCCAGTAGTTCAGGCATCCAACGGGCAGCCAGCATCAAGATGGCTATGACCGAGAACGCGACAAGCGCGATAACGATCCATCGCCTGCTGCCCCCAATTATTATGGGTATGGGCCCTATCATGATGACCCCCATGCCACGCGTCTCCACATCCCTGCCGCCTGTCCTCATGCTGAGGAAGATCAGGAAGACGCCTAGCCCTGCCATCGCAAGCCCGAGGGCGAGCATCGCAGCCGATGGATCCACTTATCAGCCCTCTCCACTTAGGAAAGTTCCCGGGCCTTAAGGGTTTCGCGGTGCTCAGACGCTCCAGAGGGCGGCCTTCCCCATGTACTCGTTGACCTCCCACTCCTTGACTGAGACGTTGTCCACGTCGATTACGTATATTGCGTGGAGGCGGGCGTTCCTAATCTCCTCTACGCTGACCGGGGGGTTTGAGTAATATATGTCGCAGAGGCCCTTGATGGAGCCGATCTCCTCCTTTGTCCTGAACCTCGGCGGCTTGGTCAGGGCCGGCGGTATCTGCATTATGTAGTGGGGAGGGGTGGCCAGGCAGAACTTGTTGGCGTAGCCGCTGTAGCGGGTGATCTTGCTCGCTACGCGGGCCCTGAGGTAGTTCATGGGGTCCAAAGCGTGTTCGGGGGGGACGAAGCCCGTCTCGACCTCAACGATGAGGGAGCCGTACCCCTTCACGGCGTAGATGTCCGTCGAGATCCCGTCGAGGGTGTGCTCCAGGCGGACGCTGAATCCGTCCCTGATGAGGTGCTTTGCGCAAATGAGCTCCATAACGCTGTGGTTGATCTTCACCTTGTTCCTGCCGTTCAGCTCCTCGAGGAGGCCCCGTAGCTCCATAAGCCTCTCGTACTCTTCGGAGTCGACCTCGCCCCTCATCCTCTCGACTACGGTGTCAACGTCCCTGACGAAATCCGAAATCAGCTATCCCCCTCCTGAAGCCGGACGCTTTCCCTCTCACTGAATCGGAACCACCTAATAAAATAAGTCATAGTAGCGCACCATAGAATCGGGACTTCGGAGGAACAGAGATGAAAACCAAGAACGTTTGGGAGATATTCAGCGAGGAGTGCCCGGGGGTCTCAGAGGCCTACATGAAGCTATCAAGGGAGATCAA
>CAYGAH010000039.1:0-11570 GCA_964347685.1 uncultured Candidatus Bathyarchaeia archaeon | reverse complement strand
TCCACGTCTTCATCTCGACCAGCGACCTCCACCTGGAGCGCATGATGAAGATGTCCCGGGAGGAGGTGAAGCGCCAGACCATAGAAGGAGTCGAGTACGCGAAGGACCATGGGGTCTTCGTCGAGTACAGCCCCCAGGACGCGACGAGGACGGAGATGGGCTACCTCAAGGAGGTATGCGCAGCGGCAGCGGAGGCTGGGGCGGGGATGCTCAACATACCCGACACCGTCGGCGTCATGACTCCGAGGAACACCTACGAGTTCTTCAGGGAGCTGAAGGAGGTGACGGATGTGCCCCTGAGCGCCCACGCCCACGACGACCTGGGCCAGGCGACGGCAAACACCCTCGCCGCAATAGAGGCGGGGGCGGAGCAGGCCCACGTCTGCGTGAATGGCCTTGGGGAGAGGGCGGGGAACGCCTCCCTCGAGGAGGTTGTGGTCAGCCTCGAGGCCCAGTACGGAGTCGAGACGGGGATCAATACAGAGAAGATAGCAGAGACCTCGGCGCTGGTCGAGAGGCTAAGCGGGGTCTACCTGCCGCCCAACAAGCCCGTAGTCGGGGAGAACGCCTTCGCCCACGAGGCGGGGATCCACGTCCACGGCGTCCTCAGCTTCAACGGCAACTACGAGATCTTGTCCCCAGAGTATGTGGGCAAGAGGAGCAGGATCGTGGCCGGGAAGCACGCAGGGAGGCACGGCATAGAGAGCATGGTGAGGGATATGGGCCTGGACCCCACAAAGGAGCAGCTGAAGGCCATAGCCGTCGAGGTGAAGAGCCTTGGGGACACCGGCAAGATAGTTACGGACTCCGACCTCTACGCCATCGCCAAAAACGTGATGGACATAAAGGAGGAGGACAGGGTGAAGCTGAAGCAGCTCCTCGTAGTCACGGGGAACACGGTCATCCCCACCTCCTCCGTGACCCTCCTAGTGGACGGGAGGGAGTTCATAGGCTCGGGCACCGGCACCGGCCCCATAGACTCGTCCATCAACGCCATAAGGAACGTGGTGAACGGTTTCGCCGACATAAGGCTGGAGAAGTTCGTCATGAAGGCCATCACTGGCGGGACCGACGCCGTCGCGAACGTCACCGTCGGTATGAGGAGGGGTGAAAAGTTCGTCACAGCGAGCGGTGTCAGCGGGGACACGGTGATGGCCAGCGTGGAGGCCATCCTGAAGGGAATGAACAGGCTGCTCAACTACGGCGACGTGGAGAAACAGGGAGGCACCCGATAATCTTATATTGCCTTGCGGTGGTCTTTCTGCATCATAAAGGGATGGAAAAATGGGGTATCGTTTTATCCACTGATTTCAAGAAACGCATCAGATTTTTAGACACCACCCTCCGTGATGGTGAGCAGACCCCCGGAGTCTCCCTCACTCCCGAAAAGAAGCTGAAGATAGCCAAGAAGCTGGACGGGTTGGGGGTGGACGTCATAGAGGCGGGTTTCGCAGCCGTCTCTAAGGGAGAGTTCGAGGCCGTGAGGCTGATAGCCTCCGAGGGGCTGGAGGCGGAGGTTTGCAGCGCAGCCCGGGGTGTGAGGAAGGACATCGACAAGGCCGTAGAAGCGGGGGTAGACAGCGTCAACGTGATAGTACCGACGTCGGACCTCCATCTCTCAGAGAAGCTGGGAAAGACGAGGGGGCAGCTCTTGGAGATGATGGCGGACGCCGTCGCCCACGCGAAGGACCACGATCTGGTCGTCGAACTCTCGACAGAGGACGGGTCAAGAACAGACAGAAGCTTCCTCAAGAGGGTCGTGAAGAGGGCGCTAGATTTCGGCGTGGACAGGACGGCCCTCTGCGACACCGTGGGCATCCTCACCCCAGAGAGGACCCACGGCCTCTTCTCAGAGATGAGGGGAGAGTTCCCTGAGGCCGTCTTCAGCGTCCACTGCCACGACGACTTCGGACTCGCCGTGGCCAACTCCCTCGCGGGCCTCATGGCTGGGGCGGACCAGGTACACGCGACCATCAACGGGATCGGGGAGAGGGCTGGGAACGCCTCCCTCGAGGAGGTGGCCGTGGCACTGAGGGTCATATACGGGGTCGGGATGGGCGTCAGGACCGAAGAGCTTTACGACGCCTCCCAGCTGGTCTCCCGCCTGATGGGGATTCCCGTCCAGCCGAACAAGGCTATAGTGGGGGCCAACGCATTCAGCCACGAGTCGGGCATCCACACCCACGCCGTCGTGAGGAACCCCAACACATACGAGGCGATAGAGCCGGGAATTGTGGGCGCCGCGAGGGGCATCGTGTCGGGGAAACACGCCGGCTCAGCGGGCCTAGGGAAGTCGCTGGGGGACATGGGCCTCAGCCCCTCCGATACGGAGTTCAAAGAGATCATGCACCGGGTGAAGTCCCTGGGCGACAGGGGGGAGAGAGTGACTGACGCAGATCTCCTGACCATCGCAAGGGAAGTAATGGGAGTCCAGACCGAGCTACCCCTCGACATCGAGGAGTTCGTCGTGACGACGGGGAACAAGATCACCCCCACCTCATCGGTGAAACTCAGGCTGAGGGGCGAGACATTCATGGAGGCTGCGACGGGGGTGGGCCCAGTCGACGCCACCCTGAACGCCGTGAGCAAGGCGATAAACCCCGAGCAGCGCGCCCACCTCGACACGTACCACGTCGAGGCCATAACAGGCGGCACGGACGCCGTCGTGAACGTGGAGGTCAGGTTGAGGAGAGGCGAAAGGCTGGTAACCTCTAGAGGCGTAAACGATGACATAGTCATGGCGAGCGTGGAGGCCTTCTTGAGGGGCATAAACGTCTTGCTCTTGTCCGAAGAAAGGTCGGGACGCCCTTTGAGAACATAAGTGGAAGGAGAAGATGAGACTTGGGTAAGACTGTATCGGAGAAGATTCTGGCCAGGGCGTCTGGGAGGGACGAGGTCAGTGCTGGGGAGGTGGTTAAGGCATGGGTGGACCTAGCGATGATGCCCGACCTCACCGCGATACTGGCCTTCAGGGCGATGAAGGGGATGGGGAGGGAGAGGGTCTGGGACGGGGACAAGGTGGTGGTAGTCCTCGACCACGTCGCCCCAGCCTCCACCCTGATGGCCGCGACGGTCCACAGGGATATTAGAAGGTTCGCGAGGGAGCAGGGCCTAAAATATCTTTACGACGTCGATTCGGGCGTGTGCCACCAAGTCCTCCCAGAGAAGGGCCACATCAAGCCTGGGATGCTCGTCATAGGCGCGGACTCCCACACATGCACCCACGGGGCCTTCGGGGCCTTCGCCACGGGGGTGGGCTCGACGGACATGGGGGCCGTGCTGGCCACCGGGAAGACCTGGCTTAGGGTCCCCGAGACGATCAGGGTCTCGGTCGAGGGGGCCCTGCCCGACTTCGTAGCCCCAAAGGACGTGATCCTCCGAGTCGTAGGCGAGATCGGGGCGGACGGAGCCACTTACAACGCCTTGGAGTTCGCAGGGGGCACCGTCCGGGAAATGGGCGTCTCAGGCAGGATGACCCTCTGCAACATGGCGATAGAGATGGGGGGCAAGACGGGCATCGTTGAGCCCGACGAGAAGACCCTCGAATACCTCAAGGATAGGACGGACGGCGCCCTAGACCCAGTCAGGGCCGACCCAGACGCCAAGTACAAAAGGGTCCTCGGACTGGACGTAAGCGACCTGGAGCCCCAGATCGCGTGCCCTCACAAGGTCGACAACGTGAAGCCCATAGGCGCCGTGGCTGGGAAGGGGATAGACCAGGCCTTCATAGGCTCGTGCACCAACGGCCGCCTTGATGACTTGAGGACGGCGAGGTCGTTGCTGAAGGGGAGAAAGGTCCACCCGGACGTGAGGCTCCTAGTGGTCCCAGCTTCAAGGGGCGTCTACTTGGATGCCCTGGAAGAGGGGATCATCCAGGATCTGGTGGAAGCCGGGGCGACCGTCAGCAACCCGAGCTGCGGAGCCTGCTTCGGGGGGCACATAGGCCTCCTCGCACCGGGAGAGGTGGGCTTGACCACCTCGAACAGGAACTTCAGGGGCAGGCAGGGGAGCCCTGAGGCGGAGGTCTACCTTTCATCTCCCGCCGTCGCGGCGGCCTCTGCCCTGACGGGCGTGATAACCGATCCGAGGGAGATGAGATGACAGAGATGAAGCTGAGGGGGAGGGTCTGGAGTTTCGGGGACGACGTCAACACGGACCTCATCATACCTGGAAAGTACCTGGAACTCGTGGACCCAGATGAGATGGCTCTCCACGCCATGGAGGGGATCGACCCCAAGTTCCCTGAGAGGGTCCGGGAGGGCGACATCGTGGTCGGGGGGGCCAACTTCGGGTGCGGCTCCAGCAGGGAGCACGCGCCCCTCGCCCTGAAGCACGCTGGGGTCGGCGCGGTTGTGGCCGAGGGCTTCGCCCGCATATTCTACAGGAACGCGATCAACCTGGGACTGCTGGCGCTCCAATGCCCAAGCATGTCGGGGAAGGCGGAGACCGGACAGGTCATAGAGATCGACATGACGAGGGGAACCATAAAGAACGAGGACACGGGAGAGGAGCTCAGGTTCACCCCCTTACCGGCCTTCATGCTGGACATCCTGAGGGCGGGGGGCCTGACACAACACCTCAGGGATCACATGGAAGAGTGGTGATTTGACCCGAAGATACAGGATCGCAACGATCCCCGGGGACGGGATAGGGCCCGAGGTGATGGGCGCAGCCGTCTCGGTCCTAGAGGCCCTCGGCGACAAGATAGGAGGAATCGGCTTCGACTTCGTCGAGCTTCCGGCGGGCGACGCCTGCAAGAAGGCGACGGGCGTGGCCCTACCCGAGGAGACCGTGAGGGGAGTCAAGGGCTCGGAAGCCTGCCTCTTCGCAGCCGTTGGCGAGACCGCAAAGGAGGTGATCCTCCCCCTGCGTCAGCGGCTGGACCTCTACGCCAACGTCCGTCCAGCGAAAGCGTATCCCAACGTGCCCAACGTGAAGGGGGACCTCGACATAGTCATCGTCAGGGAGAACACAGAGGGCCTGTATAAGATGGTGGGGGACGGGGGGCCCGACTGGGGGGTCGCCCTTAGGGTGATAACCAGGAGGGCGTCCGAAAGGATCGCCCGCTACGCCTTCAAGCTTGCAGAGGGGGAGGGGAGGAGGAAGGTGACCTGCGTCCACAAGGCAAACGTCCTCGACACCACATGCGGCCTCTTCGTAGACTCGTGTAGAAAAGTTGCGAGGGGTTTCCCCGAGATCTTCTACGAGGAGCAGATAGTGGACGCCTGCGCCATGAGGCTCGTCACCCACCCGGAGCAGTTCGACGTCATAGTCACCACCAACCTCTTCGGGGACATCCTCTCGGACGAGGCTGCGGGGATCGTGGGGGGCCTGGGGTTGGCCCCCTCGGGCAACATAGGCGAGAGTTTCGCCGTCTTCGAGCCGGTACACGGGACGGCCCCCGACATCGCTGGCAGGGGGATAGCGAACCCCATGGCCACCATCCTCTCGGCGGGCATGATGCTAGACTGGCTCGGCAAAAAGGATGCTGCGAAGACTCTGGAGGAGGCCGTTGGCGGGGTGCTGAAGGAGGGGAAGCACCTTACGCCGGACCTGGGCGGAAGTGCAAGAACGAGCGAGGCAGCCGAGGCTATAAAGAAGAAAATCTAAGATTAAATTCTTCAGACGACGGGCTCTCGATAACACGTTGCACCTAAACCATTTTCTGGGAGCTATAAATCCTATGAGAAAGGGTTTTAAGCCACAGGGCGTTTATAGGAACCGTCGTGGGGTGAGAAACATGACAGGTGAGTATTTCCTCCCCTAGTAGGAACGACTTCTATCCGACCCCCGAATTTAGAAACCTTCTGGAAGCGACCGAGTCCCTGAGGACAGAGGTTTCTAGGTTCGGCGAGAAAGTGAAGGACCGGGTGGCCTACAAAAGGCTGCTAAAGAACATAGACGCCCTTGAGGAGTCGCTTCAACTCCACTTCGAGGGGCTGCAGGTCGTCGAGAAGACTCTCATAGCGACGGCCCTGGACCGGCTCACGGATAAGCAGAGGGCCATTCTGAGGTGGATGGCAGATAACTATGTGGAAGAGACGGTCTATACCAGCCTGATCGACGTGCTCTCGGAGGAGCTAGAGATACCCAAGTCTACTGTGAGGTGGAACCTGCGCGGGCTCAGAGAGGCAGGGATCATCAGGGCCGGGGACAAGGATAACAAGGGGATCCCCGTGAGGCTCACTGAAAGGGGCCTGATGCTTACGGGCTACTTGGCGACCGGAATCGGAGCGCGGAAACGCATTTAAAGAATGCTGCAGATATCGTGCTGAGGCACCATGACCGTGAAGGCCTACATAATGATGAACGTGAGGTCCGGTTACGAGGACGAGGTCTGCGAGCGGCTCGTCAAGCATGAAGAGGTCGAGTCAGTCTCGACGATCTACGGCGAGTACGACGCCGTGATCAAGGTCCAGGCCAAGGACATGAACCACCTGGACAAGTTCATACTGGAGGACCTCAGGGGGATGCCCAACATATTCCTGACGGCGACGATGCTCATAGCCAGGGAGTTCAAGTGAAACGGGGGCCTCGACGCAAAGTTTATTTGTGAATCACACGCTTTCGCTTCCACGTGGCCCTGGTAGTATAGTCCGGTTTAGTATGCTCGGCTGTCACCCGAGCGATCCCGGGTTCGAATCCCGGCCAGGGCGCCATCAATTCATCACAATATTTTCAACTCAAACACACATGAAAGAATAGATGCAACAAACATAGATTTCATTAAAAAATCGGAATACGTACTTTCTGAATAACCTTCTGCGTGGAAAGACCAATCACACACCGAAGGGACACAGGGGGGAGGGGGGTCATGCCATCCGCCCGTGAAGAACACGCCAAACGACGGAAGCAACCTGAAAAACTCTCCTCACCGATCCGAACCAGCACAAAAGCGTGCTCCTAAGCGACATTTTCAGTTCAAAAAGCACGACAAGATCATGTCCAGCATGCCCGGCGATACCCGGGCGATCCCGAGTTCAGATCCCGGCCAGAGCGCCAAATCTCATCGAGGAACACTCAGTATTGTTTAAATAGACAGGATGTAGATTAATCTCGAAAAGCGAGAGGGTACAGGAGGGCACGGATTTGTTCATGCCAAGGGCATATGACAGGGCCATAACGATATTTTCCCCGGAAGGGCGCCTCTACCAGGTCGAGTACGCGCTGGAGTTGGTGAAGAGGGGCGCCCCCATAGTAGGCGTCTCGTGTCCCGATGGAGTCGTCGTCGCTGCCAACGAGACGCCAGAGAGCAAGCTTGAGGATCCCGACTACTTCAGGAAGATATTCCAGCTCGACGAGCACGTCTGCACAGCGATCGCGGGTCTCAGCTCGGACGCCCGAGTCCTGATCAGCCAGGGGAGGG
This sequence comes from uncultured Candidatus Bathyarchaeia archaeon, assembly GCA_964347685.1. Classification (GTDB taxonomy): domain Archaea; phylum Thermoproteota; class Bathyarchaeia; order TCS64; family TCS64; genus CAYGAH01. The sequence continues at coordinate 4,204 of CAYGAH010000039.1, read as the reverse complement.
TCTTCTGCCAGAGCAACAGGCTGCTCTACGACGAGCCCGTCGACGTGGAGGTCCTGGCCCGAAGGATAGGCGACTCGACCCAGATCTACACACAGCACGCTGGGGTCCGCCCCTTCGGCGTGAGCATGATAATAGGCGGGGTGGACACGAGGGGGCCCAGGGTCCTCACCACAGACCCCAGTGGGTCTTACAGGGGCTACAAGGCGACGGCGGTGGGTAGGAAGAGCGACGAGGCCAACAAGCTGCTGGAGGAAGGGTACAGGGAGGAGATGAGCCTGGGAGATGCCATAAAGCTCGGGGTCGACGCCGTCAAGATCGCCTCGGACGGCGAGATCACAAGCAAGGTCATTAAGGTGGCCGTCGTGCCCTCTGAGACAAAGGTCTTCAGAAGGCTCGAAGAATCTGAGGTAGAGAAGTACCTCTATTAGAAGGCTGCCATGGATGAGCGACAGGTACACGCTGGTCAGGTACCAGCACGCGGGCGACAGGTTCGAGATCCTCGTCGACCCCGACAAGGGGCTTGCCTACAAGCGGGGAGAGATAAGCGACGTGTCCAAGGCCCTGATGATCGACACGGTGTTCACCGACTCCAGCAAGGGGGAGAAGGCCTCGGCCGAGAAGCTGATGTCCGTATTCGGCACAAGCGACCCCATCGAGGTGGCCGAGCAGATATTCGAGAGGGGGACATTCCTCCTCACGGCGCAGCAGAGGAGGCAGATGACTGAGCAGAAGAGGAAGCAGATCATAAGCATCATCTCCCGAAGCTACGTCGACCCCTCAACGAAGCTCCCCCACCCTCCCCTCAGGATAGAGAACGCGATGGAGGACGCCAAGATCTCCATAGACCCCTTCAGGGAAGCCGAGGAGCAGGTCAAGGAGGTCGTTAAGGCCCTCAGGCCCATACTGCCCATGAGCAGCGAGACCGTCCAGATAGCCCTCAAGATACCCCCCGAGTACGCCGCGAAGTCCTACGGCATCGTGAAGAACTATGGGGAGATAAAGCGGGACGAGTGGCAGTCTGACGGGTCTTGGATATCTGTGGTGGAGGTCCCGGCGGCGATGCAGGTTGAGATGCTCGACAGGCTCGGGAAGGCCACCCAGGGCAACCTGCAGTCGAAGATGCTGAAGTGAGGAGTGGAAGCTGGTGAGCGCTTTATTCGAGAACCGGGACATAGTCGTCCCGGGGGACGTCCTTTTCAACGGGAGGACACGGACCGGCGACAACACCTACAGGAGCCAGGGGAAGGTATGCGCTTCCCGGGTGGGGCTCGTGAACTACGGTAAGGACAGGGTATCGGTCATAGCCCTGGAGGCCGGTTTCGAGCCCCTGGTGGGCGACGTGGTCGTGGGAGAGGTGAAGGACATAGAGCTGGGTAGATGGATCGTGGACATAGACGCCGCGACGGACGCTGTACTCAGCGTCCCAGACGCCATCGACCAGCCCTTCAGGTCAGACATGGTCATGCCCGAGATACTTGACGTGGGCGATCTAGTGGTAGCTAAGATAGTTGACCTAGACCGGAGGAGGACGCCGATCCTCTCTATACTTGGAAGCGGCCTGGGGAGGGTCGATGAGGGTTTCATAGTTGAGATCACGCCCTCTAAGATACCCCGACTTATAGGCAAGAAGGGATCCATGATCAACATGATCCTGAAGGAGACCAAGTGCGAGGTAGCCATAGGCCAGAACGGCAAGATCCTCGTTAACGGTAAGACGAGGGAGCAGGAGGATATGGTGGTCAAGGTCATAAACAAGATAGAGAGGGAAGCCCACACCTCGGGCCTAACGAACAGGGTCCAAGAGTATCTTAGACAGTTAAAGGAGGAATATAATTGAGTCCTAGAAAGAAGAAGAAAACAGAATGGAGCAGAGTTGACGGAAGGGAGTGGAACGAACTCCGGCCCATAAAGATAGAGAGCGGGGTCCTGCCCAACGCGGACGGCTCCGCCTACATAGAGATGGGGAAGAATAAGATCATCGTGGGGGTATACGGCCCCAAGGAGATGCACCCAAAGCACCTCGCCAAGCCAAACATGGCTGTGCTCAGGTGCAGGTACCACATGGCGCCGTTCTCGGTTGACCCCCGAAGGTCTCCAGCCCCGAGCAGGAGGGACTCCGAGATAAGCATGGTGATGAGGTACGCCCTGGAGCCGGCAGTCTTCCTGGAGCGGTACCCCAGGTCATCCATCGACGTATACGTCGAGATCCTGGAGGCGGACGGGGGGACCCGGACGGCCTCCATAAACGCCGCCACCGTCGCCCTCGTGGACGCAGGGATACCCATGAGGGACCTCGTAGTGTCGTGCGCAGCTGGGAAGTACGACGGGAGGCTCGTCGTTGACCTCGGCGACTATGAGGATAAGAAGGGCGAGGCCGACGTGCCAGTCGCCTACATGCCCAAGCTGGACAGTGTGACCCTCCTCCAGATGGACGGGATCCTCACGCCCTCTGAAGTGAACGAATGCGTGAAGCTGGCCATCGAGGGCTGCAGGCAGATCTACGAGGTGCAGCGGGAGGCCCTCAAGAAGAAGTACAGCATGGTCAGCAAGGAGGAAGAACTGAAGGAGGGGGAAGAGGAGGTCGAGGAAGATGAGTAGGCACGGGATAGTTTCCAGGCTGAAGAGGAAGAAGATGGAGGAGGTCATAGCCTCAGGGAGGCGCATGGACGGAAGGGCCCTCGAAGAGCAGAGGGAGCTCACACTCAGGACAAACGTCCTAGACAAGACAGAAGGCTCTGCTGAGGCCCTCCTAGGCAAGACGAGGGTGTTGGTAGGGGTCAAGGTGGAGGTGGGCACGCCGTTCGAGGACACGCCGGACGAGGGGGTCCTGATGTGCAACGCTGAGTTCACCCCCGTGGCGCACCCAGAGTTCGAGCCGGGGCCCCCAGACGAGGAATCCATCGAGCTCGCCAGGGTCGTCGACAGGGGGCTGAGGTCTTCAGAGATCCTCGACTTCAAGAACCTTGACATCAAAGACGGGAAGATGGTCTACATAGTGTTCGTCGACATATACGTGCTGAACTACGACGGGAACCTCATCGACGCCTCGGCCGTCGCGGCCCTGGCGGCCCTCAAGGGCGCCATGAAGCCCATTTATAAGGTCAAAAATGGCGACGCTGTGCGTACCGAGAAGAAGGTGCCCCTGGAGCTTAAAAGCATGCCCATCGCCGTGACGATGGTGAAGATCGGAGACTACTTGATCCTAGACCCCACCGCCGACGAGGAGGAGGTCGCAGACATCAGGTTAACGGCTACGATCGACGAGAAGGGGAACGTCTGCACCCTCCAGAAGAGCGGCTCAGCCGGCCTCACGGTAGATGATATCGCGAAAGCCATAAATATCGCAGTGGAGAAGGCGCCTGGGGTAAGGGCCAAGCTGCAGGTGTAAGGTTGATGCCAAGGAAGAGGAAGACATACGGCCTCAGGCTGAGGGAAAGGGGAGGCGCGACGGTGAGGAAGAGATGGTCCCGAATCGTCAGCGCAAAGAATGTTCCCCACAAGTGCCCAAGCTGCTCAAGCCCCACGGTGGAGAGGGAGAGCGTAGGAATCTGGAGATGCACAAAGTGTGACTACAGGTTCGCAGGCGGAGCCTACCTTCCCCAGACCAAGACGGGCAGGGCATCGATGAGGATACGCGCCTGAGTACAGGCCCCAAAACTTCCTTTCATCCGTTTTCAAATGGTATTTGAGAGAGGATACTAAATGGCTGAATACGGCCTCTCGGAATCAGCCCACGCCGAGATAAGGATAGGGGACTTGGGAGAAGCCTCTGAGATCATCCTGGGCGCCCTCGCCCCGGAGGCCGAGATGCCCTCTTCGACCCGCTCCAGGGTCGATTTAAGGTCCATGGGCGAAGACCTGGTTATGAGCTTCGACGCGGAGGACACTGTGGCTCTGAGGGCCTCGATGAACAGTTACCTCAGGTGGGTCGAGGGGATTTTGGAAGTTTTCAAGAGGCTGGGTAAACCTGAATCCTAGCTACCACAGAAGGCCCACGTTCGTATCATCTTGACATGGGTGAGCCCCTTAAGCTCTTATACGCGCTCAGCCATCTTTCGTTAGGTGATTCCATGGGTTTCTGGCCCGAAGGCTACAAGTGCTGCGTGAACCTCTCATTCGACTACGACTCGAACAGCGCCCTCATGTGGAGGGCGCCTCTAGACATAGTGGCCCAGAGCAGGGGCAGGTTCGCCCCCAATGTCGC
>CAYGAH010000038.1:0-7972 GCA_964347685.1 uncultured Candidatus Bathyarchaeia archaeon | reverse complement strand
GGGCTGGGAGACGTCGATGTGCTCGTGAACAACGCGGGGATATACCCCGAGAGGGGCTTCCTCGAGCTGGACGAGGAGTTCCTGGACAGGGTGATGGAGGTGAACCTTAGGCAGGTCCTCTGGATGAGCCAGCAGTTCATAAGGAGGAGGCTCGACAGGGGAGGGGTGATTGTGAACGTCGCGTCCATCGAGGCTCTGCTCCCCTTCAAGGAGGGTTTGTCACACTACGCGGTGTCCAAGGCTGGGGTGATAGCCCTCACGAGGGGGCTGGCGAGGGACTACGGGAGGCGCGGCTTCAGGATAAACGCGATAATACCCGGAGGGATAGTCACTCCAGGGACTATGGACTTCGCAAAGGAGATATACAAGCTTAGGCTCGGCCTCATAAAGACTGGGCTAGAGTTCAGGAGCAGGCTTCCCATGGCGCGAGCTGGCCAGCCGGACGAGGTCGCCAGGATCGCCCTTGTCCTGGCCAGTGAACTGGCAAGCTACATGACCGGGGCCCTGGTCGCGGTCGACGGGGGCTTCCTCTCGGCTTAGATCCTCGTAAGGGCTTTGTCAAGGGCTCGGATATCTTAAGTCGCAACGAAGGCAGAAAGACTGCGTTGAAAAAGTGTTGGAGGTCAGAGGGTTTCCTCTAGCATTCCTATGAACTCCTCCATCTGCCTCATCCCCTTCTCCCAGAAGTCCTCCTCCGTGATGTCGAATCCCAGCTCTGAGGCCAGCTCCGCCGGGGACTTGCTGGAGCCCGCCGCCAGGAGGGCCTTCATCTTGGGGACGAAGGCCTCCCCCTGCTCCCTGTACAGCCTGTAGAGGGCGTAGACGAATAGCTGGGCGAAGACGTATGGGTAGTTGTAGAACCTGTAGTTGGGGATGTAGTAGTGGACCTTCATCGTCCACTCCCACTTCATCTCTGGGAGCCAGTCGACGGCGTCCCCGTATATCTTGTCCCTGGCGGAGGTCCAGAGCTTCGACACCGTCTCGCCGTCCAGGAAGACCCCGTCCCTGATGGAGTCGTACATGCTCTGCTCGAAGAAGACCCTGGCTGAGACCTGGAACGCAGACATGCCGAACTTGTCTAGGATCCTTGCGAGGATGGCCTGCCTTTCCTCCTTCGTCTCCGCCCTGGAGAGGAGCCTGTCGGTGAGGAGGAGCTCCCCGAAGACGCTGCCACACTCGGCGATGCAGCTTCCTATCTCATAGTTGCTGGGCCTCTGGGCCCTTGAGCCCAGGTAGGCGTGGGCTGCGTGGCCCAGCTCGTGGGCCTGGGTGTAGACGTCCCCCACCCTCCCGTTGAAGCTCTGGAGGATGTATGCGCTCTTCCCCGCCAGCCACCTGGAGCAGAAGGCCCCGGACCTCTTCCCCTTCCTCACCTCCCCGTCTATGTGGCGCCTTTCGTACATCTCCTCGACCCAGCCCGCGACCTCCTCGTCGAAGCCCCTGTAGGCGGTTACGACCTCTGCCCTTGCGTCCCCCCCTCCGTAATCCTTTTCTGGGGAGTGGGGCAGGGGGGCTACTATGTCGTAGTTGGCCAGCTTTGGCAGACCCATCAGCCCGGCCTTGAGCTTCAGGTACTTTCTGTAGAGGCCGACGCTCTTCGCCATGGTCTTCATCAGGGAGGTTATGGTCTCCTCGTCCACGTCGTTGGAGATGAGGCTCTGGGTCATTGGGGAGGGGTGCTTCCTCAGCCCGCACATCTGGAGGTGGTCGGAGCAGACGGCCCTGATGGCGCTGGCCCAGACTATATCGTCCTCCCCGAGCCCCTCGTAGACCACTTGATTCGCCCTCATCCTGAGGCCCCTGTCCGGGCTCTGGTAGAAGCCTATTATCTCCCCGTAGGGGAGGGTCCTCGCCTCCCCCTCCACCTCCATTTCGAAGGTTCGGGTGGAGAGCCAGTCGCTCTGGAGCATCTGCCAGGCGTTGATCCCGTTCCTGTCCTTCGCTATCACAAGGCGCTCCTCAGTCTCCGAGAGCATGTGGGGTGCCCTCCTGAGGATCCTCTCAAGGTAGTGCCTGTACTCTGCCAGGGCGGAGTCTTCCACCAGAGAGGGCTTCTCCGCCAGGAGCCTCCCCATCTCCACTTCGAGGAATGCCATCGCCTGCCCCGCCCTCATCACCGCCGTTCGGTAGGCGTCGTTGAGCTGCTTCGCAACGGCGTCCGTCGAGTCAGCAGAGTACATCAGGCGGCAGTACTGGGTCACCCCCTCGAACTCGAGCGTCATGGCGTCCTTCAGCTCGAGAAGCTCCAGGAGGCCCTCTGCGTCCAGGTCGAGGATCCTACCCTTGTACCTCTCCCCGAACCTGTTCGACTCTGAGACCATCTCTTCCAGCTTCCCCTGGATCGAAGCGGGGTCGGTGTCATCCACCAGCTGGGAGAGGTCCCAGACCATCTCTTCTTCGACCATGTTGATCGACCAGACCTGTCCCTCGATCTGTCGCACAAACTATAAAACGGGTATGTTCACGTCGAAGTAAATGAGTGGCTTCCCTGGCTTGTATCCTTTATTTCCATGGAGCACAACGATATAGGGGATGTCGGGGAAGGGGGCCGCATTCGAGTGCCTCCGCTGCGGAAGGTGTTGCACCAACCTCCTCGCCGAGGACATTGGGGTCCTGAGGGGCCTGACCCTGCTGCCTGAGGAGCGAGAACTCTTCCCAGAACCGGCGGTGAAGCCAGCGATCGGCCTCGGGAGGAGGCCCCACGGGAGAGGCTTCAGGATAATCGCATACCAGTTGACAGAGGACACCTGCCCTCATCTCGAGGAGAACACATGCCTCATCTACCCCAAGCGGCCTGCCAGCTGCAGGCAGTTCCCCTTCTCCCTCCGGCGGGGCCCCGACGGAGGCCGGCAGATCGGGCTCGACCTCAACTGCCCCTCTCTGCTCTCACTGCTTGAGGGAAGTCCGAGGCTCGGACTGAGTTTCGACGAGAGGCCCCAGGCGGAGAAGCTCCTAGCGGTCGAGGTGGAGGCCCTCGACCAGCCGAGAAGGTCTTGGTTCTATGACCTGGGGACCAGAAAGTGGATCAATTACAGCCTCCTCCTGGGGAGGAAAATCCCCGGCGAGGCCCCAGGGGCGAAAGAACCTCATAAACATTGAGCACCAATGAGGGGGGCTGGGCAGAGATCATCCCCACGAGCAGCCCCGAGGAGACCTGGTGCTTGTGGTCTGGGGTGCTTTACTCGTGGGCTATGGGGATCGGCTCGTCGATGGTCACGTAGGTCATCACGCCCGAGGCGAATCCCAGACCCCACCCCACTATGTCGCATAGTGGACCCCAACCTTCATCTTTCGGGCATCTCAGAAAGAACCTGCTTAAATCGGTCTTTTGGCTTGATAATAGATTGGGTTGCTGGAATTCCCGATTCCTCGGGAAATAATGTGTGAATAATAGTGCCCTCGATCCATAGCTCTCCTATTTGCCAGGAGTCCTGTTTTTAGGGCCATTTCAAGGTGAATCATACGTAATGCCATTGATTTAGTCGGATGTTTCACATAAATTAATCTTATTTCCGGATATATTTCGGTATCCTTAAATCGTGTGACATCGAGTAGGTGTACCGAGCTGCTGGATGGTGCCAACCCGTTATTTTGGACTAATAATACCCCTCACCTCATACGCCACGATCCCGTCGCCCATATTCGGCACAGTCCACGATCAAAACAGTGAAATGTGCCTGGGCTCCCTAGGCATGGTGGTTCGTGTCACTCCTGAGCGGCGTTTTGGGCTTGATGCTCGCCGCACCACGATCTTAGGGCGATAGGTTTGCCTCACGGAGGGTAAGGGCGTGTTCGAAGCCGATCACCTGATCCTGCTCGTGGCTGCGACCCTCATCCTAGGGTACATAAGCTCGTTCTTCTACTCTAAGACCAAGGTACCAGACATCATCTGGCTGCTCTTCTTCGGGATGCTCGTGGGCCCCGTCCTGGGCCTCTTCGATAAAGACACCTTCCTGGCTCTCTCCCCCCTCATGAGCGTAGTCGCCCTGGGGGTCATCCTCTTCGACGCGGGGATCAACGTGGACATAGTCACGGTGATACAGACCATGGGGAAGTCGTCTACGCTCGCGATCTGCACATTCCTAAGCGTCGTGGCGGCCGTAGGCCTGGCGATGAACTTTCTCCTGCCGGGCACTTTCAACATCCTCCAGGCCCTGCTTCTCGGCTCCATGATCGGGGGCACCAGCACCATCGCCGTCTTCGGCATCCTGGGCAGCTTGGGCAGGGTCATCCCCAACATGGAGAGCACGAGAGTGATCCTCATGATGGAGTCGGTCATCTCCGACCCCCTCTGCATCGTGGTCTCCATCACGATAATCAGGATGATCATGCTTCCAGAGGTGATGTTGATCGATGCCGTGAAGGAGATATTCAGCGTCTTCACCCTCTCCTCCGCCCTAGGCTTTGTCGCAGGGATACTCTGGGCCTGGATCCTTGACAGGCTCAGGGGGAGGCCCTTCACTTACATGATGACCCTCTCCATCCTCTTCCCTTTGTACATCATGGCCGACACGTTGATAGGAGAGGGGGGAGGCACCATGACGGCCCTCACCTTCGGCCTTTCCATCGCCAACTACGAGTACATAGCGAGCAAGCTGGGCCTCAGCAAGGAGGTCAAGATAAACAAGAGGAGGCTCAGGGAGTTCCACGAGGAGATAACATTCCTCACAAAGTCGTTCTTCTTCGTCTACATAGGCCTCATAGTCACCCTGTCCCTAGGTTACACGCTGATAGGCCTCGGGATCGTGGGCCTCATCGTCGCCGTCAGGTACGCCGTTGGCACGCTCGTCGGCGACGTCCTGCGTTTCTCTGGGGAGGAGAAGGTCCTGTCTAGGCTGATCTTCGCCCAGGGACTCCCCGCCTTCGTCATGTCCCAGCTCCCCATGGTCTTCGATCCCCGGGGGAACTACTTCATCGACGCCGAGATATACCCGAACCTATGCATGCCTGTGGTTCTGGGCACAGTGATATTCGCGTCCTTGGCCACCCCTATGATCGCGAAGAGACAGATGAGTAGGGCTTCACAGATCCAGAAGAGCACCTGATTCTCTTCCTAGAAGATCCTCGACAATATGGGCTTATATCCTCTGGCGAGCCATCAGGGCTGTTTCCTCGGCTGAGGGCACGGCTTCCGTCACGTACGGCTTGAGATCATCAGTATCCTTTCCGGCGCCTCCCAGAGGGGCGTCCAGGTCTCCCCCTCGTCCCCGCTCATATACAGGGTCGCGTCGACCACCGCCCAGGCGATTCCCTCAGGAGAGAAGGCGACGTGGAAGGTGTCTATGTTCTCTCTTGTGGAAGGGGGGAAGCCCTCAGTTACGTGTTTCCAGCTCCTGCCGGCGTCCTCTGTTCGGTGGAGCTGCCCGTGGACGTCTGCTCCCCTGGGTCCGTCGCTCACCGCCGCCAGTATGCAGTTGGGGTCCCCTGGGTGGACGGCTATCCCCCTGCCGTATCGCTCCCCCAGGTCCTCAGCCCTGTGGTGCCATGTCTCCCCCCTGTCGTAGCTCAAGTAAACGGCCCTGTAGGTGTTCGCGTATACCCTCTCGTCGGATGCCGGGGTCGTGGCGACCTGGTGGACGTCCCTGTGGAGCGTCGGGGTGACGGGCCTCCAACTCTCCCCCCAGTCGGGGGATCGCATTATGCTCCCCACGTGGATGTCGGCGTATACCCATCCGTCCCTAGTGGTGGCGAGGCTCCTCAGGGAGGCTGGGCCCCCCCACGGGGTGAACCACTCTCCCCTAACCTCGAGGGAGGCGAAGGAGGGGTTGCGCTCCGCTGGGCCGGACCCGCCCCTCAGCCTGTATAGGTGGGGAGCCTCCGTGCCCAAAAGGAGGTCGGGGGGCTCCTCCCCCATGAGGGCGAGGGAGTCTATGCGCTCACCGATGCCAGTGGAGACCCTCTTCTGCTCACCGTCAACCATCAGAATGACGTTTCCGTCTTCCAGGGCGACGACGCTGAGGCTTTCCCCCTCCTCGACGCGCCACACCCCACTCTCCTCGTAAATGGGGGAGGCCGACTCCTCGCTCCCGTCTCCCTCTATGAAGTAGACGGCACTGTTAGTGGCAACCAACACTTCGGATCGTGTCTAGTCTTATCGATCGAGGTTAAAAAAGGTCGCTCATGGGGCTTTTTCTGTTTTTTTCCATTTTTGGAACTGCCTTCACGCTTCGGGAAAGATGGTCTGAAAATGGAAAAAACGGGTTTAAATTCCCTTAATGGGGCGATCTGTCTCTCAAATCGCCAGAGAAGGCTTATAACTGAATTTCGCGCCCCTAAGGACCAGAAAAAGGGTGTGTCGTATGAGGAGGAACAACCTGGACATCTCCGCAGACATCCTTGAGGTGGCCCGCGGAGGGGCCAAGAAGACCCACCTGGTCTACAGGGCCAACCTGAACTTCAAGTTGGTGAACGAGTACCTGGACAGGCTGGAGGAGAAGGGCCTCATCGAGCCGTCGAGCGGGATGTTCTACACAACAGAGAAGGGGGCTAGGTTCCTGAGGCACTACGGAGAACTCGCCTCCCCCAGGCTTGGGAGGAGCATGGGGGGAAGGATATGAAGGGGAAGGCGGCCATGTGGTTGGGGACATCTTTCCTCTGCGTGTCCGTCATATACTACTGCATGGCGTCATTGACGCGGCTGATCCAGTACCTGAGCTCCTATACCCTGATCTAACCCGAAGGTCTGCGAGCCTCGTTCCCTTCCTCTAAAACTTTTCAGATGATCTATTGGTTGGGGGCCACTACCCTTTGGCCTCTTTTCCAGTGAACAGAGCCTGAGCGTGTAGTCTCCGGTTGGATTAACGGGTTTACTCCTCTAGTTTACGGACCTCTGAGGTTATCAGCTTCTCTATGTCCTCCAGCTTGCCCTTTATCCACTTCTGGAGCTCCTCTATCTGCCTCTCCCTCTTTATCCACGCCTTTATGTCGATGAAGCCCTCTATGGAGCTCGCGACGAAGTGCTGGAGGACCTTTGGGTCCAGGGCGTCAAGCTCCACCGCCCTGTCCCCGTACTCAGCCATGAAGTTGTCCGCCCTTGCGTCGCTCCTCTTCACGGGCATCGGGGGCAGGTCGTACTCCTTTATCTGCTCTAGGGATAGGGCCACCCTCTTCACCTTGAACTCCCCGGCCCCGTACTTGACGAGCCGCTCCGATAGGTCCCTCTCTATGTCGACGCCGCTCGGGTCGAAGTCCCCGAAGTATAGGACGACCGTGGGCTTACCGTCCAGCCTGTTCCTCATGTAGCTCGCCATCCTCTGGACGTAGCTGAAGCTCGGGTAGCCCCTTGTGGGGAAGGTGCGCACAGAGTACTGGTTCGCCACCCTGCTGACGAGGCGGCTGAGGGCGTCCTTCTCCAGGCTTATAAGGATGTGGTTGGGCTGGTCTTCCCACATCGTCATCGTGAAGCTCTTCCAGCTGTCCTGGAGGCCTGAGAGCCTCTGCTTTAGGAAGTCCTCAGCCGACTCGTAACCCGTGTCCCCCCTCCCGAGGATCCTGCGGCTCCTGTCCTCTAGGCAGTGGACGGGGACTTCCCTCTCCTCCCGGGCCCTCACCATCATGCGGCTTAGGCGCTTGTAGCTGTTGATGGTGTTGGGGATGAGGTGCCTAGAGACGAGGCGGTAGTACAGCTGCCTCAGGGTGATTGAGGTGTCGTACTGGCTGAAGACCTCCCTGGCGGCCTCCACGACCTGCTTGTAGCTAGGAAGCCTCTTCCCCATACCGTGTTACTATTAGTGGCAATCGACGTATAATAAAATCGCCTTTTTGCCACTTTAGACGATGAAATGGGATGAAAACCGCCGCACGAGACGGGTGATGATTCACGGGTCTTCGGGTTCCTCGGAGGCTAAAGATTTTTATCGACTCCTCCTGCCTACCTGTTGAAGGTGCCGGAGATAAACGGTTTCATCTGCCTCGGAATAGAGTCCACTGCGGACAACCTGGGGATAGGCGTAGCCTCCTCAGAGGGCACCAT
>CAYGAH010000037.1:0-4846 GCA_964347685.1 uncultured Candidatus Bathyarchaeia archaeon | reverse complement strand
CATCCTGAGGCCGAAGCCCCGCAACTCCCTCACCGTCTCCTCGATGTAGCCTCCTTCCCTGCCAACCAGGTGGGTGCCCCCCACGAGGCCCCAGACCTCCTCGAACCCTCCCAGCCTCTGGGCGTGAAGGAGAGTGTTCACCGGCCCGGCGTGGGCGCAACCCGTCAATACGACGGGCCCCACCCCCTCGACCTCAGTCCACAGCGCCTGGTCGTCAAGGATCTTGTCCTCCACCTCCTCGCCCTCCACGACGATGAGCCTCCTGCCCCCCCTCGTGGGCGGGGAGACCATCTCGAAGGGGGTGACCCTGGGGATCTGCCCAGTCGTCCAGAGCCCCGGAACCACCTCGACCGGCCCCTCTGAGAGCACGACCTCGCCGCCTGCGGCCTCTATCTCGGCTATACCCTGCCCCTCTGGGACGCCGCCCCTCACCCTCTTGCCACGGCGGTCCTCGTAGATCCTCGGCAGGAAGGCTTGGGGGTGCGCGTAGACCCTCCCCCCTCCGGCACTCCTCACGATGTCCACGGTGGCGGCGGTGTGGTCCCCGTGGCCATGGCTTATGACGACGCAGTCCAAGTCGCCTAGGTCCGCCTTGAGCTCCTTGGTGTTGTGGAGGAGGGGCTCCCTTTCGTTCCCCGTGTCGAAAACCACTTTTCGCCAATCCCCCCTGGCGTCTACCAGTTCCAGCAGGAGGGAGAGGCCCCAATGGCCCCGGAGGCCGGCGAGTTGGACGAGGTTATCCGCCAGGGTTGTGATCTTCAGCGAACCCACCGTCAAACCAGACCCTCGGTACCCCTTGGCCCTATTCGTAGAAAAGAATTGGCCCCGGATCCTGTTCATCGATCACCGGTTCATAATTTCTATATATATTTCTGGAGCATTTCCAGTCGCCCCAAAGAGACGAAAGTGGTCCGGTTGCATGCCATGGAAACAGACTTAGAGAGGATTGGGCGATTCGCGCCTGCGCTGCTAATCCTGGCCCTCGTGGCAGGCACCGCCCTGACGGGGGCGGGCTTCCCCCCTACCGCCTCATGCTACCCAAACCCAATAGACACGAGCAGGATGACCCTTATGGGGGAGGCGGCCCACCCGGCCATAATCGAGGCGGGGAAGATACCCGTCGGGGAAAGCTGGACATACATATACCAACTGAAGGCGGGCCGCCCCTACCACATATACCTGACAGGCCCCTGGGCCAACCCGGTCAGCCACAAGACGGACTACGACGTCCACGTCTACGAGGTCTCCAGCGGGGCGCCTAGGCTCGTATCTAGCCACACCCAGGCTGCGGGGATCCCGGAGCAGGTCTGGAACGACGAGGCGAAGCAGTTCTTCACCCCGACCAAGACGGGGAACTACTACATATGCGTGGTGAACGACGAGAGGGAGAGCTCCGCCGCCGAGGCGGCCACCCTGATGGTGATAGAGAAGATAGGCACTAACAGGTGGTACACCAAGAGGATGGAGGGGAAGTCGGGGGCTGAGCCCTCCGAGGAAACGGACTGGGCGGCTGAGTTCAACGCCTCTGCCCAGCGGATAATGGTGTTCGTGGACGTCCCAGATGAGCTGGACATGTACGAGGTCCGCCTATACGCCATGGCCAACCCAACCGCCAAGGTGGGGGGCCTCATGAACGGCGTCCCCATCGCATGGGAGCCTGGGCTCAGGGGCCTAAGGACCGGCGCCTACGGGGGATTCAACTTCGACCCCTGGGGGTACAGGAACCCCCTGGCAATGGCGAGCTGCGAGTACAGGGGGCAGGACATGGTGATAGACTACTCGGCGCCTGCTAAGGCCAACGTCCTATACCACCTTGTGCTCATCGCCGAGTACTACACTGGATACGTGGAGTTCATAGTCCAGACCGACTTCGAGTCCCCGGCCCTGGAGCTCCTCGATCCCCCGGGCATCGTCGAGTCGGGAGAACCGACCCCGCTCAGGGTGAGGGCGACGGACGACAGCGGGTTGAGGACGATCTCCCTCTCATACTCGGCAGACGGGGGGGAGACCTGGAAGGGGGCCTCCGTGGAGGGGCTGGGTAACAGCAGCTACGAAGGCGTCATCCCCGCCCAGGAGGGGGGGGCGGTGGTAGAGTACTCGTTCGAGGCCGTGGACGTGGTGGACAACGGGGACGAGGTTAGGAGCTCATTCAAGGCCATGACCACCCCGGAGCTGACCCTTAACCTGGACGACATAGGAATAGTGGGGGGTGACAGCATAACCTCCTACGGGTATCTCAAGCCCGGGGGCAGGGACGTGACGATAACCTACTCCTGCAAGGGCAAGAGCTACGTCTTCGCCTCAAGGGCGGAACGATCTGGGTACTACAGCCACACCTTCAAGCCAGACGCAGAGGGCAAGTGGTCCGTCTCGGCGGGCTTCCCGGGCGACGACTCTTGCCACCCAGCCCAGTCCGACATCCTGGGGTTCGTAGTTGTCAGCCTCTCCACTAACATCACATGCGTCCCGAGTCGCTCGGAGGTGGGCATGGGGCACCTGATCAAGATATCGGGGAGCCTGGACCTGAATGTAAAGGGGGTCGAGGTAGACCTCCTCTTCTTCCCACCTGGTAACTTCACCAGGATCCCCATTACGACCTCGGACGAGGGGGAGTACAGCCTTAGCCTATACCCCCCCATCGAGGGGGTCTGGGAGGTCCAGGCGATGGTGGAGGGGGACGGCCTCCGATACAGGGGCTCAGAGAGCCCCATAGCCCGGTTCAGGGTGGTGGACAGGCGGTTGACGACTCTCGTTAGGAGGCTCCCGACCACGCTCACAAGGCCGCCTTACATATACGGACTGGTCATGGCGCTGGGTGGGGCCGCCGGCGGCTTTGCCCTCTACTGGAGGCGGAGGGGGTGAAGTCAGGGAAGGAGCCCGGGCTGAAGAGGGGTGTTCTAAACCGTGGTATTAATTAAGGCTGACTTTATATTGAGGGCGGGCGATAGAGAGGGGGGAAATCGGCAGAGTTTTCAGCAGATGGACCCAAATAATGTTAGGAAGTGCCGGAGGATGCCTGGGAGGGGGCTGAGGGCTTGACCAGGAGGAAGATGCTCGCAGCTGAGGAGGACATCGCAAACCAGGTGGTTGACCTGGCCAACAGGAAGGGCCTCACGGTATTCCAGACGCTTAACGACATCCTGGAGCAGGCCCTCAGGGTAGACGGGATGGGCCTCACCCTCGAGGACGTGATAGAGAAAAGGGTGGTGCTGGAGAGGGCGAGGGGGACCGGCCTAACCTTCACCGTGGAGCACCTCCTCTACGACGTCGTGGACATGGCCTACGACGAGGCGGGGGAGAAGCTGTCGGCCATGTGGAGGGAGATGGGCAACTGGTACGGGAAGTACTTACAGAGCAAGACCGACAGGCCAGTGGAGGCCTTCGAGGAGGTGATGGAGCTCCTCACCTTCGGGACATCGGAGTTCTCCCTGGAGAGGGGCAGGGAAGGGAACCTCTCGGTCTCATGCGTCGGGGAGAGGTACACGAAGGGCTTCACCGAGGTCCTCAGCCAGTTCATAGAGGCCGCGCTTGAGGCCCTCGGCTACGGGAGGAAGGAGAAGGAGACCTCCAAGGGGATAATAAGGATCAGGTTCGAGAAGTCCGGGTGAGCCTTTTGAGCGTGGGCCCCCAGGAGAAGACCAAGCTGATCGTGGTGCCGAGCTACCTAGTGGAGAGGCTGAGGGCCATCGCCCTGAGGCAGGGGGTCTCCCTCTCCACCCTCGCCGCGGAGGTGCTTGAGCAGGCCTCGAGGGCGGAAGAGCTTGGGGCCACTCTCAAGGGGGCGGTGGACCTCCAGAGGCTCGTGGACATCCAGAGGGGTGCCGGGGCAGTCAACGTCTCACGCTCAACCCTGGAGCACCTGATATCTAGGTTTTACGAGGACGACGGGGAGGAGCTACGGAGGGTCTGGCAAGAGGCGGGCCGCTGGTACGGGGAGTACCTCCACACGAAGTTGGGGGACGGGGAGGCGCTCTCCTTCCTGGAGAAGGGGCTCCTCATATCGTGGAACCTGGACGAGGTGGAGATGAGGGACGACGGGGGTGAGGTCCGCATCAGGTGCGCATCTTTCATGATGTCCATGGAGATGACTGAGCTCCTCCTCAGCTACGTCTCGGGGGTGATGGGGGCCCTCGACTACGAGGAGACGGAGAGGGACTACCTGAGCGGTATGGCGACCCTCGGGTACAGGAGGGCCCTCAGGAGGCGGTCGTGAAAATTTGATACTATTAATTAAATTTTCATCAATTTCATAGATGAATTTTGCGCGTTTAGTTTTAACCCCCTTAAAAATATTTCTTACACCTATACTTTACCTTAAATTTCCATGTTAAAAATTATTTTCTGATAGGTATTTTTATGATGTATCTCTGATAAGTAGCCTTGTTAGATGTCTTTCTCATGTATACATTGTCACACCTTTGTATACATTGTCATATTTCTGTAGACATACCTTTAAGTAGTCGGTGTCTGGTGTTCTTATCAATCGCCGGGCTAGGTGGGGACATGTATACATCTATGCCCCTCGCCGCGGCCCGGGCGATGAAAAGAGAGTGAAAAAGGAAATGAAAAAGATAGGAAAGAGAGCTATACCGATAATTATACTGTCGATACTGATGTTATCCCTATTCTCGATCGTACCTGCCTTTGCGGTTATAGAGATGACGAATGTTACGCCCAATTCTGGTGTCAAAGGCACCTTGGTAAAGGTGTTTGGTCGCGGCGTTACTGCTGGAGCATCTGTAGGGGTTTACTGGGACAACGTTCTGAAGGAGACCTTCTCAGACGGAAGCGGGAAGTTAAACTCCACAGAAGCCGGGGGTGATGGCACCTTCGAGATATGGTTCAA
>CAYGAH010000036.1:0-5003 GCA_964347685.1 uncultured Candidatus Bathyarchaeia archaeon | reverse complement strand
CATATGTCCCCAGCATTCGGGTTGCCGACTGCCCATATCGAGTCCTGGAGGGCTGTAGTCATGCAGGCCAGCCACAACGGATCCCTGGCCGCCTGAGCCATCATCGAGCCCCTCCAGTTGTAGGCAGGCTCCACTCCAGGATTGTAACCGCCGTGGCAATTGTCACACTTATCTGGAGTCTCTGAGACACCGGCTTGGCCAGGCTGCGACCCCGGCATGAACACGTTTCGGTCGTCTTTAACGGGGAGTGGTGTCCAAGAGTAGACGGAGTAGAACGTCATTAGGAAGACGAGAACTAACGCCATTAGAGGTATCCCAAATCTATGCTTCATTTCGTCGTCCCGTCCCAAAATTGGCGCTTTCACGCCAATGTCGCGCGCGAAACGGCGATAAATAAACCTTCATTTTTTACTCATTCTTTGTATTGAGCCAAGGATTGGATGTATCTTGAAGCCTGCTAGTCTACTCGAACCTATAGATCAATGGGTGGATTTTGGTGTGCAAGTCGAGCCCTAGGTACCTACTTTGCCCGGACCATGGCGATAATTGTCATTCCAGGAAAACGTGCCTGAAGAGGAGCATCGAGGCGGCGACGACGGCGAGCATGAAGGCCAATAGGAGTCTCAGCTCTGGAGCAGCTTGCATCAGGCTCATGCCCGAGAGCATCTTCCCTCCGGCTTGGGTTCCCGGGACGAGGACGGGGACCGAGACCGGGAAGAAGAGGAAGGAGAGTAGCAGGTTCTTCCCCTCCGAGTACATGACGAGGGCCGAAACTATGGACCCGACGAGGGCCAGATCCAACACCCCGAGAACGAAGACGACTAACAAGGAGGGCACCACCGCAGCCCCGATGTTGTAGAAGACGATGGAGGTGAGTATCGTGGAGAGCAGCATCAATAAGAGTATCACCCCGCCGTAGATCGCCTTCCCCATCAGTATCACGTAGGCCGGGCAGGGCAGGCTCCTCAGGCCCTCGATGGTGCCCCTGTCCACCTCTCGGGCGAAGCTCGTGGTCAACGCAAGGATGCTTGAGAAGTACACCACTATCCAGAGGGTTGTAGAGACGACCTTCCTGAACGGGGAGATCGTCTACCAGAGATGAAGCAAAACTCCACAACGCGACAGGGTAGGAAAGCCGTCGGGCCTAAACAGGGAATCCGGCCTCGTGGCTTCACGTCCCGGAAAATGGGGATGCATGGTTAAGGCGGTGTCCGTAGGAATCCAGGATCATTCAGAGAGGCACCAAGAAACAGGACAACAGTTAGTATGACATGTTCACAGTTGGTCGTTATGCTGGCAGTGACCCGTTTTCTCAATTGTACAATGTTCAGAGTTTTGTCTCGCTAGCTATCTTGTATCTTCTCGACTTCGAGGGTGATCCCCTTCGGATCAGCGCAGTGAATCTGGATCTTCGTCGGGACGTCCTCCCATGAGAACTCCCCGCCCATGTCCAGGACCATGACGTAGGGGAAGACCGCACCCCAAGCCCCCAGGCACATCCCCCGCGGTGTCATCGACTCGATCTCCCACCTGTCTCCTATTCGATGGTATCCTCCCTGACACTCCCCCCCTACGACGGTCACCACTATCTTGGACATGTTCACAACCCCGAGTATAGGTCGTCTAATGATGGTTATAATTTTAACTAGATGTTAAGTTGTCGGTGTACCGGCCGCAACCCATCTTCGCGCGCGAAAAAAAAGGAAACGAATTTCTTATCCCTTTTTCTTCTATTTTCCTGAGTCACTGATGTTCTGGGATGATCCCAAAATAGTCAGTGCACGTTTAAATACCTAAAAGTGAAAATGAGAGTCAAAGGGGCTGTTTGGATTGAAGAGCTACGTAAAACTCTATGGGCCCTCCATAGACAGGGGGATCGAGGCCATGAACGGCCTCCTTAGGAACCTGAAGAAGAGGTACCAGTACGGGGAGATGGTCTCCCACATAATAAGCGTCGTAGACCCTTCCCTCGATCTCTTAACTGGAACCCTGATCCGTGGGGGGAGGGAGACCCTGGGGGAGCACGACTACGTCGTGGAGTGGGAGCAAGCCCCCAACTTCGAGCAGGTCAGGGCCCTGATCAGGCACATAGACGAGGCCCTCGCCTTCACCGGATGCATGTACACGATAACCACGGTATAACGCCCTGAGCTCCGGGACAAGCCCTGATTTTCTATATGTGGTCGGTGTGCCGGCCGTAACCCACCTTCTGTTCTAGGCGGCATCCAGCTTAGCGGGCTACCCGCGCCCCCTGCAGGAGGGATAGGCGCCTATTCGCCCTTGCACCCTGCGGGTCGGCCGTCTCACCCAATCCAGCGGCGTCCTCGGCCCTACACAGGCGTCATAGCCGAGCCGTTGGAGGTCTCGTTTCTGTCCGTTGCCGGGGCTCTCGCCCCACGCCTCTCGGCGTCGCAGCCCTGCACGGTGGATGGAGTTTCCTCAGGCCCATGGCCCGGCGGCCGCCCACCGGCTCACCGACCAAGGGATAAAACTCCCCCGCATTCTAAATAGTTTACGCAGCCTTGAAATAAAACTGACACTGACTATCAATTGGTTGTGTACTAAAATTGGATAAGGACATGGTGGAGCACGCCCTGGAGCACGCGATGGGGATGAAGCCGGACTACGCTGAGGCGAGGGCCCAAAGCAGCCTCGGCGAGGGGATCATAATGAGGAACGGCATACTAGAGGCATACATAAAGACGGTGGACAGCGGGTTCAACGTCAGGGTCCTGGCCGACGGAGGGATAGGATTCGCATCGACCAACAGGTGGACAAAGGAAGAGGCGGAGAAGGTCGCGGAGGAGGCCTACAGGCTGGCAAGGGCCTCGGGAAGGAGGAGCAGCATAGAGTTCTCCGAGGCAGGGAGCAGCGAGGCGGAGTGGGGGGTTGAGGAGAGGGAGAAGATAGGGGACGTTGCCCCAGAGGACAAGATCGCCGCACTCAAGGACATAGACAAGGAGGTCTCCTCCAGCGGAATAAACGTCCAGAGCAGGCTCATCGAGTGCCCCATAGACCTAACAGAGAAGTACTACGTCAACTCGGAGGGGAGCAAGATCACCTCCTACGTCCCAATAGTCGCATGCTTCGGGATCATCTCGGTCAAGGAGGAGGGAAAGGTGGAGCAGGCCTCCCGCCAGTTCGGCTACAGCGGAGGGTGGGAGGCCCTCGACCTATGGGACGTCCCGGAAAAGCTCACCCACGAGGCCCAGGTCCTCCAGCGCCTCATAAGGGAGGGGAAGCCCCTTGAGCCAGGGAAGACGACGCTCGTCTGTGGCCCCGAGGTCGTGGGGATCGCCGCCCACGAGTCTTGCGGCCACCCCACAGAGGCCGACCGTATCCTCGGCAGGGAGATGAGCCAGGCTGGCCGCAGCTTCATTTACCCAGGGGGCCCCTACTGGCTGGGGACAAGGATCGGGAGTGGGCAGGTCACCGTCGTAGACGATCCAAACGTCGAGCACAGCTACGGCTACTACGAGTACGACGACGAGGGGGTCAAGGCCAGGCCTCGCTACCTGTACAAGGATGGGATCATAAACGAGTTCCTCCACAATAGGGAGACCGCAGCAAAGCTGGGCGTCGGGAGCAACGGCTCGGCCCGCTCCATCAACTACGACCGCGAGGCGATAGTCCGCATGGCAAACACATACGTCATGCCCGGAGACCTCACGGAGGAGGAGCTACTGGAGGGAGTAAAGGAGGGGGTATACATGAAGTCCTTTACAGAGTGGAACATAGATGACAGGAGGTTCAACCAGAGGTACGTGGGAAGAGAGTCCTACCTCATAGAGGACGGGGAGCTCGGCCCGCCGGTAGCCAGGCCCACTATAGAGATGACTACCGAGGGCTTCTGGTCCGCCGTGGACGCCGTCAGCGAGAAGCTTGAGTTCTGGGCAGACACGTGCGGAAAGAGCGAGCCGTCCCAGGGGGTACCGGTCTACACCGGTGGGCCAGCCATAAGGCTAAGGGAGGTGTTCATGAAGTGAGCGAACCCATGGAGAGGACCGAGGCAATGGTGAGGAGGGCGAAGGCCCTCGGGGCAGACCAGGTCATAGCCAGGACGACACTGAGCAGGAGCAGCCAGATAAGGTTCAGCAACAACCAGATCGACATAAGCAAGGCCTGGAACGACTACGTCACCGAGGTCGCCCTAGCATGGCAGAAGCGTGTCGTAGCCACGGAGATATACGACTTCCAAGAGGCCGATGAAAGGGTCGAGGAGCTCCTGAAGCTCGCCAAGGTCTCGGAGCCCAACCCAATGTACACGGGTTTCGCCGAGGGCACATACAAATACGGGGAGCCCAAGGCGGACAAGGGGATAGCGAGCCTAGAAGAGCCCATACTGTACGTTGAGAGGGCCATAGATGCGGCCAGAGAGGAGGTCCCCGAGGGCCTCAACGCCGGAGGCACCCTGCTCACCAGCTACGATGACGTCTACCTCGTCTCATCCGAGGGCCCCTCGGGCCGCGACGCCAGGTCATCGATAGAGGTCTCCGTCAGGGCATTCTCCCAGGAGGAAGCCTCGGGCCACGGGGTAGAGTGCAGCTCGACCCTGAGGGAGTTCGAGCCTGAGAGGGCTGGGAGGAAGGCGGGGGAGATCGCGACGCTTGCGAGGGCCCCCGTGCAGGGGGAGGAGGGGACATACGACGTCGTATTCGACCCCCTGTTCACGGGCTGCATCCTGGACATATATGCAAACATGGCATCAGCCTACATGGCCCTGATCCAGCTCTCCATATTCGGGGACAAGCTGGGGAAGAGGGTTGCGCCGGAGGCGGTTACAATCAGGGACAGGCCGGCCCCGTACTCAGTGGCCAACAGGCTCTTCGACGACGAGGGGGTCCCTTGCAGAGAGAACGTCGTCATAGACCACGGGGTCCTGAGGACCCTCCTCCACAACACCCAGACCGCGAGCATCTTCAAGACCAAGACCACTGGGAACGCGGGGCTAGTCGCGCCTGAGGCATGGAACATGGAGCTCGACCCTGGCGACATGATAAGGG
>CAYGAH010000035.1:0-4416 GCA_964347685.1 uncultured Candidatus Bathyarchaeia archaeon | reverse complement strand
TACTGCTTCACTTCTTCCAGCGAGGTGAACCTCGGAGACCCCATCACCGTCACAGGCTCTATACAGCCACCGGTCACGGGCGCATCAGTCACCCTGACATACACAGGGCCCGGAGGCTCGAAGGTCACCAGAGCCGTGAACACAGGCCAAGACGGCTCCTACGGCGACTCATACGAGCCCCAAGAGGCCGGCCTGTGGAGGGTGGAAGCTTCCTGGGAGGGAGACGCGGGGCACCAGTCCTCCTCGAGCCAGCCCAGTGAGTTCACCGTCTTGGAGCCCGAGGAGCCTCCTGGTGACATCCCGGGGTTCCCGCATGGCTCGATGGTGATCGGGCTATTGCTGGGGGCCCTGATCATCTGGGCTTCGAGGGAACGGGTTTCGGGCAGGGTCTATGGAGTGGTTGGAAGAAACCCTCCTTAAAGGCTTCCTCCTACGCCATTCTAACCCATCGGCATACTGAACACGGCAAATGGAGAGGCGTACCTTGAGACGAGGCCATTGAGCCCGGCTCACCTGAGCCCCGATGGGGGGCCCTGATCCCCCGAGCACGGATCCATTAACCTATTTTGAAGCCGAGCCCATAGCCTACGACCACGGTTGAGATAACTTGCCCCAAGACTCAAAATGGCCCCTCAGGATCGTAGCTGCCTGCGTCTTGTTCAACCTCCTCTGCGAGCTCTGGGTCCACGGGCTTGTAGGCTTCCTGAACCCCGTCCTGACCGGCTCCCTTGTGGTGCTCTACTCCACCTACTTCCTCATGCTCGAGGACCTGGTCGTCAGGTACCACCTGAGGGACAGGCACGTTATCATGGCGGGGTTCGTATTCGGTCTCTGGCATGAGACGTTCACCACCCGGAGCGTCCTAAGCCCCGGGAGCCCCCTGGGGATAGACCCTGTCATACTGGTGTTGTCCACTGTTTTCTGGTGGGGCCTCATGCAGAGCGTCGCGGCCCTCTACTTCGCCAACAGGTTCTTCGGAGGGAGGGACTGGGGCCACAGGAGGCTCGGAAAGGCGGGCTGGGCCCTCTGCATGGCCTTCAGCCTCCAGGCAGCCCAGACCCTATTCAGGGCGGGCGGGTCCAATTCGATGGGGTACGCGTCGAGCCTGGCCCTCCTGGGGGTCGCTGTGCTGGCCCTCGTCCGAATCCGTAAGCCCGCCGGGGCCTTGCCCTTCCATGGGTCGAGGCTCCTCGACTCCCTTGTCCTCGCCCACCTCTCCCTCTGCGCCGGCATAGGCTTGACTTTGGGGTCCTTCAGCAACACGACCACTACCGTAGGATTCGTCGCTTGGTCGGTCGCCTTCGGTGCCGCCTTGATCCTGTACAGGCTGTTCTCAAAACGCCCTATCCCCGTTTAGGGGTCTCATCAGGGCCGTGGTCTGATCGGATATAACGATGTGCCGATAAGGCCGATCCCCTTCGCTGAGACGATGCGGCCTTCGTGCGACGTTCCGGCTCTGGTGGTGATTCATGGCCGACTCTGGATCTCGTTATATAATCATTGATATAGTAGAAGGGACGAGGTTTGATGCATGATACCGTGGTCCCTGATAGGGCAGGAGGGCGGCGGGGGGTTCGACCTCATCTGGATCCTCCTACCCCTCATCTGCTGCATGTTGACTATGACGCAAAGAGGGGGAGAGAGACAGGCTGAAAGCGGGGCCGTCGAGGATTCCTGGTACACCCCCCAGGAGATCGGCCCCACATACGAGGCCATAGAGGCCGAGGCCGGCGAGTGGCGAAGGAGGGCAGAGGAGAGGAAGGCGGAGAGGGATAAGTCGACTATGTCCAGGCTGCTCGGGAGCCTAGGCGGGGGGAGGGCCAAGGAGAGGTTCGTCGTCGATGAGGCCAAGCCCCCCAGGCTCTACCAGATGAGCGACGAGACCGGCCCCATAATATTCGAGCTGACCGAGGTCGAGGGCGGAGGAACAGTCGTCAAGGCTACCTACGACCGCTCCCTAAAGAGCAGGGTGGCAAAGTTCAAGGCCGACCAGCCCCTGAAGATCCCGGCGA
This sequence comes from uncultured Candidatus Bathyarchaeia archaeon, assembly GCA_964347685.1. Lineage (GTDB taxonomy): Archaea > Thermoproteota > Bathyarchaeia > TCS64 > TCS64 > CAYGAH01. The sequence goes on along the minus strand of CAYGAH010000035.1, from coordinate 2,404 downwards.
CCCCTGTGGGAAGCAGCTGCCCCTCGTGCGGGAAGCCGGTGCTAAGGGAGTTCAATGTCTGCCCCTACTGCGGTGAGAAGCTGATCGAGGAGTGAGGCCGGGTGGAGCTCTGGAGGCTCGCTGCCCACAGGCACTGGTTCACGGTCAGGCTCATGGGGTGGGAGCTGAGGCTCTGCTCCAGGTGCTCGGGATACGTTTCCGGGATCATATCCCTCAGCCTCCTCCAGAGGCTCCAGGGCCCAACGCTGAGGGGCCTCTCCGCCCCGATCCAGGTCCTCCTCTGCCTCGCCCTCATCCTCCCCTCTGCCGTCGACTGGCTCACCCAGTCATGGGGGTTGAGGGAGAGCAGCAACCGGATGAGGCTCCTGACGGGGGCCCTCCTGGGGGCCGGGACGGTCCTCTTCTTCTCAATAGAGGCCGTCGCCTCGATTAGGGCTATTCTGTACGCCCTGACCGCTTTGGTCATAGTGCTGCTGGGCTATGCGGGGAAGCGGTCCTGAGCCCCCTGCTCAGCTCCCTTGTCCCTTCCTATCCCTTCTGTTTCCTGAGGAGGTCGCGTATCTCCCTGAGGGTGATCAGCATCTCGTCGTCGAGGCCAGGGCCCCTGGGGACGGGCTCCTCCTCCGGGTGGACCACCTCCGTCCCTATGACGTAAGGGGCCTTGAACTTCCTCAGCTCGTTCAGGATGAAGTCCCTCACCTCCTCGTAGAAGACTATCCCCTCGAGCTTCTCCTCGGGCCCCGTCTGGCTGCTCCCCGAGTATCCGGCGGTCTCTGGACTGAGCCTATCCGAAGAGCCTCTCGAAGGGCCCAGCCCTGCTGGATATGTTCGTGATGGTCCGTGATGGTGGCGAGAAAGGTTCAAGGCCATCCCATTTCGCATCACCTGTACTGGAGGGAGAGCCTCCTCTCCTCAGCCGTGTACCCCATTATCTCAGAGCCGTCCGATGCTCTCATCCCCATCAGGCGTGCCGCCTCGGCGTAGCTCTCAGAGAGTTTGTACTCCGGGGCCATGGAGAACCTCGTCGGGACGGAGCCCGTCCCATCCTGCTCGAGCCCTCGGGCGACGTCCCCTATCCTGTTCTTGGGGATGGAGAATATCATCTCGTCGTCCTGGGCTCCCGCGTACCCCCTGTCCCCCCTGCATGGGACAGAGGCCTGGCACTCCCCCTTCAGCATGCAGGGGACCACGGCGTAGACGCAGGCCGAGTGGCCCCCAAGCACGGTGTTTATGTCCCTCCCGTCCCAGTATGCGAGCCCAAGCAGCAGCCTGAGGAGCTGGGCCGAGTTGCAGTATATCACAGCTACGTCCGGCTCGAAGCTCGCCGTCCTCAGGGGGGCGGAGACAACTCCCACGTACCTCCCAGCATCGAGCCTGGGGAACTCTGCGGCCCAGTTTGCCCCCGCCTCCAGGGACCCTACGCCGCCCGGGTACCTTGTGTGGCCTTCGAGGAAGTATTTGGGGGGCTCTGCCAGGCCGAAGCCTATCACAGGCTCGGGGCACCACATGTCCCCGAGGGTCTGGGCAACTACGACTCCGAACCTCCTAGAGAGGGAGAGGCACTGGCACGTGGACATGCACTTGCCGAAGTCCCTAGCGGGCCTCTTTGCCTCGGGCGGTATCTCCTCCTCGTCCTCAAGCATCTTCACGGCCAGGGGGTAGGTCATGGGCCTGATCTGCTCCTCGATCCTCCTCCCGTAATCGTTGAACTCGTTCAAGTATTGCACCGAATACTACTTCGCCTCATCCATAGATAAGACGACACCTCGTTGAGATCGCCCAAAAAAATGTGGATTTTAATGCTAAATATCGATTTTATGTGTCTTGGGCGCTCTTTTTGTTTAAAGTTTTAATAACAGTACGATGGATATTAAAAGGGTGATGGTTATGAGGAGCTACATCAAGATCTACGGCCCGCCCGTCTACGAAGCCATCCAAGCGTTGAAGAAGCTGGCCATAGACATGCCCGAGGTCTGCATAATGGACCCCATAATGCGTACCACCATACGGGGGGAGCCGCCCTCGGAGACAGCTTACGGCGTTCCGGGCGCGGACGACGTCAGCATAGTCAGGAGCTACTTCCTAGATGTGGGCGACGTACCGACGGAGAGGTGCAGCACGATAATCAGCAAGTCGGGGGAGAGGCTGGGAGAGTACGACTTCTTCTTCGAGTGGTTCACAAGGCCGACCATGGAGCAGCTGAACGAGCTGCTCAGGAAGGTGGACAAGGCTATGGCAGAGGTCGGGGTCAGATACACCTTAACGACGAAAGACTGAGAACGAATGTGCTAAAAGGGTACCAATTTTTACAATTTTTTAAATGGAAGATAAGGTATATCAATACAGAATAAAGTTTCTGAAATTTTATATCACGACCGCATGACGGTTCTATGGTTGTGATGTC
>CAYGAH010000034.1:0-5179 GCA_964347685.1 uncultured Candidatus Bathyarchaeia archaeon | reverse complement strand
AGCTTCCCGGATGAGGCGGAGTGGAACGAGCCGAGGGGAGGGTTGTTCCTCTGGGCGAAGATGCCTGAGCACGTGAACACCACGGAGATGCTCATGGAGGCTGTGAGGAGCGGCGTCGCATACATCCCCGGGAGCAACTTCTTCACACGCCCCGTCCACAACTACATGCGCCTAAACTACAGCCTCCCGTCCGAGGAGGACATAGTCGAGGGAATAAGGACACTCGGAGGGCTGCTGAAAGAGAAGATATGAAAACCTCCAGCCTCACACTCTAAAACTCTTACGGATGAAAGGGACCTCTGAGCTTCTATGTGCTTCGGAGTTTTTCGCACCCTCCCCAGCCATTTTCGTGAAGTCGAAAATGGAACGGTTCCGGTTAAATTTTGGTCAAATAAAAAATTTTTTGGTATATTTCTGGACATATGTATAAGCATTAACCCCCTTTTAGTATCAAACTTATCAAATGCAAAGCGATATATTTCATCATCTACGATCTGCTATGGAACAGGTTTGGCGTCTGGGGATGGCAGCAACCCGAAGAAGGGGAAGAAGTACAGGATAAAGATAATCGAGGAGCTTTGCAAGGGGTGCGGCTTCTGCGTGGAGTTCTGCCCGAGGCACGTCTTCGAGGAATCGGACGAACTCAGCGAAAAGGGGGTCAGGGTGCCGAAGATAAGGGACGAAGAAGCCTGTGCCGGGTGCGGCCTCTGCGCCATGCTCTGCCCCGAGATAGCCCTGTTCCTGGAGGAAGAGGGGGAGGAGAAAGGTGCAGAGTGATGTTTTGACGGGGAGCCACTTCGTCAGCGGAGACTGGGCATGCGCCGAGGGGGCGATAGCCGCCGGCTGCAGGTTCTACGCAGCGTACCCGATAACCCCCGCTACTGAGATAGCCGAGAGGATGGCGGCAAGGTTCCCCGGGGTCGGGGGGAAGTTCATCCAGTTCGAGGACGAGCTCGGGGCAATGGCCTCCGTCATAGGAGCCTCCTACTCGGGGGTGAAGGCCATGACCGCAACGTCGGGGCCTGGGTTGAGCCTGATGCTTGAGAACATAGGGCTGGCGGTCATGACCGAGGCACCCTGCGTCGTTGTAAACGTCATGAGGGGTGGGCCGAGCACTGGGCAGCCCACCATGGGGGCTCAGGGGGACGTCATGCAGTGCAGGTGGGGGACCCACGGTGACGTCGAGATAATAGCCCTGGCCCCCTCATCCGTCCAGGAGATGTTCGACCTTACGGTAGAGGCCTTCAACCTCTCTGAGGAGTACAGGGTGCCGGCGTTCGTCCTCTCTGACGCCAACATAGGGCACATGTACGAGAGGTTAGTCATCCCTGAGAAAGGGGAGATAAGGGTGGTGGACAGGAAGAGGCCCGACCGACCCCCGGGAGAGTACATGCCCTTCCAGGCCGACGAGAGCCTCGTGCCGCCGATGGCGAACTTCGGAGAGGGCTACAGGTTCTACGCGACGGGGTTGACCCACGACGCCAAGGGCTACCCCGACATGTCAGTTGAGGCACAGGACAGCCTTGTGAGGAGGCTCTGCGACAAGATCAGGAGGAACGCGGACAAGATATACAGGTCCGAGGAGAAGATGGTTGAAGACTGCGATGTGCTCGTAGTAGCCTACGGCATAACGGCCAGGTCGGCGGTCAGGGCCGTGGAGATGGCCCGCGAGGAGGGCATAAGGGCTGGGATGCTCAGGCTGATAAGCCTCTGGCCCTTCCCCGATGGGAGGCTCGAGGAACTCTCCAGGTCGCTCAGGGGGGTGGTCGTTGCCGAGATGAACTACGGTCAGCTGGTAAGGGAGGTGGAGAGGGCGGTGAAGCCCACGGAGGTCTCCTTCGTCCCGAAGCTCGGTGAGAACCCCCCACGCCCCCAGGAGATACTCTCGGCCATCAGGAGGCTCTAGGTTGGTCCAGGAAGCTCCATCGCACCCCCTCGGTGACTACCTCAGGATGGAGAGGTTCCCCCACATATGGTGCCAGGGCTGCGGGCTGGGGATAGTCCTCCACAGCTACATAGAGGCCCTTAGGGAGCTTGACTACGACCTGGACAAGGTAGTCACCATATCCGGTATAGGCTGCGCAGGTAGGGCCTCGGGGTACGTGAACACGGACGCATTCCACACGACCCACGGGAGGGCCCTCCCCTTCGCTACCGGGGTCAGCCTGGCGAACCCTGAGCTGAAGCCGGTTGTCATAAGCGGGGACGGGGACCTCTTCGCGATAGGGGGGAACCACCTCATCCACGCAGCTAGGAGGAACGTGGACGTCCTAGTGATATGCTCCAACAACTTCAACTACGGGATGACCGGGGCCCAGTTCGGACCCACTACCCCCCAGGGGTCCAGGACCCCAACGAGCCCCTACGGGAACGTCGAGCGCCCTTTCAACCTCGTGGCCCTAGTCGCCTCGGCGGGGGCTACCTACGTCTCCAGGTGGACGGTCTATCACGTTCAAATGTTGAAGAACTCGATAAAGAGGGGCCTGGTGAAGAGGGGGTTCTCCTTCATAGAGGTCGTCTCCCCCTGCCCAACGGGCTTCGGCAGGCTGAACAGGCTCAGCGGCGTCGAGATGATGAAGGAGCTTAGGAGCATAAGCAGGATAAGGGAGGTCCCCCCGACGGAGGCAGTCATAGACCCAGGGAGGGAGATAATAATAGGAGACTTCGTCGACTTCGATAGGCCAACATACAACGAAGTCCTAAGCGGTCTGGTGGAGGGATAGGATGGGGAGGTACGAGGTAAGGATCGCGGGCTTCGGGGGGCAGGGGGTGATAACCTCTGGCTACGTCCTCGCCAACGCCGCGAGCATCCACGACGGGAAGTACTCGGTCATGACCCCTTCCTACGGGCCGGAGGCGAGGGGGGGGGCATGCAAGTCCGACGTGGTAGTCTCAGAGACCCCGATAGACTTCCCAAAGGTGACAGAGCCAGACTGCCTTGTGGCAATGTCCCTGGACGCGTACCAGACCTTCGGGAAGGACGTGAGGGAGGGAGGCGTCATAATACACGACGAAGACCTGGTCCCCCTGTCAGGGTCCGAGGCCGCTGGGGGCGTGTCCTACGTCGGTATCCCTGGGGCGAGGGTCGCCGGCGAGCTTGGCAACAGCCTAGTCGCGAACATGGTTATGCTGGGCGCCCTCGTTGGCCTCACTGGGATCGTGAGCTTGGGGTCGGTGAGGGGGTCCGTGAGGGAGAGGTTCAGCAGGTTCGTGGACCTGAACCTGAAGGCACTGGAGAGGGGCGTGGAACTAGCGAAGACCCACAGTCAGAAGAGCCTCTCGGATTCGCATTTAGGGCAGTAGGCTGAAGTCTTCCTTTATTGTGTTGAGCACCAGGTGGGTCTTCGTCCTCTCCACATGGGGTATCCTCAGGATCTTCTTCGTGAAGTCGCTCAACTCCCTCCTGGTCTTGAACTTCCCCACGACCATGATGTCCGAGTCGCCCGTCACGTTGTATACGGCGCACGTAGGCCCCATCCTGGCTATCTCCTCCCCAGCCTCGAGCATCCTTCCTCCGGAGACTACGATCTCCGTGACGACGGTCAGCTCGTAACCGAGTTTCTCGTAGTCAAGGAGGGCCGTGTACCTCTTTATGATCCCCTCCTCCTCCATCTCCCTAACCCGGGAGGCGACGGTCCCGGACGAGACCCCGACCTTCCCGGCCACCTCCCTATAGGACTGGCGGGAGTCTTTCAGGTACTCTGTAAGAACCCTCCTAGCCGTATCCTCCACCAACGGGCTCCCCTGTGGAGCAATTGACCATTTGCCTTTAAAACCCTCACATCCGATGAAACGCGTCCGCCTTCATCGGCCGAGCGCGAAAGGGCCTTCACTCCAGGTAATCGGCCTAGACCTTCTCCCCTTTAAGGTGCGCCTCTAGAACTGATGCCACCTTCTTTGGTAGGCTTTCCCTGTTCTCTGGCGAGACTCGGAAAATCTCTCCCCATCCACCATACCGGCCTACGTAGTTGCGATGGAGTACTGATTGCATGGGCTTGGGTCCCCCGAGAAGCTCCTCAACCCTCCTCTCGAATCGCGCCGAGAAGAGCTCCATTCGGCCTATCTCGTCGATGCAGACCAAGTCGCATTTCTCCTCTGCGTGGTCCAGGGCGGGGAGGGCTACGGACTCGAACCCTATTAGGTCTACGCCGTACCTCCCCACCCTTAAACGCGAATCTACTTCGACCCCCGCAAGGACGCCCGTGTCCCCTGTGGCTAGGTCGACTACGCTGAATCCGACCCTCCTGCCCCTACTCCTGATCTCGGGCGTCGAGATGCCTCCGACCGTGAAGCCCGTGCCTCGGATTAGGTCTATGCACCTCAGGAACACAGTCGACTTTCCTGAGCCCGGAGGCCCCGTGAGGAAGAATTTGCCTAGACCCATAGAGTCCCCCTCATGATACGCGCGATCCTACTCTATCCCTCATCCCCTTGAGGCTTCCTAGCCTTTACACCGAAACGGGGCCTCTAACCCCCATTCTTGGGGACGCTTGTAAGCTCCTCGAGCCTGCGCCTGTAGCCATCCATCTCCCCCCTTTCCGCATCATCAGAGATGGCACCGAGCAGGCTACCTAAGTAGTTCAGGGCTAGACCCATCTCCCTCTCGGCATCGGGCTCCTTCCCCTCGATGAGATAGCGCAATGCGAAGCTAAGCCGGTGGATGACCTTGCGGGCCCGGTCGTCGACTCCCTGGCGCTCCCCCCTGTAATATTTGTCCATGAGCCCGAGGAGGTTCTCCTGCAGCGAAAGCGCCCTTTCCAACAGAGCCTCGGGGATGTGCAGCCCCAGGGGGTAGTCCCTCATCTCTTCGAAGTAGCTGGCGGTCGCTTTCTGGAGGACGCTTATCTCGTATACGAGGTTAGGGTCCGATTTGAGCCCCTCTACCGCCTCCATTCGGGACACGTATAGGGCGCGGCTGAGGAGTATCTTGGCGTCTATCCAGTAGCCGTCCTCTATGAACTGGGCGGCGTTGGCGACGTAGTTCATCCACTGGTTCACCTCCCTCTGGGCCTCCCCGGCCCTGTTGATGACTGAGTACAGTACGAACTCCATCTCCCTCATCTCCCTGGCAAGCCCCCCGGGGTCCGAGCCGGGCGAGCCCCTCTCAAAGGAGGTCTCAAGCCAGATGGCGGCCTCCCTCTCCCTGTAGTCTTCTGAGGCGATGAGCCTGTCGTGGAGC
>CAYGAH010000033.1:0-1739 GCA_964347685.1 uncultured Candidatus Bathyarchaeia archaeon | reverse complement strand
CGGCCACGGGGAGGAGGAGGGCGTCAACCTGATAAGGGTGAGGAAGGTGGACGGGGAGTCCAGGATCTACCAGGAACAAGGCGAAGAATAGAGTTCGACACCTGCATTTCATCTTTGCGAATACGAGGCAACCAGAGGAATTTATTTAAAATCTAAAGTGCGCATAGGAGAGCCGACCGCCAAAACCAATAAGAAAGGCTGCGATGGGCCACAAATAACATTGACAAGAACGCGTGTGAAAAAATAAGGGGTGTCTTCAGGTGCCCTTCATCCGCTTCTCTACGCCAAGGATGGCAGCGATCTGGCCCTCGTGGTGCATTATCTCTGATATGGCCAGCATCAGGTACTTTTCCTTCGGCTGCTTCCCGTAGAACCAGTCTATCTCCTCGGAGAGGGACCCGTCGGTTAGCCCGTCGAGGCTCCTCATCAGCTTGGCCCTGCCGTCCTTGATGTCCCCCATTATCTTCTCAAGGGGGTAGCTCTTGTTCCCGGTGTAGTCCTCCGGCCAGCCCTCAGGGACGTACTCCTTGTCCCCCCTCAGTATCTTGGGTATGAAGACGTGTAGCTCGCTTGAGAGGTGGGTGAGTATCCACCTTATGGTGTTGGCCTCGGGGCAGTACTTCCAGTCGAGCTGCTCGGGCTTGAGGTCCTTCGTCGCCCTGTCGAGGCGGTCGAACCCCAGCGACGCGAAGGCCCTAATAGTCTCTACCTTCTCAGACATATCAACCACTAAATGGCGAGAAATTATTTCTCCGTGGCTTTTTATAGCTTGCCCCGCTCGCGCTAGTTTCACGCGCAGGTGTCCGGATCCATCAGCGTGGACAGCCTCAGGGCTCTATAAGCCATCCCCCGCCCGTCAGGACGACGTACAGGATCTGAAGCCCCATCACGAAGGTCACGAAGGCGACGGCCCTACCCCACTGGACGCCGTGGAGGTACCTTAGGGCAGGAACGTAGAGGGATCCTACCCAGAGGCCGAATATGAAGTCGGAGTAGGGGACCCAACCGAGGAGCATCGCCGGAGTGCCAGCGTAGACGACCAGCCTTAGGCTCGCCCCGAGGCCCCCCTTCCCTCCTAACAGAAAAGCGAAGGCGTGGAAGAAAGCCACGAAGAGGGGGAGCTTCGCCAGCATCAGTAGGAGGGTGAGGACCCCGGTCCAGAGGTGGCGGCTGACGCCCGTGAGCCCCTCCACAAGGGGCGCGTACTTGTATGCCCCCATCTGGGCGTTCGTGGATGCGTGGACCACGTCGGATGGGAAACCCGCGACGTTGGCGAGGGGGGTGAGTATGGCGAGGACAAGGCTCAGCACGGCGTAGTATCTGACCACATCCCTGGTGCCCCTCGAGGCCGCCTCCCCCATGAGGAATTCGTATGGCCGGGCCATGACCCTCCAAGCCGTCCCGAGGTCCTCCCTCATCTCCATGAACAACCTCACCACCAATTTTCCTATTTTTCATAGTTATGAAAATTGAGAAAATATAAAAGGGTTGCTCCCCAGAATAGATAACATGACCAGCCTTGAGGAGCTGGAGGGCGAGGCAGCGTCCATCTGGGAGGACCTGGCGGAGGCGAGGGGATTCAACAGAGTCGTGGGAAGGGTCCTCTTCACCCTCATGACCGCCGGGGAGCCCCTCTCCCAGGGGGAGATCGCGGAGAGGACGGGATACAGCGTTCCCACGATAAGCAGGGCGCTGAACACCCTGGTCGCCCTGGGAACCGGTAAGAAGGTGGGGGCCCC
>CAYGAH010000032.1:0-35015 GCA_964347685.1 uncultured Candidatus Bathyarchaeia archaeon | reverse complement strand
AGGAGGTGGCGTCCACCATCGGGGACGTTCCCGTTGTGGTCCTCCCCTCTAACATGAGAGAGGGAGTGCTCCCCAGGGGGGCCAAGGAAAGGGTCTCGGTCCTCATAGAGAACATAAGGAAAGCCAGAGAACTGGGCATCGAAAGGGTCATAGCCGACCCGATCCTCGATCCCCCCCTCCAGCCCGGGCTGATGGAGTCCCTCAGGGCCTACAAGCTCTTCCGCCAGCTCGACGGGGAAACTCCCATGCTCTTCGGCCTGGGGAACGCGACGGAGCTCATCGATGTGGACTCCACCGGAGTCAACGGGCTACTCACAGCCCTGGCGTGCGAGGTAGGCGCGGACCTCCTCTTCACCCCAGAGTTCAGCCCCAAGGCGAGGGGGAGCGTCCGGGAGATAGCAGCGGCATCCAGGATGATGTTCCTCGCCACGAGGAGGGGAACAGTCCCCAAGGACCTGGGCGTAGACCTCTTGGTCCTCAAGGAGAAGAGGCGCATAGAGGAGCCCTACAAAAGGTCCGTGGAGGAGGGGGCGGAGGTGTTCGAGGGCAGGGGCGAGTCGGAGTATACCCCGGACATGGCCGGTTGGTTCAAGGTCCAGGTGGACAGGGATGGGGGGCTGGTCGCCGCCATCCACTATCCCAGAGTTGGGGAGTCCCCCGACATAATAGTGAAGGGGGCGGAAGCCCGGGAAGTATACCAGACCCTCATCAGGAGGGGGCTCGTGGGGAAGTTGGACCACGCCGCATACCTGGGGAAGGAGCTTGAGAAGGCTGAGCTAGCCCTGCGCCTGGGGAGGTCCTACGTCCAGGACGAGCCCCTTTTTTAGCTTCTCCCCTCATACTTCCAGCAAGCGAAGGATGACTATGGGCGCGTGCTCGAACGCCTCAAGCATCTCCCATGTGACGCCCGTGAGGCCCGTGCCCAGCCTCTCGGACATTCCCCAAACCGTCCTACCCGCCCCGGGACCGCTAACCCGGTGGGCGACCTTCGCCAGCCAGAGGGCCCTGTCGGGGTTGAGGGGCTCCCCTGAGAGGGCCACGGGTGTGGGGCGGGGCTTCAGGCCGAGCATCCTCCCGAACACGAAGATGAGGAAACCCCCGGCGTGGACGAGGCCGGGTATCTCGACCCTCCTTGGGGCCAAGTGGAGGTTCCTCCAAGAGTACGTGACGTCGCCGTCAACGATCATCACCGAGAGCCTCCTGCCCGTCTCTGCCTCCAGGGCCCCCCTTATTTTCGCCGCCTCTACGCCAGGTTCATCCAGGGGCAGGCTGACAAGGGCGTAGGGAAGGTTGCTGGCGTCTATGCCCCCCTCAGAGTAGTGCCTAAGAGCCTGGAGGAGGCCGACGTGCCGAAGGGCGCACTGTTTGTGGGCGGAGCCCTCCTCGATGGGGAAGCCTCGGAGCCTCTCAATGGTCCTCCCCCTGAGCCCCGTAAGCCTCCCCAGAGGTCCCCCCCAGAACCTTCGGGTCCATGTACCCGCCAGAAACTGGGCCAACTTCCCCGGTTTTATCCCGGCCTCGTCTAAGAGCAGGCCCCGGGCAGTGGCGATGGCCTTCTCTGAGACCGACACGATGTCACCGTCCTCAACCTTGTCTCCGATGGCCTGGACGATCTCCTTGACGTGGTCAGTCCCGGGTCGCCAGTACTTGGTCCTGACCCTTATAGCCTTCAGCTTCAAGGAGGTGGCCCGCCACAGGTGGTATCTTCGCCTTTACTCTGCGCCCTATGGGTTTAAGGTGTTGGACCAGTTAGAGATCGTAGCGTTCCTTCAGGTAGTCCTTGAGCCCCGTAAGGGCCTTCACCGAGGGGGCGCTCCCGTCGTGGTCGAGAGTCGCCTTCCCCAGCATGTCCGCCTCCGCCACTGCCGTGTCGAAGGGTATGTGGGCCACGACCGGAACCCCCAGCTCCTCCATCTTCTCGTCTATGAACCTGCGCTCCCTCGGGCTGTTGATCTTGTTTCCGACGGCTAGGACATCCTGGACCTCTATCTCGGAGGCCAGCTTTAGTATTCTGCGGACTGTGTCCACGGACTTCATCCTCGGCTCCGAGACGACGAGCATGGCGTCCATCCGGCGGGCCGTGCCCCTCCCCAGGTGCTCGAGGCCGGCGACCATGTCCATGACGACCACCTCCCCCCTCTGGATGAGGAGGTGCTGGATGAGGACCCTTAGGAGAGCGTTGGCCCCGCACATACACCCCGTGCCTCCCCCCTTAACCATCCCCATCACGAGGAGCTGGACCCCGTCCGGCCCCCTCACCCCGAACCTTTCCACGATGTCGCTCACCTTGGGGGTCATGTTGAAGACGGGTCCGTAGGACGCTTCGGGGGCGACCCCCGTCTTCTCCTCTATCAGGGCCTCGTCGTCCGCCAGGGGAACGATCTTCTCGGAGACCTCGCTTGGTATGCCCAGGGCCGATGCCAGATTTATGTTGGGGTCTGCGTCTACTGCAAGGACCTTGTATCCGTCCCGGGCAAGGAGCCTGGAGAGCGTGGCCGCTATGAAGGTCTTCCCCACGCCCCCCTTTCCAGCCACGGCGATCTTCAATGAAATCTCCCCCTTAAAGCGGACGACAATAAGATCAATCTTTTCCAAGTTTGAGAAGCTCTGACAGCCTGGGCGACTCCTCCCTGTACCCGGCCCTCGCCATTATCTCCCTCACTGACCGGTAAGCCGGGGAGCCCTCGGGCAGCTCAAGCAGGGACCTCCCCTCGAGGTTGTAATCCATGACCATCTGGTCGAACTCTATCCTGCCCAGGAACTCGAAGGGCTGCCCGCGGGCCTCCTCCTCCAGCTCCTCTGGGAACCTGTATCCCCCGACGAGGTAGTAGTTGTCGAACTTGATCCCTACCTCCCTCATGATTCTGTGGGACCTCTCGGCGTTGTCGAAGCTCTTCTTTGAGGGGTCGAGTACGTTGAAGACGTCCTTCACCTCCTTCGTTATCCTCCTGTTGAGGTGCTCAACGCCCGCAGGGGAGTCTATCAGGACGTAACGGTAGTTGGAGGCCCACTTGTCCATTATCTGCCCCAGGGAGTGGTCAGGGAGGCAGTAGCACCCCTCGATCCACTTTGTCCCGACGCTGACGAAGTCGTAGAAGCCGGTGCCCTCGTACAGGGTGTTCTGGAAGAGGAAGGGCTCTATCTTGTCCGTTGGGGTCATCCCAGTCATCCTGGTCATCCTCCTCTCGTCTATGATGTCGGCTAGGACCTCAGCTATGGTCTCCTTCCCCTCCCCCTCCAGGTCTATCCCCATCATGTCGGCGAGGCTCTGGTCCGGGTCCGAGTCCACAAGGAGGAGGGGAGTGAGCCCAAGTTCGCCCAGGAACCGTGCCATGAGGGCCGTAAAGGTGCTCTTACCCGTTCCCCCCCTCCCCGTTACGACTATCCTGCTTCCCATCTCGTCAGACATATAGCCGGCAACCCCTCGTCTCTTCTGCGACCACCTTCATGCCTACTCTATCACGTTCAGCTCAGGAGCCATGGATCGATCCATAACGCAGGATTTAAAATTAATCTCGCAGCACTCAAGGAAGATTTCCCGGCGTCTTTTCAATGACAAGCTGCCTATCGTGGCGTCCTCCATCCTATGATCCTCGGGCCGCCTTGTAGCTCGGGAAGTACTCCTTGGCCCCGGGCAGGTAGAGGGCCCTGGAGTACTCCTCTATGAACTCCGTGTCCACGAGGAGGTCGATGTAGACGGTCCTCTCCGCGATATCTCTCGCCTCCCTCCTCTTGGCCATGGACATCAGCGTAGCGTAGGCGCCCGAGAGGGAGCCGTTCCCTATGGGGTGGACCTTTGCGTTGGGGAACTCGGGGAATATGCCGAGCCTCGTCGCGTTATCAAGGTCTGTATAGGTCCCGAAGGCCCCAGCCAGGTAGAGGTTCTTCACGTCCTCTATGCCTATCTTTAGCTTCTTCATGAGGACCGTGATGGCCCCGCACGCCGCGGCCTTGGAGTCGATGACGTAGTCCAGGTCGGTTTGGGTGATTACTATGTCCTGCCCTATGGAGGTCTCTTTGGCTGGGACGACCACATACTCCAGCCCCCACTTCCCCCTCCTCACCAGGGGGCTGACACTAGGCACCAGTTTCCCCACGAAGTCAAGGAGGCCGGTCCTGAACATCTCAGCGACCAAGTCAATAAGGCCGGAGCCACAGATCCCCTTTGGGGTTACTCCTCCTATGACCGATACCTCAGCCCTCAGGGTCTCGGGGTCGATCTTGACGTGGTCTATGCCGCCTAGGGCCCCCCTCATCCCGTGCCTCACCCCCTCCCCCTCGAAGGCGGGACCGCTGGCACACGAGGCTGAGAAGAGCCAGTTGCTGTTCCCGAAGATGATCTCGCCGTTGGTGCCCAGGTCCACTAGGAGGCTGATATCATCGGACTTGTGCATGTTGGAGGCGAGGACGTCCCCGACGGCGTCCCCCCCGAGGAAGCGGCTCACGTTGGGGACGTAGTAGACGTAGGCCTCCGGGTTGGTGTCCAGGCCCAGGCTCTTCGCCTTCCTTATGATGGGGTCCCTTGAGACCTTGACGTTGGCAAGCTCAAGGTATTTGGGGTCGATTCCGGCGAAGAGGTGGTTCATCACGGTGTTCCCGCCGGCGCATACGTCCGTGATCTCCTCCGAGCCAACCCCTGCATCCGACACTAGTTTGGCTATGACGTCGTTGATGGTTGCGACGACGATCCTCTGCAGCTTTGAGAGCCCCTCTGGGTCCCTCGCGAAGGAGATACGGGTGACGAGTTCCTCTCCGTAGGTTATCTGCCTGTTCATCTCGGAGGCCCGGCCCAGGATGTCCCCTGTGCCCAGGTCCACCAAGATTCCCACAATAGTCGTGGTGCCTATGTCGATGGCGAGGCCGAAGTTCCTGCTCGTCCTGTCCCCGGGCTCAACGTCTACGATCTCGGGGAAGCCGCTCGTCCTGGAGACCGTCGCTGTCACCCGCCCCTCGTCTCCCAGGGCCTGGAGCTTGCCGTATACCTCGTCGTTGACCCTCGGCTGGAGCCCTGTGTAACCCTTGAGCTTTATCCTCCTATGGGGTATGAGCAGGGGGGTGTCCACGAACGGAGAAGCCTCAAGCAGGTACTTCCGAGTGCTCGTGTCGGGCTCGTCGATGACGAGCTCGGCACTCAGCAGTATCTGGGGGCTGTCTATCCTGCTCTCGGCAGGGATAGTGAATACGCAGTCGCCCAGAATCCTTGTCATGCACGCGAGGCGGTATCCCTCCTCAAGCTCCTCGTGGGAGAGGAACTTGTCCGGGATGGTCGATATCTTCTCCACCTGGCCGCGTTCAAGGATGACCTTACACTTCCCGCACTGACCCTTGCCGCCGCACAGGGCCTCGATCCTTATCCCCGCCTCCCTCATGACGTTTAGAAGTACGTCTCCCCTCTCTGCCCTGGCCTCCCTGTTTATGGGATCGAAGAGGACCCTGATGGACAAGGGCTTATCAATAGCGTAAAGAACGATACGTTAAAAGTTCTTCTGAGATCAAGGAACCCCATCTAGGAGACTTCTATAGAGCAATAAAAATAACTTCACAAGATTGGGAGGGGAAAAGGAGGGGTCACCTGCGAGGGTCGAATATGTGCTCTGTCAGCAGCACCTTCTTCGAGTGGTCCCTGGGGGGCCTGAAGATGGTGAAAAGGTCCAGCCTGTCCTGCTCCTTGAGCCTGTCGTAGATGAGGACCCAGGCGCAGTCGTTCTTGTATTCCCCGACCTCGCACTTCCCCTCAACCTGGCCGCCGCATGGCCCGTTGAGGAGGCCCTTCGCGCACCTGGTCACGGGGCAGACGCCCCCCGTCTCGTCCAGTATGCACTCCCCGCAGGCCCTGCATGTGTCGTGGAACCTCCCCAGCCTCTCTGTCTGGCCTATGAAGAGGGTGTCGAGGGCAGGCAGGACGACCTTACCAGTGTAGTCTGCGACGGTCTGAACCCCAGAGCCGCAGGACATCACCATGATAGCTTCGGCCTCCTCGATGGCGTCTTTATATGCCTTGAGGTCTCGCCTGTCGATCCTGAGGTCGCAGGGCTCCTCCACCATGACCGAGCCCACGGCCCTGTCGCCGAGCCTCTTCACCATCTCGGCCACCTCATCCTCGCCTCCCGTCTGGCAGGAGGTCGCGCAGGTCCCGCACCCCACGACGAATATCTTCTCGAAGGGCCCGACCATCTCATCTATCTCTTCCGCTGGTTTCTGCTTTGTTATTATCATGTCATGTCACCTCAAAAAGCCTCTAGCAGGGGCTCGAATATCCTCTCGTAGAGGACGGCCATCACGTGGATGCCGGCCGCCTTCGTCGTCTTCCTTATCTCCCTGATGAAGGGCCTGAAGAACTCCAGGTTCACCTCGTCGTAGAGCGCGTTCCTCTTCTCCTTGTCTGGCTCCTCCTTGACCTTCTTCATCGCAGCCAGCAGGTCCGGCGGGACGTTGACTCCCGGTATGAACTTGTCGAAGAAGTCGGCTATCCCGAAGGACTTGAGGGGGAAGACGCCGACGAGGACGGGGCACTTGTACCTCTCCACCTCCTTGAGGAAGGTCTTGGTCTTCTCTATGTCGAACATGGTCTGGGTCTGGATGAAGTCGGCGCCGAGGGGCACCTTCCTCCCTATCTTCAGGACCTCGGGCATCAGGGGGTCGGCGTTGGGGTTGGCGGCGATTCCCACGTTTATCCCCACCTTCCCGTGGATCTCGTTCCCAGCGAGGTCCACGCCCTCGTCTATCATCTTGTGGAGAAGGTAGACGAACTGGGCCGAGTCGAGGTCGTAGACCGAGAGGGCTCCCCTGTTGTCCCCGAGGACGGTGTGGTCCCCCGAGAGGGCGAGGATGTTCTTTATCCCCAGGTAGGAGGCGGCGAGGACATCAGAGACTATGGCCAGCCTGTTCCTGTCCCTTATGGTCATCTGATAGACGGTCTCTAGCCCCACCTCCTCCTGCACCTTGTACGAGGGTATTAGCGAGTTCATGTAAGCGTAAGCCAGGGGGTTGTCCGTCACGTTCGCGGCGACGACGTAGGGCTTCATAGCCTTGGCGCTCACCATGATCTCCTCGAGATCGGTCACCTTCTCGGGCTCAAGCTCCCCGGTGAGGACGAACCTGCCCGAACGTATCTCCTTAACCAGCTTGCTGTAAGCGGGACGATCACCTGTCATGGATTTAAACTCCAAAGATCAATCTCGATCCGCAAAAGAGTTTTTAAATCTTATTAGTTACTTACGAAAAAGAAGCGTTTTTTGAAGGATGATAAATTTTATAATTTACTATAAGAAGAAGAAAAGGATCTGTCGAGGGTGGTGTGCCTTTGTCAAAGAGAGATCTGAAGCTCAGGTTCGATGAATTGTCCTCGGCTTTGGGCACCTTCAAGGGGCTGGAGATACAGGTAGGGAGGATCTACGAGGAGGACTGGGAGGAGCCCATGGGCCCCACTCCACTCCCCTCCGTGGGGACCCTGAGGGAATGGGACAGGAAGCTGCTGGACAGGTACAAGCCCTTCTACATGCCCTTCTGCGACCTCTGCTGCCTCTGTACATTCGGGAAGTGCGACCTGACGGGAGACAAGAGGGGCGCATGCGGAATCACCATGGCGGGGCAGCAGTCCAGGATAGTGCTCATAGCCTGCTGCATCGGAGCAGCCACCCACGCAGCCCACGCAAGGCACATGCTCGACCACCTCATAGAGGAATTTGGGAGAGACGCCCCCCTGGATGTCGCCCTGAATACGAACGTCGAGGCCCCCCACGTCAGACTGGTCTGCGGCATCAGGCCGAAGACCCTCAGGGACCTAGAGGACGCCCTGGACTACGTGGAGACCCAGATCGTGCAGCTGGTGGCTGCCGCCCACACGGGGCAGGAGGGGGATAACATAGACTTCGAGTCCAAGGCATTCCACGCCGGGATGCTGGACCACGTTGCCCTCGAGGTGGCGGACGTCATGCAGATCGCGACTCTTGGCTTCCCTAAGGGGGAGCCGGACTCGCCTTTGACGGAGATGGGCTACGGGTCCATCGACGCCTCGAAGCCCGTCATAATGTGCATAGGCCACAACGTGCTCCCCAGCGTCGACATAATAGACTACCTCATGGACCACGACCTCTTCGGCCAGGTGGAGGTGGGAGGCCTCTGCTGCACCGCCCACGACATGAGCAGGTACGACAAGAGGTCGAAGATCATAGGCCCCATCTCCTGGCAGCTCAGGTTCATCAGGTCAGGGATACCCGACCTCATCGTCGTGGACGAGCAGTGCATCAGGACCGATGTGGTTCTCGAGGCCAAGAGGATCGGGGTCCCCGTCATAGCGACGAGCGAGAAGAGCTGCCTGGGCCTACCCGACAGGACCAAGGACGCCCCCGACGACGTGGTCGAAGACTTGGTCTCCGGGAGGGCGGACGGGGCACTCATCATCGACCCGAGGAGGGTGGGCGAGGTCTCGGTCAATACGGTGATGGGCGTCGCGAAGAGGAGGGCCGGATCGAAATCCTTCAACCTAGAGGGGCTATCAGAGCTTGCCAAGAGCTGCAGGAACTGCAGCGAGTGCGTGCGGGCATGCCCCAACACCCTCCCCATTGTCGAGGCCATGCAGGCCGCGAAGGAAGGCGACTACGGTTCTCTCTCCGCCCTATACGACCTATGCGTGGGGTGCGGCCGCTGCGAGAGCGCATGCCCCGTCGACCTGCCCGTAATCTCCATGATGACAAAGGCCAACGAGGAGGTCATCCTCACGGAGAAGTACCCCATGAGGGTTGGCCGGGGCGCCATCCAGGACACAGAAATAAGGGAGGTGGGCCAGCCCATCGTCTTCGGGGAGATACCCGGCGTCGTCGCCCTGGTCGGGTGCGCCAACTACCCGGCGGGGGGGGCCGACGTGGCCAGGATCGCCGAGGAGTTCCTGAGGCGCCGCTTCATCGTGGTCACTTCGGGCTGCTCAGCCATGAACATAGCCATGACCCGGGACGAGGAAGGCCTCAACCTATACCAAAAGTACCCCGGAAACTTCGACGCGGGCGGGATCGTGAACGTAGGGAGCTGCGTGGCGAACTCCCACATCACCGGGGCGGCCATAAAGATCGCCAACATATTCGCGAAGCGCCCGCTCAGGGCGAACTACGAGGAGATCGCGGACTACATATACAACAGGGTAGGCGCCGTGGGGGTGGCCTGGGGTGCGATGTCCCAGAAGGCGGCTTCCATAGCAGCGGGCTGCTGGAGGCTCGGGATACCCGTGGTGGTGGGGCCCCACGGCGCGAAGTACAGGAGGATGCTCCTGGGCCGCAAGGAGAAGGAGGAGGACTGGACGGTCTACAACGCGAGGAACGGCGAGGAGGTCTACGTCGGCCCAGCCCCAGAGCACCTCTTCTATGCAGCCGAGACCCCTGAGGAGGCGATGGTGATGATCGCGAAGCTGACCATGCGGCCCAACGACACGAACAAGGGGAGGGCCGTCAAGCTGAGCCACTACATAGACCTACACAAGCGCTACTACGGCTCTATGCCGGACGACCTGCACCTCTACGTGAGGAGGGAGCAGGACATCCCCTTCACGATGAAGGACGAGATAGTGAAGGCCCTGGAGGAGAAGGGCTGGGAGGAAGACAGGATAGCCACCCCAGACCCGACCCTCCTCGATAGGCTGGTAAGGAGGCGAGAGTGATGTCGGCGAAGGCGACTCCGGGTCAGACGGCTGAGATAGGCGGCCCCAAGAGGGCTCTCCTCCTACCGAAGCCCGAGATAGCGGCTTCGATGATAAAGAGAGCCAAGAGGCCCCTCCTCGTCGTCGGCTCGGAAGCGGATAGGATGGGAACCGAGGACGGAGACCTTATAGATACAGCTATCCTCCTAAACAGGAGGAGCAAGGTCACAGTGGTAGCAACAGGTCACTTGATCAGAGAGTTCAGGGAGAGGGGCGTAGGCGACGTCAACAGCATGCCCCTGATGAACCTCGGAGACCGCCTAAGGGACCCCCATTGGGGCGGCTTCGATGGTGGCGGTCCATACGATCTAGTTGTCTTCGCAGGGCTACCGTACTACCTTGAGTGGCTGGTCCAGTCGGGACTAAAGAGCTTCGCTCAGGGCCTCACGACCGTCTCCCTTAGCAGGAGCTACCAGCCCAACGCAAGCTGGTCCCTCGGCACCGTGAGGGAGGGGGACTGGGTTGAGGCGATCGATGCTATTGTGAAGAACCTGTCGGAGGAAGGTTAGAATGTCTATGTTCGAGGACATCCCCGTCGATGTAGGGATCATCTACGAGGGGGAGAGGATAAGAGGACGCGACATGCAGGTGGAGCTGGGCGGCCCCCGGGAGGAGTACAAGTTCGAGCTCGTTCAGGCGAAGGGTCTCGACGAGATCGAGGACGGAAAGATGGAGATAATCGGCCCCGACCTCCCCGACCTCAAGGAGGGGACCAACACCCCCTTCGGGATGCTCATCCACGTCGGAGGCAAGGAGATAGAGAAGGACCTTGAGGGGGTCATAGAGAGGCGGCTCCACGAGTACGTCAACTTCATAGAGGGATTCATGCACCTCAACCAGCGCTACGACATCCAGCTCAGGCTCAGCAAGAAGTCGTACCAGAGGGGATTCAACAGCCTGAAGACGCTGGGGACGGTGCTGATGCGCCTCTACAAGAGCGAGATGCCCTTCATCGAGAAGATCCAGTTCACTTTCATGACGGACCCCGAGCAGGTGAAGGGGTGGTTCGGGAAGGCCATGGAGATATACGAGGCCAGGGACGCAAGGGCCAGGGGGATGAGCGACGACGAGATCGACGTCTTATACGGCTGCAGCCTCTGCCAGAGCTTCGCCCCCACCCACCTGTGCGTAATCACACCACAGAGGTACGCGAACTGCGGGGCCATCAGCTGGTTCGACGGGAGGGCCACCGCGAAGGTCGACCCTAAGGGCCCGGTCTTCGAGGTCATGAAGGAAGAGCTGATCGACTCCATGAAGGGGGAGTACGAGGGCGTAAACAAGGTCATAAGGGAGAAGTCCCTCGGGGAGATAGAGAGAGTTCAGCTCTACACTGCCTTCGGCTACCCCCACACGAGCTGCGGCTGCTTCGAGGGGTGCGCCTTCTACATCCCCGAGGTGGACGGATTCGGCGTGGTCCACAGAAACTTCAAGGGGGAGACGGTGAACGGCCTAAGCTTCGTCACCATCTCCGACCTCACCGCCGGGGGCAGGCAGGTGGACGGCTTCCACGGCCTCTCCATAGAGTACATGAGGAGCCCCAAGTTCCTTCAGGCGGACGGGGGCTGGGACAGGATCGTCTGGATGCCCGATGACATAAAGGAGCGCATAAAGGACTTCATGCCCGCCGAGATCATAGACAAGATAGCCACGGAGAACCAGGTTTACGACCTGGACGGGCTCAGGGCGTTCCTCAAGGAGCATGAGCACCCCATAGTGGATAGGTGGACCGAGGCCCCCACGGCCGTCGAGGAGCCAGGCGAGATAACCGTCCCCACAATGGAGATGCCTGCCGGGGCCATCCCCATCCAGGGCGTACCCACAGGGATGGGCTTCAGGATCATACTGAAGAACGCGAGGATCAAGGCAGAGAAGATGATAATAAAGGCAGACAAGGGGAAGTGAGCCCTTTGACCGAGAAGAAGAAGGACGCCCTCCCAATAAGCCTCGATCTCCTGGAGGCCCTTGCCAGGTTCCAGGAGATCGAGCTGGAAGACGTCGAGATAACCTTCGACGAACTTGAACTCGTGCTGAGCCCAGGCATGGTCGTGGGAGCCCCCAGGGTGCCGGTGGCGGTCCCAGCAAAGGTGAGACCCACTGCCCTGCTCGAGGCCAAGACGGGCATCCCTGTCCAGGAGTATCCGGGTAGGATCGTGGAGGTGAGGCTCGGAGCCACAAAGACGGAGGGGGGGACCAGGGGGAACTCGATAACGATAGGCGGGGAGACGGCCCCTGCCTTCTACAACTTCCAACAGCCGCCGCCCCACAGGCCGGTCATAGCCTTCGACGTCTTCGACTGGCCCGGGGTGAGCCTGCCGAGGGCCGTGAAGATGCACGTCAGGGAGGTGCTGGAGGACCCCGCGGAGTGGGCTAGGCTCTGCGTGGAGAAGTTCGACGCAGAGATGATCAACGTCCACCTCCTCAGCATAGATCCCCTCATAGAGGACGCCCCGCCCTCCGCATCGGTCAAGGTCGTGGAGGACGTTCTCCAGGCCGTCGACGTGCCCATCGCCATCGGGGGCTGCGGAGACCCTAAGAAGGACCTGGAGGTCTTCACCGCCATCGCCGAAGCGGCCGAGGGGGAGCGCCTCCTCTTCGGCTCGGTGACCCTGGACATGGATATAGAGGCGACGGCGAGGATCATAAAGGACCACGACCACACAGTCATCGCCTTCACCTCGATGGACGTGAACAAGGCGAGGGAGCTGAACAGGAAGCTCTACGACTTCCTCCCCAAGGAGCAGATAGTGATGGACACCACCACGGCGGCCCTCGGCTACGGCCTCGACTATGCCTTCACCGTCATGGAGCGCAGCCGCCTCGCATCCCTCAAGGGGGACCCCGAGCTAAACCACCCCATATCATCGGGCTCCACCAACGCTTGGGCCGCCAGGGAGGCATGGATGAAGATGGGGCCCGAGTGGGCGCCGAGGGAGCTGAGGGGCCCCCTCTGGGAGACAATCACCGCCCAGACGCTGCTCCTTGTCGGCGTAGACTACTTCATGATGATGCACCCCGCCTCCGTGAAGGCCGTGAGGACGATGATAGATGACCTGATGAGCGGGAGGAACCCGGGCGAGCCCGTTGAGTGGGTCTCGCTCAAGCTATAGGAGGGGATGAGATGCCAGCTAAGGAACTGAGCCCGATAGAGGTCTACAAGCTGCTACCGGGGACCAACTGCAAGGAGTGCGGGGAGACCAACTGCATGGCCTTCGCAGCGAAGCTGGTGAACAGGGAGGCCACCCTAAAGGAGTGCCCGCCCCTCCTCGAGCCGAAGCACTCAGCCTCCTATGAGAAGCTCTGGGCGCTGCTTAAGCCTCCCGTGAGGGCCGTCGAGGTAGGCGTTGGTGACGGGAAGGTCACCCTGGGAGGGGAGTACGTCCTATACCGCCACGAGTTCACATACTTCAACCCGACCGCCATCGCAATCGACGTGGGCGACGAGATGCCCGAAGAGGAGTTCGAGGCCCGGATAAAGGTTACCAACGAGTTCCGGTACGACTACATAGGAATGAGGCTCACCCTGGACATGGTCGCTGTCAGGACAACCTCCAACGACCCGGCAAAGTTCGAGGCAGCGGTCAGGAAGGCTTCGGGGCTGACCGAGAAGCCCCTCGTCCTCTGCGCCCTCGACCCCGCCGTCATGGAGCAGGGACTTGCCGTCGTCGGCAATAAAAGGCCCCTCATTTACGCAGCGACGGAGAAAAACTGGAAGGAGATGGCTGACCTCGCCCTCATGTACAAATGCCCACTGGTAGCTTCGGCACCCCTAGACCTGGACGCGCTCAAATCCATAGCGAAGACGCTTTGGGAGTACGGCGTAGAGGACGTAGTGCTCGACCCCGGGACCCAGCCAAACCTGGACATCGCCAAGACCCTTGACATGTTCACCATCCTCAGATGGGACGCCATAAACGAGGAGGAAGATTACCTAGGCTTCCCCCTGATGGGGGCACCCATGGCGGCCTGGGCGGAGAAGGCTGAGGACCCTGTGATAAACGAGTGGAACGAGGCCGTGCTGGCGTCCGCCCTCGTAGCCAGGTTCTCCGACGTGCTCATACTGCACTGCATCAGCGGGTGGGCTCTGCTACCCCTCGTCATCCTCAGGCAGAACATCTACACGGACCCGAGGAAGCCTGTATCGGTAGAGGCTGGGGTGAGGTCCTTCGGCGAGCCAAGCGAACTGTCCCCAGTGCTGCTGACTTCGAACTTCGCCCTCACCTACTACACAGTGGCCTCAGACATAGAGTCTGCGAAGCTCGACTGCTACCTGGTCGTCGTGGACAGCGAGGGGCTCTCGGTGGAGAGCGCCGTCGCCGGGAGGCACCTCACCGCGGACACTATCTCCGAGGCGATAGCGAACTTCAAGGTGGGAGACCTCGTGAAGCACAGGCACTTAGTCATCCCGGGGAGGGCGGCCCGCCTCAGCGGTGAGATTCAGGAGGTCACTGGGTGGACGGTCTCCGTGGGGCCGCTGGACTCTTCGGGGATAGCGAAGTACCTAGAGGAGAAGTGGACGCCGAATCCCGAGTAGC
Organism: uncultured Candidatus Bathyarchaeia archaeon; assembly: GCA_964347685.1. Classification (GTDB taxonomy): domain Archaea; phylum Thermoproteota; class Bathyarchaeia; order TCS64; family TCS64; genus CAYGAH01. The sequence goes on along the minus strand of CAYGAH010000032.1, from coordinate 20,795 downwards.
CTCCCCTCTTATCTAGGATTTAGAAACCCCAGACTTTATAGGTGTCTTAAAGCCTCCCTCAGATAGCCCGATATCTCGACTCCCCTATTGGCAGCAGCCATGAGGTTCTCGTGGACCTCCCAGAGCCCCATCTCGGCGGCCTTCTCGGCGGCCTTGGTGAACCTGTCAGTGTGCTCGTCGTTGTGGTCGGCCCAGTGCTCTATCAGCTTCTTCAACCTCAGCTTCTCTTCGCTCATCTCCCTCTGCCTCACATAAATTGATGCGATGATAATTTACTGTTATCTGGTCTAATTATTTCTATTGACTATTTTTGAGGTCAGCACCTCTTGATGACCAGCCTCGTCTCAAGGACGTTGACTTCCTCTATGGTCGCGCCTTCAAGTTTCTTCGTCTCGCCTATGATATCCCTCAATAAGACCCTTCCACCCTCCGCTTTGGCGAATATGACGTCCTCCATGACCTTCTCCCCGTCCAAGTAAACCTTGAACTCACACATTGTAAGACCCACCTTCAATGTGGACGGACACAAATTTAACAATTAAAGGCCCGGCGAGTATAACAGCTATTTTCTTGGCTTGATGTATCCGCCCCTAGATCCGGCCCCTCCGATGACGACCCTGAGGTAGGTTCCATCCCCCTTCACCTCTTCCAGGACGCCCCTGAACTCTACACCGTCGCCCTCGACGAACAGGTCCCCGAACATCCCCTCGTACGATACGATCTGCTTTATGTCCGGAGGGGTCTCGGCCTCCGTTTCTACTTCGTCAACGTAGTAGATGGCTGGGAGGTAGATCGACTCCCTGCTGTCTTTGATCTCGGCTACGCCGGAAACACCTCCGAGCCGCCTGTAGGTCCGGTCACCGTATTCCTCGGTTATCTCATCGTCCGTCCTCGTGGGGTGGACAGAGAAGTAGGTCCCCTCGAATACTCCGTAGTTCCATCGCCTAGAGGCGAAGGCTCTCAGCTCCTCTTTGCTCAGGGGAAACCTGCCTGATCTGCCCCTTATCCACTCCTCCATCTTTTTCCTGCTGTAGGGTTTGATAGCTTCAGCCTCCTCCTTCGCCTCTCTCAGAGCCTCCTTCAGCCTCTTCGACGCCTCGAACCCGTAGACGGTTAGGTCGATGTCCGAGAACCCCGGGTTGTGGCTTCCCGTGAGGATGGAGCCCGTGACCCCGAAGTCTTCAGGGTCGAGGCCTGAGCGTTTGATTAAGAGGGATACTAGATCGATGAGCTTCTGCTCGAGCGGGTCCCTGGCACCCTCACTCATTATGTATCCAAGGCGCTTTCTGGGGCGATAGTAGGCCTTGACCATAGCGTGGGGCACCGCGGAGACGGTGACGTTCCTCACAGGGCAGTCGAAGAGGTACTGTGGGTAGAGTCCCTTCAGGAGGGCGTAGGTGCCCTCCACCTGGGAGACGTGGTAGAACGGGAGGGCCCTGGAGTACCTTGTTCCGCCCCTGCTCCACTTCCCCTCGGTCGAGGGGAAGTATTTGAGGTACGCCGTGTACCTGTCAGGGGGGTGGAGGTACCCAACTACACAGAAGAGGAGGCCCTCCAACGTCTCGACGAAGTCCCTGTCCTTAGGCTTCTCCATCCCCAGACCTTACCCTCTGAAGTGATCGGCGTGCATTTTATTTATAGTTAGCAGCTTGGGTGTCGAGACCAGTAGTAAAAGTAATTGCCAAATAGCATGTTCTCTTCTATGAAGGCGTATGACTGAAGATAGGAGGGTGAGGTGCTGGGACACGGACAACCCCCTCTACATAGCCTACCACGACGAGGAGTGGGGCACCCCGGTCCACGATGAGGTTAAGCTCTTCGAGTTCCTCATCCTCGAAGGGTTTCAGGCGGGCCTGAGCTGGGAGCTCATCCTGAAGAGGCGGGAAGGGCTGAGGGAGGCCTTTGATGGATTCGACCCGGCCAAGGTCGCCAGATACACAGAGGAGGATGTGGAGAGGCTCATGGGCGACCCCAGGGTCATAAGGAACAGGAGGAAGATAGAGGCCGCCGTGAACAACGCCCGGAGGTTCCTTGAGGTGCAGGAGGAACACGGCTCCTTCGACGAGTACATATGGAGGTTCGTCGGCGGCGTGCCGGTCAGGAGCGAGCTCCGGTCCTTCTCGGAGGCGCCTTCCAAGACTCCTACATCGGAGGCTATGAGCAAGGACCTGAAGAGGAGGGGCTTCAAGTTCGTCGGCCCCACCATCTGCTACTCCTTCATGCAGGCGGTGGGCCTTGTCAACGATCACCTCGTCCACTGCTTCAGGTACTACGATATAGCCTAGAACCCAAGCCCCGAAAGTTCTCCAGAAACTGTTTTCCGAATGGCCTAGGCCCGAAAAGACACTAATACCAATTCAGGGGAGTAAGCTATGAGGTTAATGGTTTTGAACCCTCCATCTAAGGAAAAACAGACCGCCTTGGATTTCGTGGACGAAAACAGGGATTGGCTGTCGGAATTCCACCAGGAGATATGGCGCTACGCCGAGCCAGCCTTCAGGGAGTATCGGAGCGCCACCGCCTACGTCAAGCTCCTCCGCGAGGACGGCTGGGAGGTGGAGGAGGGGAGTGGAGAGATGCCCACCGCCTTCTGCGCCGTCTGGGGCGAAGGAAAACCTGTTATCGGGGGCTTCGCAGAGTACGACGCAGTGCCGGGCTGCAGCCAGGCCGCCGTCCCCTACAGGAAGCCCCGGGACGATGGGCTCCACCCCTGGGCGGCGGGGCACACCGACCCCCACTCGGGGCTTGGCACGGGGGCCCTCTTCGGCTTCCTGGCCGCGAAGCGCGCCATGGAGGAGCACGGCCTCAGGGGGACCCTCAAGCTCTTCGGGGAGCCCGCCGAGAAGGTCTGCGGCTCCAAGCCCGTCCACGCGGCCAAGGGATACTTCGACGACTTCGACGCCAGCATCCCCTACCACCCCAGCGGCACCAACGGAGTCAAGTACGAGATAAACGGGGGCTCCTACTGGAACACCCTGTACACCTTCGAGACCCCCCACCCAGAGAACTGGTTCAGGCCCAGGGACGTGCCCTTCAGGATCCTGGGCCACGCGGGGGGCAGGATCCCGGCGGCGCTGGACGCAGTCTGCCTCATGTACACGGCGACAAAGTACGTGGAGGACGCCATGCTCCCCTACACCGCCTACTGGACCCTGAACGAGTACATAATGGTGGGAGGCCAGTGCACCTCCGACAACCTCCCCCCACGCATCTCCCAGATCCAGTACGCCCACAGGGCGCCCCTCCTTGAGATGCAGCGCCAGATAGAGCGGGTGCTGGACAATACCGCCAAGGGTGTGGCACAGATCACAGGGACCAGGGTGACCAAGAGGATCGTGGCAAGGACCAGGTGCGGGCTTAGCAACAAGAAGCTCTCAGAGATGCTGTACAGGAACCTGGAGATGGTTGGTCCTCCAAGGTTCTCAGAGGAGGCCAGGGAGTTCGCCTGGAAGATCCAGGAGAACCTGGGATTCGAGCCCATGGAGGAGCCCCTCACCGGGGAGTGCCAGGAGATCGCGCCCATAGATGCGTCTGACAGGGACATCAGGTACAACTTCCCCCGGTGGGTGGAGACCCAGGGCTCCGACGACTACGTGGACTACCAGTGGACGGCCCCATCGACCAGGCTGCTCACCGCCAACGCCGTGCTGAGGAACCCTGACCCCAACAAGCCCCTGCCGGACTGGGTGAGGTACGCCATGAACGGGTACCCCGCCTGCGTTGACCCGGGGATAATGACCGCCGCGAAGACCATCGGCTCCACAATTGTGGACATAATAACCCACCCCGACGAGCTGGCCCAGGCCAAGAAAGAGTTCGAGGAACGCACGGGAGGGGGAATAGGAGGTTCCAATTGGGTCCCTCCCCTCCTCCCCAAGGACTTCTACCCGCCCATCGACCTCCCATGGCCCGAGTACGTCACCACCCAGAGGGGCTTCGAGTGGAGCCTAACCAAGCCGGGCCCAGAGAAGGAGTACAAGGTCCTCCACGAGGGGATGTAATCCCCCTTTTTCTTTACTTACCCGAGGGTTTTGATGGCTACCGAGAATAGGAGGATACGCAGCATAAGGCTGAGGCCAAGCCCCGAGTCCTACGACGCGGTGGACGAGGTCGCCTTGGACGAGCCCACATGCATATTCGTCAACGGCGAGTACTACGTGACCCTCATAGCCACCCCCGAGATGCGGAGGGAGCTGGCGGTGGGCCACCTCCTCAGCGAGGGCGTTATAGAGACTGTAGACGACATCTCTGAGGTGGCCCTCCGGGAAGGAGATGTGGTGGTGGAGCTCAAGAGGGAAGTGGACCTCCGAGACATCTCAGTAGGGATGATGAACCTCATAGTGACCGCATGCGGCACCAGGCCCAGGGGAGGCAGGGAAGAGCCCTCCATACCGAGGGTGAGGCCCTCCCTCAGGGTCAAGGCGGAGAGGATCACCGGGATGCTCTCGGAGCTGAACAGGAGGAGCAGCGTCCACATGAGGACCCGAGGCACCCACGCCGCCATGCTCTACGACAAGGACGGCGAAGTGAGGGCCTTCGCCGAGGACGTGGGACGACACAACGCCGTCGACAAGGTGATAGGCCGCCTCGCCCTTGAGGGTGGAGACCTCGGGAAGTGCGTCCTCCTTAGCACCGGGAGGCAGTCGGGGGAGATGGTCCAGAAGGCTGCCAGGGGAGGGGTCCCCGTGGTGGCCTCCATGACCGTGCCCCTCGCCTCGGGGATAAGGCTCGCCGAAGCCACGGGCGTCACCCTCATCTCCGTGGATAGGGGCGAACTGAAGGTTTACTCGGAGCCACAGAGGATAGAATTGTAGAAGGAATCGGGGCCTATCGGAGGGACCACATCAGGGCGTAGAGCTCCGAGAGCTTCTGGGACTTGGCCCGCTTGAACGAGATGTCCATCCTGTCCTTGGTGACGTAGCTGAGGGCGCCTGGGTCACACTGCTTTACGCACTCTGGGTCTCCGCCGCATAGGTCGCACTTGAAAGCCACGTTGGTGATGGGATCGACGCTGATGCCTCCGATGGGGCAGACCATGCTGCATACCCTGCAGCCGACGCAGGCCTCCTCGTCAACCACCATTGCCCCGGTCTCGGCGTCCCGGTTTATGGCGTTGGTGGGGCAGGCCTCCATGCACAGGGGGTCGCTGCACTGCTGGCAGACCATGGGGATGTAGTTGTGGTACTCCCCCTGCCTCTCGTACCTGATGATCTTAACCCTTGACCTGGTGGGGTGGACCCGGCCCGTTTTCTTCAGGGAGCAGGCCGCCTCGCAGGTTCGGCAGCCCACGCACTTCTCCATGTCGACCTGTAGCACTTTCTCCATTCCTAGGCCTCCTTCTTCACCCTGGCCTCGGGGGCCAGCTTCTTCATCTTCTTCAGCTCGTCGGCCACGTCGGTCATTCCCAGGTTCCTCAGGGTGCTCGCCTTCTGGAGCCCCGTGGCGGGGTCCCATCCCCTGAGGGCGTAGTACTCGTCCTTCATCCTCTCGAACCTTTCCCTGTCGAGGCGCTTCCCCTGCTGGGGGCCGTCGGCCACGGGGACGTTGAAGAAGAAGTCGGGGATAGCGTCGGTCTCCCTGGTCCTCCCGTCCCTGACCACTATGGCGCGCTCTAGGTTGCAGACCCTCTTGCCGCACTCGAAGAGCCCGGCCTCGTCCATGGGTATCCCTGTGGCTGCGGTGAACCTCTCCACCGCGAACTGGTATGAGGTGTCCCCGAACTGTGAGCCTGGGGCCCCTGTCCTGCCGGGTCGGATCATTGTTACGCAGTAGCCCAGGGAGTCGGCTATAGCGGCGCCGTCCATCTCGTAGATGAGGGCTGCGGGCTTCCCATCGTAAGCCGTGGCCTTTATCGCGTCCTCTGTGCCGAACATCTTCTTGGACCAGGCGTAGCTGGCGTCCCTCTCGGCGGGGTCCACCCCGCCGTACTCATCCCTCGAAGGCTTGTCCCAGAGGACCACATGGTAGGTTGTGGCCCGTAGGCTGTTACCCCTCGCCGATACGGCCTCGCCCAGCGCCGTGCCTGGCTCCGCCCTGAACTCGAAGGTCCTCATGGTGAGGCCCTGGTTGTGGTACAGGTACTCCTCTGCCTTTGAGCCCAGCTTCTTGGCGAAGGCCACGGGGCCGTCCGCCAGGACCTTCCCGAAGCCCTCCCTTTGGGCCACCTTCCTCGCCGTCTCGAAGAGGGCATCCGGGTTTCCCCGTTCGAAGGGGACACCGTCCAGGTCCTTGGCCTTGACGACGCCTTCGTTGTAGAGGTGCATGAGCCAGGAGACAATTGTGGCTATCTCCTTGTTGTCCATTCCCAGGTCGCTCATCATCCTGGTCCCCTTGAAAGCACTGCTCAGGTCAGTCATCCAGAGCTTCCAGGGCCAGTAGGTGGGGTAGCACCTCCAGATGCATGCCCCCTCGCCTGGGAGGTCGAAGAGGGGCTGGCATGGGAAGGGGCAGCCGAAGCAGCCGATGTTCTTAACGAAGTACTCTTCTAGGTAGTTCTCCTCGTAGGCCTTCTTGATGTCGGGGCGCTCCCTCCAGGTGTGGCTCTCGTAGTTGCCCACGACGCCGGCGTCGCCCACGAGGAAGCCCTGGAGGTAGGCGTCCTTCCCCTCGCTCCTGGGGATGGCGATGCCCATCCTTCTCCTGGTCTCCTTGACCGTCTCGATGAGCTTCATGTTGAGTTCCAAGATGGCCTCGGGGTCGTGGACGTTGACGGCCTGGGTGCCCCTCACCACCACGGACTTGAGCCTCTTGAACCCCATAGCGGCTCCTATGGGGGTCCCGCTCCGGTACCCGTGCTCCACCGTGGCCTGGACGGCCAGATTCTCACCGGCGGGCCCGATGCTAGCAACCTGGGCGTCCTCGTCGCCCACCTCCTCCCTGAGAAGGGCCTCCGTATCGAAAGTCCCCCTGCCCCAGACCCCTGAGGCGTCCCTCATCTCCACCTCGTCGTTGTATACGTAGAGGTAGACGGGCTTCTCAGCCCGGCCCTTTACCATGATGTTGTCGTATCCCGCGAACTTGAGCTCCGGCGCCCAGGAGCTCCCCATCCCAACGTTCCCCAGGGAGTGGGTCTCGGTCTTCGACGGGGAGACCCCCGTCACCTCCATCCGGGAGGCCCCTATGAGCCCCGTGCCCGCGAGGGCCCCCGCACCGAAGATAAGAGGTACCTCGGGGTCGTAGGGGTCCTGGTTCGCCTTGCTGTGCTTCCAAAAGAGCCAGTCGTTGCCGCCCCTGCCCCCCAGGAACCTCCTAGCCTCCTCGTCCCAGGGAGCCGTCGATACCTTCCCTGTTGAGAGGTCGACCTGAAGGGTCTTGCCTGCCCAGCCATAAACCATAGAGTCGCCACCCTACCCGTATGCTGTAAATACTATAATACTTTCGGGGCATACATCCTTGCAAGAGGCTTGGGGGCAAGAAAAGACGGGGGAGAATGAAAGCAATAGGACAGCCATCGTGAACATGCTGCGAGAGCTGTTCGGCGATGACAGGGTACTGACGACCCCCGAGGACCTCTATGTCTACTCCCGTGCAGGGAGTTTCGGAGTCAGACAGAGCCCCCCGCTTCTCGCAGTTCTAAAAATGGGATCAGAGGAGTACGATAAGCGACTTTGCAGTCTCGAAGCGATGGGCGTCCAAGTGATCAGAGACGATGAACCCATAGCAAACCCTCAATCCCTATCGATCCTCGTCGATTCAAAGGAACCCATCGACATCAAGGGCCTCTCGGAGAGCCTCAGGGCCCTCAAAGGATCCGAAGAGGGGATGAGGGGGAATCTGAGGAGAGCCTCCTCCATCTACCAGAGGGCCGCCCTCTCAATCCAGGCAAGGGACGGATACAGGCTGGCGAGAGAGGCAGGCTCCGACTCGGGGTTCTGTGTGGTCCACCCCTTCTTCGAGGGAGTGGAGACCTACTCCTCCAAGGGGCGCCTCCTCCTCTCCCGGGGCCTCCTCAGGGGGGAGCTGGAGGCCACGCCCCGCCTCGTCGAGTCGATCTACAGCTGCACCGCCTGCGGCCAGTGCTACGATCAGCTTTCCAACGGGACGCTGGAGATAAACAACGCAATCATAAGGACCCGATGCGAGGTGGTGAGGAGTGGCATGGGCCCCGTGCAGAGCGTTGTGGCCGTGAAGAACATCCTGGGGACGGGGAACCCCATGGGGATGCCCCCCGAGGACCGGACCCTCTGGTACGAGGACCTGGCGAAGGACCACGCCTTCGACGGGAACAGTGTGCTTTTCTGGCCCGGGTGCTCCACCTCATACAGGCTCCCTGAGATCGTCGAGTCCACGGCTCACATCCTCGAGGAGGCAGACGTGGACTTCGGAGTCCTCGGGGAGGGCGAGGGCTGCTGCGGCCTAATCATGTACCTATTGGGCTACTGGGAAGAGACCGAGAGGAACGCCTGGGATTTGACCAAGATGATGGAGGGCTCGGGCGCCCAGACCCTGCTAACTAGCTGTGCCGGCTGCTACTACGCCTTCACCCGAGTCTACCAGTTCCTAAAGGCCCCCCTCCACCTCAGTGTCCTCCACACATCCCAGCTGATGCATGAACTAATCAGGGACGAGAGGCTGAGCCCCGGACCCATTGAGGGCCGTTACACTTGGCATGACCCATGCGACCTGGGACGGCACTGCCACGTCAACGAGCCTCCCCGGCGGGTCTTGGGCTGCATCGAGGGCCTCGAACTTGTGGAGCCTGAGCTCACAAGGGAGCACGCCATCTGCTGCGGTGCGGGGGGAGGCCTCTGGATGTACGACCCGGACTTGGCGGAGATGGTCTCCCAACAGAAGCTGAGAGAGACCGTACCTGCGGGTGTGGACGGTATAGTCACGGGATGCCCCGCATGCATCCTCGGCCTAAAGAACGCCACCCGGGAGCTACACCATGGGCTGGAGGTCCTAGACCTATCGGAGATAGTCGAACGGAGCCTCGAATAGGTCAGATGGTTTGGAGGGCCCAAGGCAGCAACAGGCCGATGATGCTACATAGACATACAATACCTAGTCTTTCAGGCCTCGATTTATTCAGCTGATTTTAGAGAGGATGTATTCGACTAATACGGCGGCGATGTTCCTTTCGGTGACGGTCTGTAGGCCCTCCCAGCCCGGGGTGCTGTTGAGCTCCACCACGTACTCTGCGCCGTCGATCTCGGAGCGCAGCAGGTCGACTCCCGCGTACTCCAATCCTATGGCCCCTGCAGCCTTGACGCTGACGCCAGCGAGCTCATCCCCCAGCTCGTATGGTTCAGCCCTCCCGCCCGCCGAGATGTTTGTCTTCCACCCATCGGCGACCCTCCGCATCGATGCCACGACCTCTCCGCCGACGACGAAGGCCCTTATGTCCTCGTTCCCGTGGGGTATGAACTCCTGGAGGTAGTAGACGCTCCCGGCCATCTCGAGGGCCCTGAACACCCTGTGCGCGATCTCCTCGTCGCTCACCCTGACCATCCCTGTTCCTAGTGAGCCGAAGAGGGGCTTCACCACAACGTCTCCGCCCAGCCTCCTGAATCCCCTCATCGCATCGCTGAACCTCTCTGCGACGACGGTTCTAGGCGTCCTTATGCTGGCCTGCTCCAGGAGCGCTGAGGTGTAGTACTTGTCAACTGACCTCTCTATGGATTCGGCGGGGTTGACGACGCAGACGCCGAGGTCCTCCAGGGCGTGGAGGACGTCCATCCTGTAGAAGACCTGCTCGGTCGTCCCACCTGGGACCCTCCTAACTATGACGGCGTCGTATTCCTCGACGGCGTAGCCCTTTATGGAGACCCTGGGCCTGGAGCCTACCTGGGATACCAGCTGCGTGACCGGGAAAACGTAGGCCTCTACACCCCTGCGGGTCAGCTCCCCCATCAGCTGCCTTACGTGCCACTCCTGCCTGTCCGAGGCTATTATGCCTACCTTCAACCCACGCATCCCGTTGCTATCTCTCGGCTACGAGGATCTCGCCGTTTCCGCCCACGGACAAGTCTCCTCGGTACCTCCTGAAAGAGGCGTCTATGAACTTTCCAGCCTCATCAACGCCCAGGGCGTCCTTCAGCTGCCTCAGGTACAGCTTCATGAATGTTGGCTGGTACGTTGTGTCGTAAACGTAGGTCGGGAGGAGGGATTCGACCTCCCCGAAGCAGGCGATGAAGCCGCCGTTTCCCTTCGCCTCGGCTCCCAGCCTCCTCGCGGCGGGTCCGAAGACGAATATCTCTCCGCCGTTCATGTGGACGCCCGCGAATGGGCCTACGCCTCCCCTTACGACGATCATGCCCCTCCTCATGAAGGATCCAGCCTCCAACCCAGCGTCGCCTCCGACCAAGATGCAACCGCCCGTCATCCCCTCGCTGCTTCCCCTGTATGCGGCCCCAAGCTGGTGTCCGGCGTCGCCCCAGATGCGGAGGAGCCCTCCCTTCATCTCAGCCCCCGCCCATTCGGAGGCCGAGCCCTCCACGGTCAATTCTCCCCCGGACATCTGGGCCCCCGCGTGCATCCCCACGCTCCCATTGACCAAGACACGCCCCGAGGTCATCCGCGCGCCGACGTACTTGACGTTTGGAACGTCTCCTTCGACGACTATGAGTTGGTCGCTCGCCTTCTCCGCCACCTCTCCTCCGACATCGAAGAATTCTCCAAGGACGTGCCTCTCGTTTCCCACGTAGACCGTGAGGCCTTCTATTTCCTGAATCTTCTTCCCAGCCAGTACGTCGGGCGATATGACCTCAGCCTCGAGGGGGATGGTGGGCATCTCCCTGGGTGTTAGCCTGAGCTCCCTCATCTCAGGCACCTCCGAGGGCGTCCCTCAGGCGCATCTGGTACTTCCCAAGCTTTCCTCCGAAGTTCACGGCCGTTATCTTCTTCACCCCTTCGACCTCCGTCGCCGCCCTTATTCCGGCGCCCATGGCCTTCTTCACGGACTCCTCGTCTAGGCCGTTGAGGACCACCTCTATGACGGAGGCTATCCCCTCGGGTACCTGAGAGCCTGGGAATATGTGCTTTATTGCAGGGCAGAAGGGGGTGTTCGTCGAGGCCCTGAGGAAGGCGTATTTGGAGCCAACCTTGCTTCCGCTCCTGCAGAGGCCCCCTGGGAAGGGCGTTATGACCAGGGGGACGGTGTGTATGGCCTCGATGGCCCTCTCTGAGGCTTCGAGGGTGGCCCCCTCCTCCTCCCCCATGACTAGGAAGTTTCCTCCGGCCACGGCCTTCTTCGCGCCGAACTTCTCCTCTACGAGGAACTCCCCCTCCATCACGGGTATTCGCCAGTATCTGCGGCGGCCCAGCCAGCCGTCGTCCATCCTCATCTTCACCTGGTAGCCGTCTCCGAAGAAACGCATGCTCTTGCCGACGTCGAGCATGGCGTCCGCCTCCCCCTCGGGTAATCCGTTGTAGATGGCTGTTGTGGGGCATGTCAGGACGCACTGGCCTATCCTGTTGAGCATCGGCGTCGCGAGCTTATCCTTGGAGAAGCCGAAGACCATCACAGCGGTTCCTGGCCTTCCGTCAGGCGTCTCCTCAGGCGTGACCTCCCTCTCTATCCCCGCCTCGCAGTCGCAGGCGATGACGCTCGTGGCGAAGCCCGTCACGGTGGTCGCCGCGATGTTCGCCCACTTCCTGTTCACCGCCGTTATGATTATCCTGCTCCCCCACATGGAGAAGCCCTCCGCGAAAGTATCCTCGATCTCCACCCCGTTCAGAACGAAGCTCATCCTACCACCCCCTCCTGCCGTCCACCGATATAGGCCTCTGAGCCGGAAGGTAAGCGTCCTGGACAGGGTAGTTCTTCAGGCTGACCGTGTAGTGGTCCCTGAACTCCGCCTCAAGGTCCTTCATCAGCTCGGCCTCGGCGTCCTCAGGCACCTTCACGTCGGCCCAGAAGGTGGTCCCCTGGGGCGTAGCCACGACCTCGCCGTCCTTCACGACGACCTCACCGCCCTTTATGGTGTACGCAGCTTTCGTGAAAGCCTTCTCTGCTTCATGGTACATCGAGGGCCTCCACTTGGTTGGGTCTATGTCGTAGACGGAGATGTCCCCGTCGGCTCCGAGGCCCAGGTGCCCCTTGTTCTTAAGCCCGAGGGCCTTTGCAGTTGCGGCTCGCGTCGTGATCGCAATCTCTTCGAAGTCGTACTCCCTGTAGACGTTGGCTAGGGTGGTCCTCTTCATGCAGGCCTTGTTAGACTCGAGCATCGTGTCGGTCCTGGCCTTCCTGCTCATCAGCCAGGCTACGACCTTGGGGTAGAAGGTGAAGGGGCCGCCGTTGGGGTGGTCCGTCGTCATGTATACCCTCCAGGGGTCGTATACGAGGAGGGCGAGTTCGAGGCCTATGGCCCACTGGATCGAGTTCGCTGGATTGTCCTTCCTGAAGGTGTACGGCACTACGCCCGCCCCGGCCTCCATCTCGACGTCGCTGTTCACCCACTTGTTCCCTGTGAGGTTGAATAGCCTGAACTGCCAGGGCCCGTCCCCCGTCATCGTCGTTGTGTCTGTGAATATGGCCTGGCCTAGGTCGATTGAGACATGTGGATGGGCGTTCACGTACTTGGCGATTTTGGAGGCTCCCGACCTAACGTTCATCCAGTTCTCGCCGTCGAGGGCGTTGAACTGGACGTGGACGACGTGGATCGTCGCCTTCCTTCCCCTCTTCGGTTTGATTCTTTTCACGGCGTCCATGGTCTCTATGGTGGTCTCGTAGTTCCCAGGGACACCCAGGTTGTTGCAGTGGAGGTGTATAGTGTGGGGCAACCCCAGCTCCTCGTTCGCCCTGGCCAGGCTGGCGACGATCTGCCTGGGCGTCACCTCGAAGTTGTAGACCAGGTCGTCCAGGCCCCCGACGTTCTTCCCCCACTTCCAGTTCTCCACACCCCCAGGGTTCACGATCTTCACCGCGTAGCCCCGAGTCGCTTTGAGCAGCCATGCGATGAAGGCTTTGAGCATCTCCATGTCCCCATCCCTCACGTACTTGAGGGTGAAGTAGTTGTTCCCGAATAGGGTGAAGGCGGCCTTGTCGAAGATGGGTGTGTCGTTAAGCTCCTCGTGGACGTGGCGGGCCCCTAGCGGGGGCATAGCCGCCTCCATCACCGAAGTGTACCCCATCTGGGCGTACCTGTACCCGGTGACGAACGTCGAGGGGCACGAGTACCCCACTCCCGCCCTCGTCAGCCTCGTCCTGGAGACGACGTCCTTCCTGTGGTCCTCCGGCCTCATCAGCCTCCCTATGTTTATCTTGGAGCCAGCTATGTGGCTGTGGAGGTCGACGCCTCCGGGCATCACGGTCATCCCCGATGCGTCTACCGCCTTCGCTTCCCGCTCGTTTAGTTCCTCGACGACCTTGCCGCCGCTTATGAGGATGTCCATCTTCTCCCCGTCGACGCCGTTGAGGGGGTCGAAGACGTACCCTCCCTTTACTACAACGTCTCCCATCCTATTCCTCCCCCTTCAGTTCCCTCACCCTTCCTAACATCTTCTCAAGGACCTCAGCGTCTGAACGCAAGCCCTCACGGGGTTCGACCACCCTCTTGAGCCTCAGGGGCACGCCGTCCATCCTGTAGGCAGTGCCCTCTGCCTCTATCCCTGCTGTGGCCACGGGGATGACTACCCTGCTCAACATAGTGGTTGGGGTCACCTTCTGGTCGAGGACAATGACTGGTATCTTCGCAAGGTGCCTCGCAGCCTCCGCCGGGAATGTGGCCGCCGGGTCCGAGGCTATTATTACAGCTGCGTCGGCCTCTACACGGACAAGGAGGTCGACTGAGGTGTACTCTCCTGGGTTGTACCTGGGATAGCCTCGGCTGAAGTCGACGGCGTAGGGATAGCCGCTCTGCCAAGTTGTGACCGTGTTGGCTCCGGCCACGTTGTAGTGGCCCCGCATAGGCGTGAGGAGGAACTTGGTGTGATGGTTGAGCTCCGCAACTAGGCCGACCGCCGCGTCTATGTTCATGTGCCTCCCGTCGCTCTGGGTCAGGCCCAGGCCGAAGAATATGACGCCCATCTTGGCGGCCTTCATCCTCTTGGCTAGCTCCTCTATCTGCTCCCTGGGGACTCCGGCTACCTCGTCCGCCTGCACCTCGCTTCTCCTCACCGCCGCCCTGAGGGCGAGGAGGAGCTCGAAGTCCCCGTTGGGCTCCACCTTGATGAACTGGTCCGCGGCCCTTGCCATCCTTGTCTCCCTCACGTCGACGGCGACGATGTGCCTGCTCTTCCTCCCCTCAGGAGTGTACAATCCCTTCGGGGTCCCCGAGTACCTGAGGAGGTGGCGGAGGTGGGCCTCCGTCGGGTTGGAGCCCCAGAAGACGACCAGGTCTGCCCTGTTCTTCACCTCCCCCAGGGTCGTCTTAGACTCACCCACCTGCTGGAGGGCGAGGATGGTGGGCCCGTGGCAGACAGACGAGGTGTTGTCCACCACTCCCCCAACGAGCTCCGCTAGTTCGACGGCCCTTCCTATCGCCCCACACTCCGTAGAACTCAAACCGTAGACAAGCGGCCTTCGGGCCTTGGCCAAAATCTCCGCTGCTGCGTTTATGGCCTCTTCAAGATCGGCTTCCTTGCCATCTATCGTGGGGGCCTCGATCCTGTTCTCCCCGTGGCTCATGAACTTTGACCGGGATACTGCGCAGGCGTTCTTGGTGCCCACTATCTCGTTTCCCTCGACTGTTATCTCGAGGTCGTCGCAGAGGCACCCGCAGAAGGGGCACACGATGTCCGTGTGGACCACCATCAATGGTCCCCCCTGAGCTTCTCCACGATCTCCATGAGGGTTGGAACCTTCTTCCCTGGGGCTTGCCTTACGGTCGCCCCGATGCCCTTGAAGGAGGGCATGCCGGTCCCCCCCGTCCCGGAGCCGAACAACTGGTTGGCCCAGGGCCCGTATGGGAAGAAGGCCAGCCCAGGCTCGAGCCCCTTGGAGACCCTGCCTTGCACTACGATGGAGCCGTAACGCGTTGCGACCTCAACCGGGGCGCCCTCCTCTAACCCCAGTGCCTCGGCATCAGCCGGGCTGAGCTCCAAGAGGGCGACGCTCTCGAAGTACTGGTCGGAGGTCTTTCCTACCTCTAGGCCCGCTCCCTGCTGGGAGGTGCGGCCGCTGATGAGTGTGACGCCAACTTCGTTCATTGGACCAAGTCCCTGGAATCTATTAATTCTCTTTGCAAACTAACTTAAGATTTCCGAGCCTAAAAATAGCTTGGAATAATTGGAGGTGGGCGGCGTTGGCTCCTCTAGCCTTCCACCGATCTCTTTATGATCCCGTTGTTCACATCGCCGTAAGTGAATGTGGCCCCGGTCCTGGCGCTCGTCAGGGTGACCACCGCGGGGGCGAAGAGGGCGGGGTCTATCTGGGTGAAGTCGAAGTCGACTGCTTTGTATATCTCGTAGCTGGTCTTCCCGTAGTCCTTGCAGTTGGTCGAGGGCGCCTTTTCGGCCGTCTCCCTGAGCGCTTCCTCATCCTCGTCCACGACGTAGCTCGTGACACCGCCGTAGGTGAGGGCGTCCTCCGCCCTCCCCATCGCCTTCCCCCAGTCGGTGTGGACGGGCATGATGGGGGCGTATCCGACGCCGTAAAGGACCTTCTTCAGGTCGAGCCCAAGTACGTCAAGCCTGAAGAGCCCCGTCTCCACGATCCTGCCGGAGATCTGTACCATTCCTGCCATCGACGTGTTCGATGTCAGCAGCATGTAGACCCTCTCAGGCTCTATGCCGCAGGCCTCGGCTATGTAGTGAGCTGCCGAATCAGGGGGAGTCTTATCGGTCTCTAGGAGGAGGACCGCGACTTCGGCCTCGTCCTTGTACCCGATCTTCTCGAAGACCTTCTTGGGCTTCAAGGCCAGGGCCCTGGCCGGGCCGGAGCAGTCCGCCGTGTACCCCTCGGGCTTTATCCTCCAGCCAGCTAGCTGGGCCCCGAAGAGGGCTATGGCAGGGTGGTCCGTTGATACGACCACGGTTGGCAGCTTTAGGCCGCCGAAGTCTGCGTAGCCTAGGTCTGCTGTCCCCGCTCCCCCCATGGCTATCCGGGTCGTCATCAGCCCTGCCCTATATCCTCCGGGGGCCTTCAACCCCGTGTCTATGACGGTCGCTCCCGAGGGCAGCCTCTCCACGGTCACCCCGTAGAAGTCGGGCTCCGCGAGCAGCTCCTCCACGAGCTTTAACGCCAGCCTGTTTATGCTGAGCAATGAATCACCGGATACCTTTCGTCAGTTCGACTTAAAGAATTAACGAAGGACCCATCCAAGTCGGTTGAAACGGCCAGCAAGCATAGTAAGCGTGAATGAAAGCCGAAGGTGGGGTCTTATGTCAAGGCACCTATCTCTGGGTCGTTTTGTTGTGTTTCCAGTCCACGTATGAGTCGACGATCCTCTTCCAGTCCACGAACTCAGAGATGATCTTTCGGGTCAGCTGTATCTTCTTCGTAGACGTCGGCTGGGGAACTATCCTCCCGTCGAGGTGATCCAGCATGGTGACCGCTGTGTAGGTGTCGTTGGGGACTAGAAGGACGGGGACGCCCTTCTCCTCGGCCGTTGAGAGAACCCTCACAGACGGGTATATGTTCCCCGTTAGGACGATTACGCTTGGCTTCGTCTCAAGGGCCATCAGGATGAGGTCGGCCCTGTCGCCCCCCGTGATGAAGGCCCGCCCGACGCTCCTCCTGAGCCAGCTCATCGCAGATTCTGGGGACATGGCGCCCACGAGGTAGTTGTCCACCAGATTCTCCAGGTGGTCCTTGCCCGTCAGGACCTCCGCCCCCAGAACATCCACTAGGTCCTGAGCAGTGGGCAGGGTTAGCTCCCTGTGGTCGGGGACGACCCCGAGCACCTCAAGGCCGCAGTGTTCGAGCGCTGGGGAGACGACGCCCCTCATCCTCTCAAGCTGCTGGTAAGGCACGAAGTTCAGGACGACGCCCAGGAGCTGGGCCCCCTTCCAAGAGACGTAGTCCCTGTAGAGGATGGCCTTCTCAGCCACGTCGTCGTCGTCCCCCTTGAAGGATAAAAGGACCTTGGCGTCGAACTGCCTGGCCAGCTGGGGCATGTCCAGGCCGCAGCATGTGAGGGACTCGGGCCTTGAGGCGGACTCTATCAGCAGGAAGTCCTTGTCGTCCCTCACCCTACTGTAAGCCTCTCCTATTTTTTCTCTGTATACTTTGCAGTCTCCGGCTATCTGGTCGAGGTACCTCTTCCCTAGCACCACTGGGCACAGCTCGTCGAGGCCCTCTGAGAGGTCCATGACGTCCTTCATCAGTATGACGTCGGCGTCCCTCAGCCTGCCGTCAACCATCTTGTAGCCCTGCCCCACGGGCTTGAAGTAGCCGACCTTGAACCCCATCTCCTGGAACTTGCCGAAGAGCCCCAGGCAGAGGGCGGTCTTCCCACTGAACCTCGTCCCGGAGACGTATATCGTATACACCATCACTATAACCTCCTCAATCCTTCGATAAAGTTATTTTGACATCCAGGGCGATGCATCCCTCCCCCTCCCCGTAGACCATGACAGGGTTTATGTCTATCTCAACGATCTCCGGGAAGTCCCAGACGAGCTGTCCCACCCTAAGGATGGCCTCTTTCAGGGCCTCCACGTCCGAGGGCGTTTCTCCCCTTATCCCCTTGAGAAGCGTGTATGCCTTAGTTTCCTCCATCATCCTCTGCGCCTCGTAGTCAGAAATGGGGGCGAGGCGGAAGGAGACATCTTTGAGGAAGTTGACGTAGATTCCGCCGAGGCCGAACATGATGAGGGGGCCGAACTGGACGTCTCTGCTCATTCCTATTATCATCTCCCTCCCCCTGGGGATCATCCTGTAGACTATGACGCCATATATGCGCGCCCTCGGCATGAAGTTGTACACGGCCGCGATGATCCCTTCGAAGGCGGAGCGGACCTCCCCAGCTGAATTGATGTTGAGGACGACTCCCCCGATGTCCGTCTTGTGGAGGATGTCGGGTGATACAATCTTCAGTACGACCGGATAACCAAGCTCCTCAGCGTACTTCGCCGCCTCTGCGCCAGTTCTGGCGATTCTGTTCTCGGTCGAGCGGATGCCGTAAGCCTCCACGACCTTGGCGGCCTCATTCGAAAGGAGGACCACCCTCTCGTCCGCCCTGACCGATTCGAAGACTGCCCTGACGCTCTCCTTGTCCACGTCGTCGAACATCGCAGGCGAGTATTCTGGAACTTTGAGGAACCTCCTGTACTCGTACATGGCCGAGAGAGTCCTTATCGCCTTCTCTGGGAAGTCGAAGCACGGGATGCCGTTGTCCCTGAGGTACTCAGTGGCCTCCCAGACGCTGTCGCCACCCATGAAGACGGCTATCATTGGCTTTATCTTAGCGTCCTTCTGGATCTCTACAAGGCTCCTAGCCGTCTCCATGCTCTCGGTCATGGCCTGCGGGGTGAGGAGGACGACCACGGAGTTGACACTGTCGTCCTTGAGCACCTCTTCGACTGCGAACCTGTAGCGGTCTGCCCTTGCGTCACCGAGGACATCCACAGGGTTGCCAGTGGCCGCCGCGGTAGGGAGCTTTTCCATAAGTTCGTTCCGAGTCTCGCTTCCCAGGCTGGCAATATTTAGTCCGAGTTTCTCGCTGAGGTCCGTAGCCAGGATGCCTGGGCCCCCGGCGTTGGTCACTATAGCTATCCCCTCTTCACCGGGCAGGGGCTGCTCCGTGAAGGCTACGGCGTAGTCGAAGAGCTCCTCGACGCTTTCGGCCATTATGACTCCCGCCTTGTCGAAGGCAGTCTTGTAAGCCACGAAGCTCCCCACCAGTGCACCCGTGTGGCTCCCGGCGGCTCTGGCGCCCGCTGTTGAAGTGCCCCCCTTGACCACTACGATGGGCTTCTTCTTCACGACCCTCGAGGAGATTTCCACGAACTTCCTTCCCCTCTCTATGGACTCAAGGTAGAGGAGGATGACCCCTATGTCCTCTTCCTCGGCCATCGCCTCGATGAAGTCGACCTCGTCCAGGTCGGCCTTGTTCCCTAGGCTGATGAAGGTGTGGAATCCTATGTTCTCCTTTATCACCCAGTCTAGGACGGCGGTCCCCAGGGCTCCGCTCTGGGAGATGAAGCCTATCTTTCCCTTCTTTGGCATCGCAGATGCGAAGGTCAGGTTTAGGGGGGTGGAGGTGTTGATCAGCCCGAGGCAGTTGGGCCCCTGTATCCTCATCCCGTATTTCTCGCCTATCTCCGCCAGCTTCTTCTCAAGCACGGCCCCCTCGTGGCCGGTCTCCTTGAACCCGGCCGAGATTACCACGAGGGCCTTGACGCCCTTCCTCCCGCACTCCTCAGCCACCTGAAGGACGTATTCAGCCGGGATGGCTACGACGGCGAGGTCTATCTCTTCTGAGACGTCCAGAACCGAGGCGTAGCATCTCAGGCCTAGCACTTCGTCTGCGTTTGGGTTGATGGGGTAGATTGCGCCTTCGTAGCCCGAGTCGATCATGTTCTTCGTGAGAACATAGCCTACCTTCCCAGGCGTCCTGGATGCGCCTATGACGGCCACCGACTCCGGGTAGAAGAGGGCGTCAAGCATCAACCTTTTTCACGTAATCCCTGGGCTTCGAATCAAGTAAAAGAAATCCGAATCAATAAAAACTTTGACTATGTACACTCTAAAACCACACGGGGATTCTTGAAGCGATCCTCATTGAAAAATAAGCAGCAAAGAAGGTTATTAGGCCGAGAGGGCCTACTTCGGCTTCTCTATCAGCTTCCTCTTCTTCAGCACCGAGCCGTCGTCGTAGTGGGGCTTCCTTAGGACGCTATCGCCGTACTTCTCTATCTCCCTAGCCTCGTCAGCCAGGATCGCCGCCGACCTCATCAGCTCGTGGGCTGAGGCGCACATGGCTGTGTAGACTTCCCATTCCTTCTCCTTGAAGCAGGCATCGGTGGTTATGCTCGCGACCCTCTTGGCCATCTCGTAGGCTGCGGCCGCCTTCGCCTCGGCGTAGGGGTTTGAGAATCCTGCCGCCTTTACGGCCTTCTCCCTGGAGACGTTGAGGAGGGGCAACTCTGGATTCTTCCCCGCCTTCAGCTCCCCGATGAGGCCGTCGACGGCCTCGTACACGACGTTGTAGACGCCAGTCACTGAGAGGACCTTCATGGTATCTGCGTTGAACACCGCCATCTCTATGGGGTCGAGGAACTCCCTGCGGGCGCCTATCATAGAGTCTGCCTCTACGATGATACCGCCCATCCCCTTCTCTCCGAGTTCATCCAGCAGCTTCTTGGGCCCATCTGAAACCACGACCACGGGGAGCCCCGCCTCCGCTAGGACCTCCCTCGCCTTGGTCGGCCCCTTCGTGCTCGCGTTGGGGCTCACTACGAAGACGAGGTCAGGTTTTAGGGCCATCATTGATTTTGCTACGTCCTCGGACTGTTTAGCCCCCATGTTGGCGCCGGACGATAGGACCCTAACTTCCATGTCCT
This sequence comes from uncultured Candidatus Bathyarchaeia archaeon, assembly GCA_964347685.1. Taxonomy (GTDB): domain Archaea; phylum Thermoproteota; class Bathyarchaeia; order TCS64; family TCS64; genus CAYGAH01. The sequence continues at coordinate 407 of CAYGAH010000032.1, read as the reverse complement.
CCCGCTCAGCCCTCTCGTCTAGGAGCAGCTCGATCATCGGGGCGGTGGCTATGTTGCCGAGCTTGAGAAAACCTATTCTCACCATGTTTTGAACACCTAGAAAGATAGAGGGCTTTTGGGTTTAAATTATATGCAGTAGCATGGGTGAGGAAGGTTCCGCACCGACGGGTGTGACGCGAGTCTTTTTAGCCTGAAACCGAGCCTTCAGACTCAACATTTTAATTCGATGCATGGAAGAAGGAATAGAACAGGGGAACTAAACCTTAGTACCTCGATGAGTTGAAAGGTGAAGATGAGCATTGAGTAAGAGACCTAAGATATACGGGCACCTCCTAGCCGAGGTCGTCAGGAAGGACCTCTGCGTGGGCTGCGGCACGTGCGCATCCGTCTGCCCGGTGGACGCGATC
>CAYGAH010000031.1:0-8194 GCA_964347685.1 uncultured Candidatus Bathyarchaeia archaeon | reverse complement strand
GGGAACCCCGAGGTAGTCAAAGCCGTTGAGAAGCTCATCTCCCTCTGCAGGCCGAGGGGGATAGCCGTTAGGGACATATTCGGAGACGCCGAGACAGCGTTGAGGTGGTACGAGAAGGGGGTGAGGGTCTTCGAGTGGGGGTTCGACCTGGAGGTATTCCAGAGGGCGGCCAGGGAAATCGTCAAGGGCGCCCAGGCCCTGAAGAAACTGTAAGGCTTTGAGGGTTCCTCACCCAAAATATTTCCCGCAACTTCCCCCTGAAGCCGCAATCGAGCGGGATCCGTCCCCGTACCGGATTCTGGGTTCAGAGCCCAGCTGGTCGAATCCCTCCCTTCTTTTCTCCGAATCCGTCTGAGACACCCATTAGATGGCCCCGCTCAGGCTCCGCCGTGTTACCGGGAGGCCGGATAACCGATCTTTGCGCATGGGTCGGACCCCCAGAGGGGATGGGGGATACTTGTCGGTGATACGGATCACGGTTCTCTGAAGTTTTTATGCCGTCGCGGGGTTATTGATGGGGTCGAGAGCCGTTTTCATTGGGAACGCAGGGACAGGTCTAAGATGGGAAAGGGGAAGGGGCCCAGATCGTCTCTCCTTCTCTACTTCACACTATCGATCTCTCTGATCTTGATGGCGCGGGCTCCCCTCCCGGCAGGGGCCAAGGGGCCGAGGGTCATCATCGACTGGGCGTACGTTCGTGATGTAAGGGTGGACGTGGGGGCTCCCCTGTCGGTGGGGTTCCACATGTTCTGGGAGCCTGGGGGGTCGCCCGTGGTGGGCGCGACGGTCTACGTGAACGGGGTGCCCCATGTCTCGGACTCAGTGGGGGTGGTGCTCTTCACAGACACCTCCTACAGCCGAGGCAGGAAGGATTGGTCGGTGGACAGGATAGTCTACGGCGGGGCGGAGGTCCCCTTCGATCAGCTCGTGGACGACCCCTACTGCATCTTCGACATAATACAGGTAGACCTTTACTGCAGGCCCAGGGTGGACGTTGGCACCACTGCGGACGTGAAGGTATGGGCGAGGTACTTCTACGACGGCACCCCCTTCGGCGGAAGGGTGATCCTCAACAACACCAAGTTCAGTTACTCGGAGCCGGGCAGCCACGTCTACGCCGTCGTGGACTTGGTGGACAACGAGGGCGCCGTCACCGACTTCTACGGCGACCCCCTGGAGGTGGTCTGGGACAAGGTGAAGATAACCCTCTTCGCCGAGGACGGTAGGGTTGACGTGGGCTCAGAGGCGGGGGTAACCTGGATAGCCCGCTACGAGTCCGACAAGCAGGAGTTCAATGGGAACCTGATATTCAACGACTCACTGAGGAAGGACGAGGTGGGGAAGTACACATACACGGTGGAGAAGATAGAGGACCCCGTCTACAACATAAGCAGCTTCGACTGCAACAGCGTATCCGTCGTCTTCGACAGGGTAGACCTCAGCATAGAGGCCAACGACACAAGGATAAACGTAGGGGAGGAGGCGAGCATATCATGGTCGGGGACATACGCATACGACTCCCAGCCCTTCACAGGGGGCGTCAGGCTTAACACAAACAGGCTCTCCTACGAGGAGGCCCGGGGCAGGGAGCTCGGAGTGGGGGACGTGGACGACCTGATCTACGCCATCGAAGCATTCTCCTCGAACACCGTTGAGGTTGTCTGGGACAGGATGGATTTCGAGCTCTCTGCGGATGACGATAGGATAGACGTCGGAGAGGAGGCTAAGATAGGGTGGAGGGGCTTCTACGAGTACGACGGGGAGCCCCTCGAGGGCGTCGGGGGCGTCTTGCTGAACTCCACCGTGACGCAGTTGGACGACGTTGGGGCCGTCAGGTACGCCGTCGTAGACGTGGTGGGGGAGGAAAGGCTCTACGGGATCGACTGCTTCAGGTCCAACGTCCTCACAGTGGTCTGGGACAGGGTGGACATCGACATCGCGTTCCCCCACAGGTTCGAGGTAGGCACAGAAGCGAAGCCCACCATGACGGCCCGGTACTCCTACGACGGGGAGCCCTTCGAGGGTGAGGTCAGGCTCAGCGACGCCCTGATAAAAAACTCACCAGGGAGGTACACATACGAGGTCGCATCCATAGATGACGGGAGGCATGGGATAACCTGCTTCGAGTCAAATGAAGCGTCCTGCACCTTCGACAGGATGGTGGTGGAAAGGAGCATCCGGGCAATCACCCCGGGGAGGGTCGAGGCAGTCTTCAGGGCGTATTACGAATCCGACGACACCCCTGTTATGAACGCCGGGGTGGTCGTGAACGGGGTGGAAGCAGAATACATAGGCGCCGGAAACTACGTAGTTTCCCTACCCAGCCTTCTTCCAATGATGGAGGTGAGGGCCAAGGTTTCCTCGCCGGGATTCACGAGCCAGGCCTTCAGCGAGGGGGTCAACTGCATAGGGAACATGGGGCTCTACGCCTCGATCGTCGCGGCTATCGCTGCGTCCGTCTTCTTCCTCAGGAAAAGGAGAGGGTAAGCGTAGTGACCCAATCGATGAGCGATTTTGCTTCAAGGACGAGCATTCCTTAGCTCAAGCCCCTTCACGGCTCTACGGTTGTAGGCTGAGCTCCCCGCTCCCTTCTGTATGTTCTCAAAACGTACGAGCCCACAGTGGCCCAGTAGCCCAGGTAAACGATGACCCTGAGCCACTCGGGGTTCCCGTCGTATCCCACAAGGGCCTTGAATACGGAGCCCACGGCCCCGTTCTCATGGAGGGGCGGGTAGCTCCCGTCCGGATTCGTGGGAGGGTTGATGTCGTATGCGTGCTGCCCCAGGAAGCCGAAGTCAACCCCCAGTCCCTCCCCGGCCTCCATGAGTTCGTGGGTGCCGTAGCCCGCGAGGCCGGCCGCGAAGACTATCAGGAGGACGCTCGTGACCCTGAAGAACCTCCCCAGGTCCATGCTGTAGATCCCCCTCACGAGGAGCACCATGACCGCCAATATTGAGGCGGCTCCCAGGGCGGCGCCGAGGAGGGCCCCCGGAGGGTCCAGGAGGAATGTGGAGGTCAGGAAGAGGACGGTCTCGAGGCCCTCCCTGAAGACGGACACGAACGCGAGGAGGGAAACCCCGTATAGCTCCCCCCTCGTCAGGGCGGCCCCCATCCTCTCCTCGAGCTCCTCCCTTATCCCCGCAGATCGCCTAGCCATCCAGAATATCATGTATGTGAGGACGACCACGGCGGTGAGGGACGCGCCGCCCTCGAAGAGCTGCTCCGATACCCCCTCCAGCTCCCCGTATGCCAGCTGGACGGCGAACCCCAGGAGGAGGCTTGCGAGGACGGCACCCGCTGACCCCACATAAACGTAGGTGTTCATCTCCCCCCTGCCGACCCTCTTGGAGTAGGAGATCATGATCGCGATTATCAGAGCGGCCTCAAGGGCCTCCCTGAAGGTTATCAGGAAACTGGGGAAAAGCCCCTCGAACATGGCAGACCACCCTGACTCCTTATCTGCCCAATCATCCGGATCAAGGGAATATAAGGCGTTATCAAAATGGCGAACAGGCGATTCTATCCGAACGCGGTACGCATCGGGCCGCCGATGATCCTAAGGCAACCCTTTTACAGGCATAGGAGCCTACGAAGAAGTGCCACTCGTTGCAGGGTGGGATGGGCTTCATGCAAGAAGAACCCGAGAAGAATGCGACGCTTCTCAAGTTCGCCGGCGACATGATCAACTCGATCCTGGGGGGCCTCGACCGGGTCGACCTGGAGACGAGGAAGGAGATAATGGAGCTCTGCGGGGAGACCTGCGCCCGTGAGGAGCTTTACGGCCCCGCGATCGACATAGCTAGGAGGATCGCCGAGGAGGAGGAAGAGGAGGGGGAGATACTCAGGAGGGCCAACGAGGAGATATCGTGGTGCGGCGCATGGGCCAGGGAGGGAGAGACCATCCGGTGCACATGCAGGGAATGCGGGTGCCCCCTGGTGAGGGGCGGGGTGGTGAGGCTCACTGGCACCTTCTGCTACTGCTCCAGGGGGTGGGTGAGGACGATCTTCGAGACCCTGCTCAAGGGGCCCGTCAGGGTGGAGCTTGAGGAGGCGATAGGATTCGGGGACGAGGTCTGCAGGTACGTCGTCCACCCCCTGGAGTGACTCTTTCTGGCTTCCTTAACGTGTAAGCTATGTTGAGGGCGAAGGCGTATCGGCCCCCTCTATGAAATAGGTTGAGCTGTAATGGAGCCGCGGGGATTCGAGCCCCGTATCGTTACTGATATAAGTGGCTGATGTGGTTTCTCTCTGTTCACAAGTGGGATTCATGAGCGGTTCAGAGAGTGAAGAAGAGACGCCGTCTTCGCCCCTGGTTTGGTCTGTGATCCTGCTCCACATGTTGAACCATGTCATAAGCGGGGCGATGCCCATGCTCTACCCTGACATAATGGACGAGTTCAGCCTATCGTACTCGCAGCTGGGGCTCATAAGGTCGGCCGCGACCTTCGCGGCGGGGTTCCCCCAGATGTTCGTAGGCTTCCTCAGGCGCTGGTTCAGCGGCAGGGTCATAGTCGGTGTCGGGAACCTCGTCAACTCAGTGATGAACATGCTGGCGGCCCTGAGCCGCGGCTTCCTCCAGTTCTTGGGGTTCACAGTTCTGGCTGGCGTTGGGAGCAGCACTCAGCACCCAGTGGGGGCCTCGATCATCTCAGCTGGCACCGAGACCTCCAGGAGGGGCAGGATGCTCGGCCTGAACCAGGCGGTTCCCTCCCTCGCGTTCTCTTTCACGCCCCTGATAGCCGCCTACCTCTTGACCCTTATGGGCTGGAGGTCGGCCCTAGGCATCCTTTCGGTCCCCGCCCTAATGCTCTCCGTCGCGCTGATATTGTTCGTCAGGGGGGTCGGATCTGTCGAAAAAACGACAGAGGACGCTTTGAACTGGTCAAGGCTCGGGGAGTCTCTCAAGAACAGGAACGTTCTCTCAATCAGCCTTCTGCGCAGCGTCATGGCCTTCAGGATGGGGGTGAGGACCTTCCTTCCGCTGTACTTCATAGACGTGCTCGGTTTCACCTCTGAGAAAAGCGGCGTCCTATACTCGATAATGCTCCTCGGAGGGGTCCTGGGCCCCTTCTTCTGGGGGTACCTGTCGGACCGGATGAACAGGAAGCCCCTAATAATAGGCATAATGGTGGCGAGCATCGCGGGCTACCTCCTCCTCAACTACCTCACCGGGTATTGGGCGCTTGCGGTGCTCCTGTTCGTCATAGGGTTCATGGTACAGACCGTCATCGTCCAGAGCGTCCTGTCGGACAGCGTTGAGCGCAGCCAGCTGGACAAGATATTCGGGCTCTACTTCACAATCGGGTTCACGATAGCCTCGTTCTCCAGTATAATCTTCGGGTACGTCATAGAGCTCTACGGCTTCAACTGGGGGTTCACGTACATCGCGGCCGTAACCGGGGTATCCCTTCTGCCCGCATTCTTCATCCAGGAACCGAGGAACACCGGGGCCCTCTGACCCGGTCGGCTCCTAAACCGTAAACTTTCATGCGTTCTGGACGCAGTCTGGGCCGTCCTGTCGCCTCGTCTCGACGTATCCCCCCTCGTCGAAGTATATGTCCACGTACCCGCCGTCCGAGGAGAGCCTGTGGACCTCGCAGAGGCTCTCGCAGCGATCTCCCAGCAGCCTCAGAGTGTCGTCGTCGGGAACGTTGTTGTAGACCCCCTTCCTCGTGGAGACGAGGGCGCACCTCCTTTTTCCGTCCGTCGGGTTCGTTGGCAGGACGTTCTCCAGTAGCTCCTTCTCCGGTGTCCCGTTTTGGCTCCCGTGGTGGCTCACCTTAAGGAAATGCACGGGCTCGAGGACCCCCTGGCCAGCCATGGTCCTCCAGCTGCGCTCCTCGGCGTCGCCGGTGAAGAGGAACCTCAGGCCCCTCCACTCGAGGCAGAAAACTACGCTCGTGTTGTTTGCCGCCTTGTCGATCATTAGGAGGTTCTCGACGTGGCCCCGGCGCATCTCCACCAGTTTGTAGAAGGCGCCCGCGTCCACCCCAGGAGGGGGCTTCAGGGGGGTGAGGGTGGGCCACTCCCTGCTACCCTTTGGCGGCTCGGTGACCTCTAGGCCCATGGCGAGGGGGCCGGACCTTCCGTAGTAGACGGATGTGTCCTCCTCGGGGGCCCAGACCTTGATCTTGGCCTCCCTGAAGGGGTGCCTGCCTTCGGGGTCGAAACACCTGTGAACGTAGGATGTGTTCTCTGTCAGGCCCCTGAGGTATTTCACGCAGTCCCCTGTCTTCGATGGGTTGTTGTTCAGCCAGAGGGCCTCCACCGCCGGGGGTATGGGCTCCCCGGACTTCCTGTAAGCTTTCATGTACCTGTCTATCCTGCCGTAGGCCTCCATCAGTGCTAGGCGCTTCTTCCTCGCCTTGTCGTGCCTCTCGTAGTAGCCCTCCTCGGCCGAGGCGGTCAGCCAGGCGAACCGGGTCTTCAGCTCCTTGCATAGCTGGTCGTCAGAGCCCGTGTAGCACTTCTCCTCCGCGTAGGGGAGCCCCTGGACGTGGTCGAGGTGCTCGTGGGTCATGACGTAGAGGTCTAGGGGCTCGCCGCCGAGCACCTCCAGGACGTCCTCCACGACGGGTCTGAAGAGGTCGTCCGCTCCTCCCTTGGTCGTGCTCAGGACGTTCCCTACGTCTATCAGCATGTGGCGGGTCTTTGGCTGGCCTTTCTCGTCCTTGTCGGGGAAGGAGACCAGGATGGCGTCCCCGAACTGGACGTTGTAGGCCCTTATGCGCAGCCTCTCCACCGCCTATCCCTCCCCCCACTCCCCTATCATGTGGAGCATCTTCCCAGTCCCCCTGGCTCGCATCACCCCACCTATCTCCTCAGCCTGTATTGCCGAGAGGAGGGGCCTCCCGTCGGGGCCGATAGCGCTGCTTCCCAGCCTCAGGAGCCCCTCGTCCGCGAGGTACCGTAGGAAATCGTTGCGGGCCTCGAACTGCTCTCCGTACTCCTCCCTTGCGAAGGCTCGCGGCTCCTCCTCCTCTCCTTCCTCGCCCGTTTCTGGGGGTGGGGCGTTTGTGAGGCGGGCGAGTATCTGGCCCGTGTCCCACCTCATGGCAAGGGTTGTGCCCACGGTGATCCTGCGTCTCTCTGGGAAGTCGAAGCCGATTGGGTTCTTTTCCACGTGGTCCCATGCGACCTTGAATATGCACTCGCAGACCTCTGTGTCCTTGTCGTACTTCTTCCTTGCGAAGAGCCTTGGGCGGACTGTGAATTGTACGCCCCCTGGGATGAAGAGGAGGCCCCTGTTCCTGTTTGCGAACTCGTAGGCAGCCCAGTCGCTCCCATGTAGGTTCGATACGTTGGGTATCACGCCCTCCTCCCCCAGACCTGTCTCGGCCTCGAGGGCTGCTCCGTCGGTCACTATTCGCCTCCTCACGAACTCCTCGGTGACCCATTTCCTCATCCTGTCGTCCCCCGGGTAGGCGACCATGTCTACGGCCATTATGGCCCTCCCGTAATCGGCGAAGGATGCCTCCCCTGGGGGCATGTAGTCTAGGGCCCTGAATATCATGCGCCTGAACCTCCTTGCCCCCACGCCCAGGGCCTCCCCTGACGCCGAGAAAAACGGGTCTTTCCGCTGTGAATACTTTGGGTCCTCAGCGAGCTCCTCCTTGAGGCCCTCGTGGATCTTTATCATGACCCTGTAAAGGGCTCCGCTGAGGACCTCGCTGAGGGCGTGGGGCTCGTGCATAGTGACGCAGTTCTCGATGTCTTCTGGGTCCAGGTTCTTCTCGTTGTAGAGAGTCCTGAGGCCCCTCCTCACCCTCAACAGCTCGGAGCCGAACTCCTCGGCTATTGAGCAGAACTCCGAGGTACTCTCCAGCTTTCCCCCCGTCTTCTTGAGGACCGACTCCCTCAGGTTGTGGCTTTCGAAGGCCATGAGGAGGGCGGTGAGGTCCGCTATTGCCTCGTGGATCGCGAGGGACTGGGGGGTGCAAGCGTCGAGGAGGTCTGGGGCTATCCCGTCGACTATGGCGTGGCCAGTCTCGTGGGAGACTATGTCCCTTGAGAGGCAGGTGTACACGGTCTTTTTCTCGTCTAAGGGGGAGGGAAAGTGGAAGAACTGGAGGCTGTTCGAGTCCCTGTGGTAGTAGGCGTTGGCCTGCTGCCCCGCCCTGGGGACTACCAAGAGCTGGGGGGCGTCGAAGGCCCACCTGAGGGGGCGCCCCAGGGTGTCTATCTTCCTCTCCCC
>CAYGAH010000030.1:0-4759 GCA_964347685.1 uncultured Candidatus Bathyarchaeia archaeon | reverse complement strand
GAAGATGAGCATTGAGTAAGAGACCTAAGATATACGGGCACCTCCTAGCCGAGGTCGTCAGGAAGGACCTCTGCGTGGGCTGCGGCACGTGCGCATCCGTCTGCCCGGTGGACGCGATCGATCTGGTCGGGGGAGTGCCCAAGCTTGTGGGCCAGTGCATAGCCTGCGGCATGTGCTACAACAACTGCCCCAGGACAGACTTCGACGTGGAGGAGATGGAGAGGAGGGTCTTCGGCAGGAGCCGGAAAGAGGAAGAGGCTGAGATAGGCGTCAACATGGGGGTATACGCCGTGAGGACCACAAGCGAAGACATCCACGGGCGTTCCCAAGACGGGGGGGCCGTCACATCCATCCTCGCACAGTTCCTGGAAGACGGGGGGGAATGCGCCGTCGTGGCTGGGCTGGAGGAGGGAAAGCCCTGGGCCCCTAAGCCGGTCGTGGCACTGAACGAAGGGGAGGTGGTCGACGCCGCCGGCACCAAGTACACCCCCAGCCCCACCCTCATCGGGGTCGCCTCCGCGGTCATAGAGTACGACAAGTCCAACATTGTGGTGGTGGGGACCCCATGCCAGATTAGGGGCCTGAGGAGGGTGGAGCAAGGCGACTTCTACCAGGGCAGGATGTCCAAGGCCGTCTACCTCAACGTCGGGCTGTTCTGCATGGAGACCTTCGACTACGAGAGCTTCATGGAATACCTCAAAGGGGTTGGGGTGGACCCCTCCAAGGTGACCAAGTTCGAGATAAAGAGCGGCAAGTTAATAGCCCACCAGGGGGAAGAGGTAGTCCACGAGACTAGGCTCAAGAACGTGAAGAAGCTGGTCCGCCCCTGCTGCACCCGTTGCGACGACTTCGCCTCAGAGTTCTCCGACATCTCCGTGGGCAACGTGGGCTCTCCCGACGGCTGGTCGACAGTGATAGTCCGGACCGAGAGGGGCGAGGGGGCCCTAAGTGCGACTGAGAAAGCGAAGCTGGTGGAGGTGAAGCCCATAGACGAGGTAAAGCCGGGTATGGGCATCGTCCTCAAACTAGCGAGGACGAAGAAGGAGGAGGCGTCCAAGGCCCAAGACTAACGCTCACACACGGTATGATAGCGAGTTTATCCGCTTTCCCCATTATTACAATGGAGTAAGTTTCCAATTTTTATCGGAAGTATTAATAGAAATATTTTCAACAGTCTCCATACAAACTAGGGCAAAACATCGGAGTGATGAAAATGAGTGAAAACGCTGAAGCCGTCCTCAAGGCCATGAAGGAGGCGGGGAAGCCCGTCCGACCAGGAGATGTCGCCAAGGCTTTAGGCATCGATAGCAAGGAGGTCTCCAAGGCGATCCAGGTGCTGAAGAAGGAGGGGAAGGTCTACTCCCCAAAGAGGTGCTACTGGGCACCTAAATGACCCTGAAAACATGTAGAGAATAAGAAGCGGAATTACTCCCCAATTTTTACTACTCGAGTTTTGGGCAGTCGATTCGATTAAGGGAAGCCCATTGAAGGACTAGCCGTCGGCTTTTAACTTGTTGTATAGGTCATGAGCTTCCTCTGGGGTCGCGCCCTCGTGGATGACGGCCCTCACTGCCCTGATCATGGCGACTGCGTGGTCGTTCTGCCAGATGTTCCTGCCCATCACCACCCCCACGGCGCCCGCCTGCAAGGCTTCGTGGGCGGTCTGAAGGGCGTCCAGCTCAGTGTCCATCTTGGGCCCTCCGGCTATGAGCACGGGCACTGGGCACCCCTCCACAACCTTCTCGAAGCCCTCGCAGTAGTAGGTCTTCACGAACCTTGCGCCCAGCTCAGCAGCGATGCGGCAGCAGAGGGAGAGGTAGCGGGCGTCCCTCTTCTCAAGCTCCCTGCCAACGGCCGTGACTGCGAGTACGGGGATTCCGAAGTCCTCGCAATCGTCCACGAGGCTCGCCAGGTTGGAGAGGCTCTGGTGCTCGTGGGGGGAGCCCACGAAGATGGAAAGGGAGACTGCTGAGGCGTTCAGCCTCAAGGCCTCGACCACGGAGGTGGTTATGGTCTCGTTAGATAGGTCCTCGCTCAGGATGCTCGAGCCCCCAGAGACCCTGAGGACTATGGGGGTGTCGATCCTGGGGTCCATCGAGGAACGGAGGATCCCCCTTGTGAGCATGAGGGCGTCGGTGTACGGCAGAAGCGGCTCCACCGTATTCCAAGGGTCCTCAAGCCTCCTTGTGGGCCCGAGGAAGTAGCCGTGGTCTATTGGGAGGATCAGTGAATGCCCTGTCCCGGGCTTGATGATTCGAGAAAGCCTGTTCTTCATACCCCACTCCATGGAACAAACACCTAGAGTTCTAAAGCTTCTAACGTCTATTAACTCCTTTCATCCGAGGCTCGGGCCCGCTTCGGTTTTTCAGCTCTTGACCCATCATTTTAAAATTTCGAGGGAGCATCTCGGATAGGGAGAGCAATGCGCGCGGCTGTTTACTACAGGAACGAAGACATCAGGCTGGAAGAGGTCTCCACTCCTAGAATCGAGCCGGGGGAGCTGCTCCTGAAGGTTTCGATGTGCGGCATCTGCGGCAGTGACGTGATGGAGTGGTACCGCATAAGGAAGGCGCCTAGGGTGCTGGGCCACGAGGTCGTGGGCGTCGTCTCTGAGTTAGGGGAGGGCGTCGAGAAGTACGAGGTCGGTGACAGGGTCTTCGTCTCCCACCACGTCCCCTGCAACACCTGCCGCCACTGCCTCCGAGGGGAGCACACGGCCTGCAGGACGCTCCACAGCACAAACGTCGACCCCGGGGGATTCGCCGAGTACGCCCGCGTCCCCAGCATAAACGTCGACAGGGGCGTATTCCTCCTCCCAGAGGGCATGACGGACGAGGAGGGCGTCTTCATCGAACCCCTCGGATGCGTCCTCAGGGGGCAGAACAGGCTGGGCGTCCGAGCAGGGGACACCGTCCTCGTCCTGGGCAGTGGGATCTCAGGGCTCCTCCACATCCAGATGGCCAGGAGCCTGGGGGCCACCCTCATCCTCGCTACCGACGTGAACGAGCACAGGCTTAGGTACGCAGAGCGCTTCGGGGCCGACCAGGCAATAGACGCCAGGGACGAGGTCCCCAGCATCGTCAGGGAAGCCAACGATGGGAGACTCGCAGACAGAGTGATAGTGAGCACCGCGGTCCTCCCCGCCATAAGGCAGGCCTTCAGGAGCGTGGATGACGGGGGCAGTATCCTCCTCTTCGCCCCCACGCAGCCCGGGGTTGAGCTCCCTTTGGACCTCAACGATGTCTGGAGCAGGCAGTTGACTGTCACGACATCCTACGCTGCCTCCCCATCCGACCTGGTTGTGGCCCTCGAACTCATCAGGGGCGGCAGGGTCGGGGTTGGGGGTATGGTTACACACAGGCTTGGGCTGGCAGAGACGGGGAAGGGCTTCAAGCTCGTCGAGGAGGCGGGCGAATCCCTCAAGGTCGTCATCGAACCCAATAGGTGAATCTGCAAAAATAGGGTTCTAGTAGCAGGGATGGATGTACGAAGGCTTCTTAGGGAAGAGGGCATCGACGATGGGCTCGTGCCCCCGGTCGACCCTCATGTCCGGGTAGGCCTCTTGAAGCTCCTCCCTGCTCCTGTGCCCAAGCAACAGCTGTGGGAAGACGTAGGGGTTGAAACGAATCTCGTTTCCCTCCCCCTTCTCGAGGCGGACGCTCCTGATCTTATTTATGCTCCCCCCATCTACCATCATCCGAATCCCGAATCTGTAGAAGTTGAAGGTCAGGGCCTGCTTCAACCGCCTATAGGGCGACCCCGCCAGCCGGCTTTCAAGGAGGGGCTTCAGCCTGTCGAACAGCCTCTTGTGGTCGATTATCCTCACCTGCCATGCGTATGGCTTGTTCTTGATGGCCCCCATGGATGAGAGCATCTCGGTCAGGGGATGAGAATGGCTGATCGTGGCTGTCAGGGTTTCCATCCCTTGCCTCTCCCCTTCCTCCTTCAAGAAGCTTAGTATGGATCGGGCCGTGGGATGGTTGGTGTCCGATGCCTCTAAGAGGATGAGCCTCCCCTCCTTCCTGCTCAGCCTGAAGTAGGCCACGACCTCGCCCCCATCCTCGACCGCGTAGGAGTCGAATTGCCACTCCCCCGACCAACGGGTCTCCTCCTGCATCCTCCAGACGGCCTCTTCCCTGACGCTGTGGACGAGGAACCTGCTCTGGGACTCGGCCAGGAGCAGCATGGCTCGAGGTATATCCTCAGGGGTTAGGGGCCTTACCTCATGGCTGTCTTCGAATTCGGGTATCTGATCCAATTTCATGCTTACCTCCTCCTTCAGGGGGATGGCGTACTCGTACCCGAACTGCCTGTAGAAGTAGGGGATCCCCTCTATGGCCGAGAGGTCGTAGCCCTCCTCAGCGATGCTTCTGTGGAAATTATCCACGAGGAGCCTCTGGAGCCCCCTCCTCCTGTACCCTGGGAGGGTGGCGACCATTCCCATCTCGGCCACCTTCAGAGGGACTCCGCCCAAGCTCCAAGTCTGGGGGATGAGGCATAGGCTGGCGACCATACTCCCACCGTGCCTCAGGGTGAAGAAGTTCCTCGGATCCACGTGTGGATGGCGATCTATCAGCCTCTTGGTCATCAGGTCCACCCCCTCACCGACGAAGACCTCCCTCATCAGAGCCAGGTTCTTATCGACGTCGTCCTCAGTCTCGAGGCGGCCGAACGAGTAGGATTCGCTGCCCATTAGAACCCCCTTTCCGTCAGACGTTGAGAACCGGTTATTTGGAACTCATTCCATCTTGGATCATGT
>CAYGAH010000029.1:0-2604 GCA_964347685.1 uncultured Candidatus Bathyarchaeia archaeon | reverse complement strand
CTCCCTTCTAAGCCTCTTTCCGCTCACCCTGAGGAAGGACCTCATCACGTTCCCGTTCCTCAGGAGCTGGTGGAAGAGCTCCCCCCTCCCCGTCTTGGTGTAGTAGGTGACCCTCCCCTCTGGCCGCTCCTGGACCAGCCCGTCCTTCAAGAGGAAGTCATCGACCCAGTGCCTGAACTGCTCCGTGTTGCCCAGCACCTTTATCAGGTCCCACCTTGTCGCCCTCCCCCCCCTCGTCCATGCAGTCGAGCAGCTCCAGTGCTATCTGGCTCGCATCCCTCCGGGGGGTCACCTCCGCCTCCCCCTAGGAGCCGTCCAACCGCTTCTTCAGCTCGAACAGCCTCGCATACTTCTTCCTCAAAATGAACCCCTGGAGGACGATTATTAACCCGGATACGATCTGCGCCCCGGCGAGCAGCAGCGGGACTATGTCCCCCTGCAATATGTATTGTCTGTTGTAGTAGGAGGTCTGCACTCCGAAGAGGACCGCCAGGGCCCCCGCGACGAACGTCCTGTTGATTCCCGAGATCATGTCCCCTGCGAAATCCCTAGCGTCTGCCAGGAGTTCGCCGAATATCCTGTTCAGCTCGTCGATCCTCCCGTCGATGTCTTTCCTCTTAGGGCTCTCCCCTTCCATCATGGACCACCGTCCACCGGATTGTTTAGTTACCTTAAAACGATTCTTCTAGAAACAAATCCACGTTTGTTTACAGTAACCCATGGGATCTTCGAAGAAGGTCGGCTTGGGATGGTGCGATGAACGGTCATGACCAGGGCCTTGACTCTTGGAACTCCAAGCCATAGATTCAATAATAGTTAAATCTTACTGGCGTTTTATCCATCGCGAGTGCTATGAGAATCTATCAAAAAAACTTGAAACTTGTGCTCGCAGTCACGCTTACTCTTCTCACCTTGCTCCCGATCGGCTCAGTTGCAGTGGCCCATGCGGATGAGGCCCCTGTCTGGTGCTTCGACGTGCCCAGCGAAGGCACCCCCGTCTGCTCCCCCGTTCTGATGAAGGGGAGGTACTACCGCATCGTGGCCAGTGAGATGTTCTGGTACGACGTAGACGCCAGGCTTGCAGCCGACGCCCAGTACTACACCACAGACCCCTCCGACTACTGGAACTGGGGAGATCACTTCCCCGCCCCCGACGGCCACTCCTTCCTCCAGATAGATGGGAAGGACGTTAAATGGGGTCCCTTTAGCAACGGCGACACGGAACACACCTACTCAATCGTCTACAGGGGGGAGGGAAAGGCCCTCTGCTTCAAGATAGTTGACTGGATCGACGAAGACTACGAAAACAACGGTTGCCACCTCCCCGTCTGCATCTGCGAGGTCCCCTGCGTCGAGCCCCGCACCCCCGGATACTGGAAGAACCACCCCGACTACTGGCCCGTGGAAGAGATAGAGATCGGCGGAGCCACATACTCTAAGGAAGAGGCACTCGCGATCCTTTGGAGCGCCAATGCCAAGGACGCGACCTGCATGCTGGCGGCCCAGCTGATAGCCGCGAAGCTCAACGTCCACAACGGCGCATGCGCCCCATGCGATGTGCTGAAAGCCATATACAAAGCCGACGAGTTCCTTATGGACCACCCGATAGGGAGCAACCCGAGGGGATGGTGCAGGGACTACGCGCTCATGCTAAAGGACGTACTGGACCACTTCAACAACGGCTACTAGTCTCCCCATTTTTTCAATGCTCTATCTAATCGAATGGGTTCAGGACATCAGTCTATCGTCGGGGTTCTCTCAAGCTCCTCTATGTATTGGGGGTCGAGCCCGTGCTCCCTCGCACCCTTGACCATGAGACCCAGGTACCTCCTGGTGGGCATGAATGGCCCCCTGGGGTTGGTGGTCCTGTAGGTAGCGGCCCTCAGGAGCTTCCCCTCCTCGTCTACCACGAGCAACGTCTGCCTGTAGTAGAGCCCCTCGGGCACCCCCTCTACCTCGTCTAGGCGCATCATCTCCTCGGGTGAGACGTCGTAGACGACTCCCCTGACAACCCTCCCCACGGCTGGCTCTATTCCTGTGACGCCCCCTCCGTAGGTCCTTGACATGAAGTTGAACTGGACCTCCCAGTTGGGAAGCAAGGCCCTCGCCACGAACCTGGCGCCCGGGCAGTGCCCCCTCAGGGTCTCGAAGTCGAGGAAAGAGCCGTAAGAGAAGTAAAGCATGGACGACCTAAATCTCCATGCCCATAAAAATTTGCCGGGGAAAGCCGGAACGTCTCCGGTTGCTCACCATCTTCAACGGGAGAAGGGGACACGAAGAAGGGCTCCGACCCCTTTAGGGCTACTTCTAAGAGGGAGGGAAGGGAGGAGTGTAAGACCTAGCGCTTTCGGGTTCTATGTACTTCGTGTAGACATCCCTCAGCCTGGCCGCTTCAAGCTTGAGCCTCATCTCAACGCCTTCCTCAGGCGTAGAGCCGATGCGCTGGAATCCTATGTTCTCGTAGAAGCGGCGAAGGTGCCTCCCCCTCTCGTCGTCCTCCTCGGTGTAGAGCCTCACAGACCCGTATCCAACGTCGTAGCAGTACATCAGCAGCAGGGAGACGAGGATCGTGCCGACGCCCCTGCCCTCTACGAGGGTCGCAAC
>CAYGAH010000028.1:0-3543 GCA_964347685.1 uncultured Candidatus Bathyarchaeia archaeon | reverse complement strand
CTAGCCTTGATCATCTTGAGGTCGTGGGTCGCCGCTACCAGGGTGAGGCCCCGGGTCTTGTTCAGCCCGTGGAGGAGGTCTATGATCTCCATTCCGGTGTTCAGGTCCAGGTTCCCAGTAGGCTCGTCGGCGAGGATGATCGCAGGGTCGTTCGCCATGGCCCTGGCGATGGCCACCCTCTGCTGCTGCCCCGCAGAAAGCTCTGAGGGCCTGTGGAGGAGCCTGTCGCCGAGGCCCACCGACTCTAGCAGCTTCTCCGCCTTCTCCACGCCCTCGTTCCTGGGGACCCCGGCGAAGACCGTCGGGAGGGCCACGTTCTCCATTGCGGATAGGACCTGGATGAGGTTGAAGGTCTGGAATATGTAGCCTATCTTCCTGCACCTGAGCCAGGCGAGCTCGTAGGCGTCGAACATGGAGATGTCCACTCCGTCTATGTACACCTTCCCCTGGGTGGGCTTGTCCAGGCCCCCGATCATGTTGAAGAGGGTGGTCTTACCAGAGCCAGAGGGGCCCACTATTGAAACGTACTCGCCCCTCCCTATGTCTAGGTCGACGCCGTCCAGCGCCTTTACAGTGACTCCTCCGGTCCTGTAGTGCCTGTGCAGATTCTCAAGTTCTATTATCGTGTCAAAGCTCATAGCTCAGAGCCTCCACTGGGTTTAATTTGGACGCCCTGTAGGCGGGGTATATGGTCGCCGCCATGCTCAGGGCCATAGCCAAGATTATGGAGCCGCCGCTTATCACCAGAAGGTCGGTAGCCGGGACATCCAGGATTATGTCGAATCCCGTGGTGAAGCCCGTCGAGAGCAGGGCGGCGACAACCCCCAGGACCAGCCCCGCCGCCCCTCCCGCCAACCCCTGGATGAAGGACTCGACCAGGAAAAGCAGGACTATGTGGCGGTCCAGTGCGCCAAGGCACTTCATCGTCCCTATCTCCTTGTACCGCTCGTAGACGGCTATCAGCATGGCGTTGGTTATCCCCACGACGGAGACGATGAGGGCGACGAAGACGAGCCAGTACTGGTAGGTCTCGACGCCAAGGCGGGCGCCCCCTGTCTTGGCGTAAGCCTGGTAGAATGCGTCCATGAGGAGGAGGGTGACAAGGAAGGCAAGGCCGAGAGCCACGGAGGCCATGTTTATCATTGAGCGGTCGAGCCTCCTCTTCACGTAGTCGTAGCCGAGCCTAAAGGCGTCGCCGAAGCTGAAGTGGACCCGCCTAGCCTCCGTTTTCAACGCTTGTCCTCCTATCCATCATCACATTGATAGATAAACACCTTTTCGTTGTCAAACCATTTCAAATAAAAATAACCTTCAGCCCAGCTTCCTGGTGGTTGGCGCTGGAGGGCTCTTGGGGGCGGCGGGCCTCATTGGGGCTCGTCCTCGTCCCAGGCTTCTTCCTCTTTCCAGAGGTCTTCCTCGGCCTCGTCGTCCCAGCCGAGACAGTCGTAGCACAGGTGGCGCTTCACGTCGCCGCACTCTTCGCAGAACTTGGCTTCGCACTGGGAGCACTCGTGGACCTCGACGACCTCCATGCCGCATATCTCGCAGATGGGCATATCATTAAACCCCTGATTCTTAGGTTGAGAACTCATCCCTTAATAAGAATATTGAACAAGCGGAGGGCATGGGGCAGCCATACATGCCCATACAGCTTTTATACAGGGTCCCAATTGAAGGAGTGGATTCGGGTTTGAACATAGACTTCCACAACCACTTCTACCCCAAGGCCTACATCGAAGAACTCGGCAGGGGCGGGGGGTACGCGAGGGTCGGGAGGGACGATCTGGGGAGGCTTCTCATCCATTACGAGGGGGACTACAACATAGTGGTCGGCCCCCACGTAAACATCGACGAAAGGCTGAAAGCCATGGACGGGTGCGGCATAGAGATGCAGGCCCTCAGCCTCACCACGCCGAGCGTCGAGAGGGAGAAGCGGGAGAGGGGGATAAGGCTAGCCCGGATGGCGAACGACGGCTTCAGCGAGGTAGTAGAGGAGCACCCCGACAGGTTCGTCGCCCTGGCCGCGCTCCCCCTTCAGGACCCCGAGGCCTCCGCCGAGGAGCTTGAGAGGGCCGTGAGGGACCTAGGCTTGAGGGGCGGGACCCTTATGACCAACGTGGCCGGCCGAAGCCTCGACTCTGAGGAGTTCATGCCCGTATACGAGACGGCGGTGAAGCTGGACGTCCCCCTCTTCATCCACCCCACTTCGCCAATAAACTCCTCAGCCATGGGCGACTACAGGCTCGTCCCCATGCTTGGCTTCGGAGTCGACACCGCCCTCCTCGTCCTGAGGCTAGTCTTCAGCGGCGTCCTGGGGCGCCTGGGGGGCCTCAAGCTTGTCGCCTCCCACCTCGGAGGGGTCTTCCCCTACCTCAGGGGGAGGATAGATACCTGCTTCAACGCATACCCCGAGTGCAAGGTGAACATATCCAAATCTCCCTCGACTTACCTCAAAGAGATCTGGACGGACTCCATCATATACGACCAGGACCTCCTGAAGTCCATCCTGGCCTTCTCCGGGGCCGACAAGGTGGTGCTTGGCACAGACCACCCCCACCAGATAGAGGACATCGCCAAGGCAGTTGGGCGGATCGAGGGGCTCGACATCAGCGACGATGAAAAGGAAAAGATACTATGGAGGAACGCGGCCAAGCTGCTGAAACTATAGCCCAAGTCTCTTTTCGAAGCCGAGTGGGGAAAAGTAGCTACTCACCTCTTTTCGTGATGGAGTCGATTTCGTCGGCCGCGTATGAGAGGCCCAGCCTCTCGAGGGTAGCCCTCTCGGGTATCCCGGTGTAGGGGTCCCAGCCCCTTTCCGCATAGTATTCGTCAAGCATGGGCTCCTGATCGAAGACGGTCCCCCTGCTCGCCCCCTCCGTCAGGGGCTCTTCCCTGAACCTCCTTGGTAGGGTGTCGTCCCTCCTCCTCATTCCCTCCCTGGCGTTGAACGCGCGCTCGATGTTCACGATCCTCTCCCCGACGAGGCGTACATCAGCAGGAGACAGCCTCAGCCCCGTGCAGGCCCCTATGACCTCAGAGGCGCGGTCGAAGGTCAGGATCTCCATGTTCTGCATTATGTTCTTGCAGGGCTCAAGGGAGTCGATGACGGCGCACCAGTCCTCGAAGTATGAGACCAGCTTCCCCTTTCCCCTGTCTGCGAGGCGGAGGGTGGCCTCGGGGACGCCGAACATCTCAAGGCCCCTGGCCGGGTCGTCGCTGAGCTCTATGAATGGCTCGCTCCTCAGGTGGTCCCCTCCCCTGCTCGCCACAGCGTAACCCAGGCCGAAGCCCTTCAGGCCCCGGGGATCGGCCATGATTATGTCCAGGCCCTTCACCTGCATGGTCAGCTCAAGCCCCCTTCCCAGCTTCTCGGCCGCTGCACGGGAGCCGTCTGCGAGCAGGTCCCCGAAGCCCTCCCTGTAGGCGATCTTCTCGATGAGGGCAAGGATGGACTCCCCGTTGCCCCATGAGAGGTCCAGGCCGTCCGCCTCTTCCCTGCTTAGCATCCCCCTCTCGTGCAGCTCCATGGCCCAGGAGATGCAC
>CAYGAH010000027.1:0-4661 GCA_964347685.1 uncultured Candidatus Bathyarchaeia archaeon | reverse complement strand
AGATAGACGTAGCTTATGTCAACTATCAGGTTCGCCACAAGGGTCATGATGGTTATTATCATGGTTATCCCCATGACCACAGGGAAGTCCAGCCTCGTTGCTGCGTCGACAAACCTGCGGCCCAGCCCCGGCCAGTTGAAGACGTACTCTGTCATCGGCGCCCCGGCTATCACCGCCCCCAACGAGATCCCGAGGAAAGTGATCACGGGGCTGATGGCGTTCCTAAGGGCGTACTTGTAAATGATCTGGCGTTCTGGCAGCCCGCTGGCTCTCGCCGCCAGGATGTAGTCAGACCTGAGGACCTCGAGCATGTTCGCCCTTATCAGGCGGATGTTCTGGGCGAGCTGTACGTAGACCAGGACTACGACCGGCATAGTCAGGTGTGCGAGTTCGTCCAGTATAGGGTTGCCGAACCAGAGGTAAGGGGCCCCGTGCGCCCCCTCTGATGGCAGCCACCCCAGCCAGAACGAAAATACTATTATTAGTATGAGACCGAGCCAGAACGTCGGCATCGAGACCCCGAAAAGGGATACCGATGTTACGGTCAGGTCCTGCTTCGAGTACGGCTTCTTCGCCGCATTTATCCCGATGGGTATGGAGATGGCGAAGGCCAGTAGGATCGAGATTAGCTGGAGCTTGGCGGTCTCCCAGAGCCAGCTCCCTATCAACATGTTCACGGGCCTTCCCCCGTAGAGAGACTTGCCGAAATTGAGGTGCAGCAGGTTCCAGAGCCAGTTCAGGTACTGCACGGGTATCGGTTTGTCGAGGCCATAATAGGTTCTCAGTGCGTCTAAGGTCGTTTTGTCGATGGTAGGTCTCCCCATCTTGATTATGCTGATTGGGTCACCCGCCGCGTACATTGTTATGAAGCTGATTATGGAGATTCCTAGAAACACAGGTATCATGTACAGTAATCTTCTAACGACGTAGCCGAACATGGGGCTACCCGTCAACGATCTCAGCCTTTGACCTAAGGACCCGCCAGACTCCATCCGTCCGTCACGTTTTCCGAGTTCTTGTACTTCTCGAAACCTTTACTTATGAACCTTTGTGAAACCATGCCAAAATCAAAAACGATTAATATCCCGAACACCCCTAAAAGATTGAGTGTCACATATGCGTAAATATAAGTCGCTGCTGATAACGGTACATGTGTGCATTCTGTTGATGCTCACGATCATACCCGTGGGCACTGCAGAGGCTCAAGAAGAAGAATTTCTGTTCAAGGTCACCATAATAGCTCCTGGAAACGCGAACATGGTGAGACGCCAATGGGGTCAAATATTCGCAAACTCGCTGAGACAGATAGGGATAGACGCCAGAGTGGTTTTCCTAGGATGGGCCGGGGTTTTTGAACGAGTTTTCACGCCTCCCCCCGAAAGGGTCGGCAGGACATGGGACGAGGGAGGATTTGACATGCAGCTTGTAGGCTGGACCCCGGGACTGATCCCTGAGCCCAGGCAGCTCTACTACGGAGCGCCAGGGTTCTTCGCCCCCGAGGGGCAGAATTACGTACTCTGGGAAAACGCTACCAGCAACGCCCTTCTGGATACGTTCATCGCCTCGACCGATCCAACCGAACAGAACCAGGTCTTACAGGAATGGCAGGAGATCTTCTTCGAGGACATGCCCTCCTCCCAGATCTACTACGAGAGCAGGCCTTTCGTGGTCGCTCCCCAACTGGACTTTGCGGGGGATTGGTGGTTGTACACCAACGCACAGCCCTACCCAGAGTACCTCACCGGCAAGACCTCAGCTGTTTATTCGTCAACGGGCGAGATAGAGTCGCTTATCCCTCCCCTCTCCAACTCCTGGTATGACACCATCATAAACGGCGTCATATTCAACGGCATGGCCCAGACGTCTCCCGACCTAGAAGACCTGGCGATCCCAGCACTCCTTACCTCATGGGAGCCGAGCGAGGGCGGCTTCAAATGGACCTTTAATTGCAGGACTGGTGTCAAGTGGCACGATGGGGCCGACTTCACGGCCGACGACGTCCTTTTCTCATTGTGGGCCCTCATGAACTCTGAAACGGGATCCCAGTTCGTCGGGTACTATCAGGACGTCTACGGGAACAACGTCACTTTCACCTTCGCAGACGGCACGTCGGTGGTTCTCGGTAATGGGACTAGGGAGGGCAGCATAACTGCCGTTGACCAGTACACCGTAGAGGCCAGCCTTCCAGTATTGGCCGAGGGGAAGCCATACGGCTACTTCGACCCCTACTTCCTCACCTTCGCGAACAACATAATCCCCAAGCACATCTTCGAGAATATACCTCCCGCCGAATGGACGACTTCTGTTTTCAACACGGGCCAAGGGGAGACGACGATAAACGGAGTATCCTACAACGGGCCCGTGGGCACAGGCCCGTACAAGTGGGTGAGCTTCGACCCTGTTACCCAGCTGATACACCTCCAGAAATTCGAAGACTACTGGAACAGGACCGCCCTGGAATCCGGGGGGCTGTTCCAGGTAAACGACTATTACATAAAGTTCATAGCCGACAAGACCCCGGCCCTGGCTTCTCTCAAGAACGCACAGGTGGACATGCTGGACCCCAACTATCAGATGCAGGTCGACATACCCTCGATAGAGCCTTCATGGGGGAAGGTCGTCCTCCAGGAGGGTGCGGGTAGGCAGGAGATAGGCTACAACATGCGCCACCCGATATTCGGGACAGGGGTAGACACGCCCCTAGGCCAGGCAGACCCCTCTAGGGCTGCTGAGGCCGCGAGGTACGTCAGGATCGCCTTCGACTATGCGGTACCTAGGCAGCTCATAATAGACAACCTGCTAGCCAGTTTCGGGAGACCTGGCGCGACCGCCATGCTACCGACACAGCCCTTCTACAACGAAGCGATCTCCGCGAGGCCCTACGACCTAGCAAGGGCCAAGGAATATCTGCAGAAGGCGGGCTACCAGGCAGCGGGGCCGCCCCCTCCACCCACCATTCCCTCCTTCGTGCTTGGGATGTCGACATCGTTGTTCGGCACCTACACGGAGCCATCGACCGGAAACATACTGCCCAACAGAGAAATACTTCTGATGGAGACCACGAACAACGAGACTTACACGACTTCTGCGATGCAGGTGGACAGGACCGTCACGGACCTGACAGGCTTCTACCAATTCACCGTGACCCCGACTAACACGGGCACGTCGTACTATTATATCCTGGACAGGCAGGCGGCCGCGGGCAACGAGTGGAAGTACATAACCGATCTGGAGGTCTCCTCCCTGCAGAGCGTGTTGACCCCCATCTACAACGCTGTGAACTCGACCCAGCAGCAGACATCTCAGATGATAAACGAGCTTCAGAGCCAGGTGGATGCGCTGCAGGGCTCCATAACGACTTCGACCTACGTCGGATACGCCGCCATAGTCATAGCGATTGTCCTTGGCATAATAGCCGTCGCCATGGCGAGGAGAAGATAGCGAGGACCCTATTCCCCCTTTTCTTATTTGTACCTTTCAAGCGGACAGGATAGATGCCATCAGGGCCTCTATGAAGAGGAAGGCGCTAGCCAGGATGTACCGGTTGGCCCTCGAAGAGCCCTTCATGTACTCCTCGGGGGACCATCTCTCCTCGGACCTGAGCACGTGCTCCCTTATCTTGCTGGCTGAGAGGGACGAGGACATGGCTATCATGCCCCCTACGATCAACACGACCCCTGACTCTATGAAGAGGATCAAGGAGAGGTAATCCCTGACGATAGTTATCGACAAGCGGACGCCGAGCACAAAGGAGACTATCGGCAGGAGGATCAGGTCGATCAACAACAGGTACGCGTTCATTTTCAGCGACTCGATCAGTAGCCGAGATACGTTCCTGGGCACGGGTATCACCTCGGCTTCGCCCCTTTAATACCCATCCACCGCCCCTGAGAGTTAGAAGAATCAGCCTCCTTGGAAGCAAGGGATAAAAATCCTGCTATCAAGGGTGTCCGTGGGGATAGGTTGCGCTACGGGAAGAAGACCAGCTTGAAGCCTTCGGAGGTGCTCGAAATGGCCTCAGAGTTCTTCGGAGAGGCGGGCATGGGCCTGAGGGTGGTTGAGAGGACGGGCAGCCTGATCTGCTTTGAAGGGGGCGGCGGATACGTGACCGTGACGACGCGCACAAAAAATGGGACCGAGGTGGATCTGGAGACGAGGGAATGGGACCCAAAAGTCATGGAGTTTATGGAGACGATCTGACGGCTCATTCATCGACAGTTTCTTGGCCCATCGACTAAATTCCCAGGTTCGGCTACGGGTGTAGTCGTTCTGCGATCCAGCGCTTGAGGGGCTCCCCAGCCGGCATCTTCCCGGCCCAATCGGGGTCGGCGTAGAAGCCCTCGTGGCGGATCGTCACAAGCTCCTCCAGGCTGGAAGGGCGATGCCCCGTGACGTCCTCTCCATGCAGGTGGAGAGGATAGTTGTACCCCCGGGGAAGCTCCAGCATCTCTTCTCGGGAGCAGGCCACCAGGACGACCCCAGTGAAAACGGCCTGGTGGACGAAGACCTCGTAGGCCCTGTTTTCATGATACAGTTCTTGAAGGGCTGGCTCATCGTAGACCCTTAGGAAGACATCCCTCCAGGCCCTGAGCAGCCCCCTCCCCGGTCTCGTGGCGTGGCAGCCTGCGTTGAAGTAGGGGCGGAGCACCTCTCCGTCCACG
>CAYGAH010000026.1:0-58818 GCA_964347685.1 uncultured Candidatus Bathyarchaeia archaeon | reverse complement strand
ACCCTCAAGAAGCCTTACCCCGCCTTTGAGTAAGATTCGTTACTGAACACTAAAAGGTTAATCAATCGGTGCTATGGTTTATCGATTAGTAAGGATGATTCATTGCAAGTTGGCATACTTTTCCCTGACTTCCTCAATCCTCCCGCAGGAGAACCTTCCCTCGGGGCAGTAGCCTATCTGGTAGCAGTAGGGGCCCGCCTTACCGAAAACCTTTGGCTCGACCTCTCTCACCTGCCTGAGCATCTCGTCGGCCAGAGCCCTTATCTCCCACTGGGCCCTGTTGCAGCACCTGAGGCCGAAGAAGTGCATCAGGGGCCTCCCCTCCATGGTCATGAGGAGGTTGGTCTCTGTGGCGTTCGGGAGAACGAAGCGAGCGTCCTCCTTGGGTATACCCTCGTCCACGAGGCTTTGGTATGCCTCGCTCGCCCCCTCTATGAAGGACCTGAACTTCGCCGCAGCCTTCTCCCTTATAGTCCCGGGGATGACGACCCTCTCCGCAAGCCTCCTAACCGTTATGTACCTCTGGCTCTGCTGGGAGAAGGAGGCGACGCGGTGGCGGACCAGCTGGTGGCTGCATGCCCGGCTTATCCCTTCGATGGCGAAGGTGAACGATAGATGCTGTGAAACGTCGTCGGAATCGACCTCCCCCCTGAAATTTTTTAGGATGCTCTCAGTTGGGATGTGGCTAAGGAGCTGAACCTTCAAGCCCTCCGCCTCCTGATGAAGCCGTACACCGTGGGTGCTACGCCTTTGATGGACTCGACCAGGGCCTCGCCGAACCCGTCCTCGCAAGACTGGGCATATTCGACAACCGTCCTGAGGTTGGCGCTCATGATCCAACTGGACCCCCCCAACTTGGTGAAGGAGAAGAACCTGCATCTCAGGAGCGTCTCCAGCACCTCCGTCTCCGTCGCTTCAACCCTCCAGCATAACCTGTTGTGCTCCAGGATGCTGCCGTGCTGGGTCTCAAGCCTCCCTACGACCTCCTCCACCTTCTCCGGATTCTCCAAGAGCCTCTGGTAGAGGTTTGATGGTCTGGCCCCGCTGGTCGTCGTGAGCATGGCTGTGGCGACTAGCGTCTCCACGTCTGGGGTGTGGGCCACCAGCTCCAGATTCAAGGTGATCACCCTCATACTGGGGGCAGCTCTGACTCCTTGGGCTTTGCCTTCAGCTCCTCTGGCACATCCACAGCCCTGACCACGTTTATGGAGTTGATGACGTATATCGGGTTCCCGTCGGGCTCGTACCTCTTGAGGCGCTTCACGCCCCTGAGAACAAGCTTAACCTTCAGGGTTGACCCGTCGCTGAGCCTGTAGACGTTCCAGTGCTCCTCCTCCTCCGTGAAGTCTAGGTCAACGCTCCCGGCGAAAGCGTCCACTGGTATTTTGGACAAGGCGGTTTCCTCCCAGATAATAACGCCCAGGGATATTTCATCTTTTATCCAAAGAGGACCTAGCCGAAAACCCGCTTCTCTATCCTTGCGGCTGCTTCCAGACAGAGCCTCTTGAGGTCGAGCCTCTCCTCTAGGCCGTATATCTTTTCTGTGCTCGATCTGGTTGCAGGCTTTCCTGGCACAACTTTGCAACCATCGACCCTCACCGCCGAGACTTCGTACGTGCCTATCCCCCTCGCGACTTCCTCGATCTCGACCTTGTCAAGGCCGATGACTGGTCTTATCACGGGCATTTCGGCTGCCTCGTCGAGCACATAGATGTTGTCTAGTGTCTGGGATGCCACCTGCCCCAGGCTCTCCCCAGTGATGATACCCTTGGCTTTCTTCTCCCTTGCGAACGCGGAGGCTATCCTGTACATGGCCCTCTTGCAGAGGACGCACCTGAACCTGGGCTCAGGAGACTCCATGATGGCGCCCATAACCCCTCCCATCGGGGCGACGTAGAGATCGAAGTCGGCGACTGGGGCGTACTCCCTCAAGGAGCGGAAGGCGTCTTTGGCCCTCTTTATGTAGCCATCCCCAACCCATGGCCTTTGGTCCATCAGCAGGGGCAGGACGGCGACCCCCCTCTTCATCATCAGCCAGGCCGCTACTGGGCTGTCTATTCCCCCGCTGAAGAGGGAGACCATCCTCCCCTGGGAGCCGTATGGGAGGCCCAGAACCCCCGGGATTATATTCGTGTAGACGAAGGCGTCCCTGTCCCTGACCTCTACGTAGAGAGTGACATCCGGCTCATCCAGGTCGACCCTGACCTCCCTGTCAGAGAGGGCCTCAAGCACCGCAGAACCCCCCTTGACGGCCAGGTCGCGGCTCGAATAGGGGTGCTCGCCAACCGCCTTGGGCCTAACGGCGAAGGATTCCCCCCCCTTTATAGCGTCCGCCGCGACCTTGACTATTAGACCAATAACGGAGTCTAGGGATGAATCTGTCCTATGGGCGGGCATTGCGGAGGCCACCCCGAAGACTTTGGCGACGAGGGCCGCCGCTTCCTGGGGCACGCCCTCGACGTATAGCCTACCGAACCTCCTGAGGACCTGGAAGTCTTCGAAGCCCTTCCTCCTGAGCACGAACACTATGTGCTCTGCGAGCATTCGCTCCAGCCTGTTCCTGACGTACCTGCTCTTCAGGGCTATCTCGCTGTAAGCCACCAGGATCGTCAACGACGGCGCCCTGAATCATAGCCCCAGCTGAGGCTATTAAGGGGTTCGAGTTGGAATATCTTTAAAAGTAGTCTTTCGCTCTCAGAAGATGGTGGAAGATGTCTTTCTGGGACGAATGGTTCAAGCGCTTCGGTAGGCGTGGACCCTTCTTCGCCGACATCGAGAGGATGATGGAGGAGATGGAGAATGAGATCGCCAGGAGCCTCAAGGACATGGAGGAGACGATGCCCGAGGAGATGATGAGGGAGAGGAGGCTACCTGACGGCTCCATCAGACGAGAGTACGGCCCATTCGTCTACGGCTACTCAGTCAAGATAGGGCCAGACGGCAAGCCCATCATCCGGGAGTTCGGGAACCTCAAGCCTGGCGTCTCCGGCGAGGGAAGGCCCCCACTGGACCTTCAGGAGAGGAGGGAGCCTCTAGTAGACGTGATAGAGGACGACGACACCGTCAAGGTCATAGCGGAGCTTCCGGGCGTTGAGAAGGAGGACATACAGCTCTTCGCCACGGAGAGGTCCCTCACTATCAACGTCGACAAGCCCGACAGGAAGTACTACAAGGAGCTTGAGTTCCCCACAGAGGTAGACGAGGCCTCTGCCAGGTCTACCTACAGGAACGGCATCCTCGAGACGGTATTCAAGAAGAAGGAGAGAAGGGGTAGAGGGTCCAAGATAAAAGTAGAGTAGCCCTAAGCGATCCAGCTCAGCCCCATCTTTATGGGCTCCCCTCTTTTTTGGGCAAAATCCACGGCCCTCTCCATCCTCTCGACAAGGCCAGGCTGGGGCCAGAACTTCTCCAGCGCGTGGATCTGCGTGTCCCCTTTTTGAGGATCGTGGTTGATTCGGGTGAGGCTATGGACGTCGATCCCCCAGTCCGCCATCCTACGCCTCATGGCAGGCTCGTCCCTTACGGCCACGGTCGGGTCTTGGAACATGAGGCTCTTTAGGGATACGCACCGGGAGCGCAACGGGTCGGCGGGTAACCTTGATATGCTCTCCGCCGACTTGACGAGGGCGCTGAGGAAGTCGGAAGGGGCCGAGGAACCCTCGATGCAGAACTCGTCGCCACTCAATGCAAGGACCTTCCCGACCATCACCGTCTGGGGGTAGGTGAGGGCGAATGGAATATAGCTCAGGGCCGCGGAGACGCGCTCGCCAAAGCCTGGGTTCTCGCCCTTTACTTTGGCACCGACGTAGCCCCATGCCAGCCTGGGGGGAATGCTCAGGAGGCCCGAAAGCGCCGTGACAGTAGGGAGCAAGCCCGATTTCGCGGCCCCGATGAGGTATCTCGTCATAGCCCTCGCCTCGTAGAAACTCAGGTTCTGCAGCACCCCTTTGGTGTACACGAATTGGGGCTTGAAGGAGAGGGAGGAGTAGGCGAAGGCGTTGGGCACGTCGCTGTCGATGATCCCTATCTTTCTCACCTTCACCCCTGCCTTGGCCGCCTCCCCGTGGACCATCGACCAGAAGACGGGGTCGTCCACCCTCTCCATCCACCTTACCTGGAAGAGGGAGGAGACCAGGGAGGGGGCGACGAGCCACTCGATAAAAGTCAGTAGAAGGGCCCCGAGGGCCCCTATCCCCAGGACAAGGACGATGTCCTTGAGGAAGAACCACGCCACTACGGTAATTATGATGAAGGGGGCTATCTGCTGTGCAAGGGTGGCTGTGAGGGCCTTCGAACCGAGCTGATTCATGGATGTCGGAGGAAAAATAGTTCCGATGGATAAATAATTGTTGCGACCACGTTTCGGCTTAAATCGCTGAAAAAGGAGACCTCCTAGCTAAAATAGGGATAAAAGGGCTCAAAATCCGAGAAAATCGATCGATACCTATTTATTCCGTCGCCCAGAAACACTAACCGGCCGATGATGTAAAGGCATTAGGGCGAACAGATGAGCGATCAGAGTTAAGCTGAGGCCGCAATAAGAAGCCGATCAACAAAATTAGCACAAAATACTTTCAATAAGACATTTAAACAAAATCCTCAAAATAGAACTAGATGAGGTTGCTGAGGCTTCACCAATCCCGGCAAAGGGACCTGATCCGGATTCTCCACGTGGACGACGAACCGGACCAGCTCTACCTAACCAAGCTCTTCCTTGAGAGGGAAGATCCGGCTTTCTCAGTCGACTCGGCATCCTCACCCCAAGAGGCCCTGGAGAAGCTCGAGAAGTTCAGCTACGACTGCATCGTCTGTGACTATGCGATGCCGACGATGAACGGCATAGAGCTAGCGGTCAAGGTTAAGCGGAGGATGAGCATCCCTCTCGTCCTGTACACGGGGCGAGGGAGCGAAGACGTGGCCTCGGAGGCCTTCTCTGTCGGCATAGACGCATACGAAAATAAGGAGGCCAACGCCAGCCACTACAGGATCCTGGCTGAGCGCATAAAGTCGTTAGTGGCGAAGTACTGGGCCGAGGACGAACTCAAAGCCTATTGGCAGGCCACCGCCGATATATTTAGGGAGATCCCCGCCGGCCTCTTAATCTACCAGTATCTGACCCCCGACTGCCTCATGTTGCTAGACGGCAACCCGGAGGCGGAACGCCTCACCAAGCTAAAGATAGATGAGCTGAGGGGCAAGGAGTTCGATGAGATATGGGGGCAGGGGGAGGAGTTGAAGGAGGCCTACCTGAGTCTAAGGGGAACGGGGAGGATCTTCAAGAGCGAAAAGTTGTACTGGGTGGATGACAGGATCTCTGGTTATTTTAGGATCCGTTCTTTCTGGATACCGGGGGACAGGTTAGCAGTCGCATTCGAGAATATCACTGAGAGAGTCATATACGAGCAAAGGCTCGAAGCCCTGCACAGGCACGCAGCGGAGTTGATAGAAGCCAAGAGCAAGGAGGAGATCGCAGAGGTCACTTTCAACGTGATAGAGCAGGTCCTAGGGTACAACCACATGAGCATCGGGTTCGTAGAGGGGGGCTACCTAAAGCTCAGCCTCCTAAGGCGAATAGGCATGCCCCTTGAGCTCCCTCTGGATGGCAGGGGCATAACCGTAAGGGCTGTGAGGACGGGGGAATCACAGCTAGTCCAGAACGTGGAGGAAGACGAAGATTACATACCCGGGCCGAGCAACGTCCATTATCCTACCCTCTCGGAACTGGACGTGCCCGTAAAAGTGCGTGAAAAAGTCTTGGCCGTCATAAACGTTGAGAGCGAAAAACCCCACGACTTCACAGAGCGTGACCAGAAGGTCATTGAGGTTTTCGCCGAGCTCGTGGCAACGGCCCTTGAGAGGCTCCAACATAACGAGAGGATAAACGAGATGAGTTTGAGGGGCTTCATCGATGGGATGTCTAGGCTAACGTCCATGGTGGCACACGACCTCAGGGGGCCCCTCCAAAACATAACGAACGCCGCTTCCCTCCTCAAACATGATACCTCTAACAAGGAGAAGATGCTGGACGTGATAGAGAGGAGCGTAAAATACTCGGCGAAGATTCTAGAAGACTTCTCCAAGTTCTATAACTTGGGTATGCTGGACAAAACCACTGTGGACATCTCTGAGCTCATCGAACAGTCTGTGAAAACATCCCTGATACCCAGCATAATAGATGTGGAAATAAGCGTTGGGAGCAAAATAAAGGCCTCGATAGACAGGACAAAATTCCAGAGGGTCTTGGACAACTTGATCAGGGACGCGGTGGAGGCTATGCCCTTCGGGGGGAAATTAACCATAGAGGCGGAGGAGGACGGTGACACGGTCGCCATCAAGATATCGGACACGGGGAAAGGAATCTCCAAAGAAAAAATCGAGAGACTATTCGATCCTTCCTACACAAAAGACAACGAAGGCCTGGGTTTGCCCTACGTGAAATACGCCGTCGAGGCTCACGGCGGGGCTATCGAAGTCGACTCTACAGTCGGCAAGGGTACGTCCTTCATCATCAAGCTGCCTGCCACAAATTGCAGAACCGTCTGAGTCGTTCAGGCAGAGCGCAACCAAAGAATGGATAACCTGTTGTATCCAATGCGCACATTTAGATAGGTCCTAGTCGTTAATACTGCCTCAAGAAGGTGGGGCATCGCTATGAGTGTTAGGGTCGCGATCGCTGGAGTTGGGAACTGTGCATCAGCCCTCATACAGGGCGTCGAGTACTATAGGGACGCCGAGGACACCGAGGAGGTGCCCGGGGTTATGCATGTCAGGTTCGGAGACTACCACATAAGGGACATAGAATTCGTAGCAGCCTTCGACGTAAACAACCTGAAGATCGGGAAGGACCTCTCGGAGGCCATATGGGCCGATCCCAACTGCTGCGCCAAGTTCGCCGACGTGCCAAGGACCGGAGTCAAGGTTTTATCGGGGCCCATCTCGGACGGCGTGGCGCTCCACATGTTCGGCCCCTTCCACGTCGATAAGGATCAAGAATCCGTCGACGTGGCTGATGTCCTGAGGGAAGCCGAGGCCGAAGTGCTGGTCAACTACCTTCCAGTGGGGAGCGCAGAGGGGACGAGGATCTACGCCCAGGCCGCGCTGGAAGCTGGCTGCGCCTTCGTGAACTGCATCCCCGAGTTCATAGCGTCCGACGATCAATGGGCGGAGAGGTTCACGGACGCGGGGCTGCCCGTGGCTGGGGACGACATAAAGAGCCAGCTGGGGGCTACGATACTGCACCGGGTGGTGGCGGAGCTCTTCCACGAAAGGGGCGTCCACCTGGACTCGACTTACCAGCTGAACATAGGGGGGAACACTGACTTCCAGAACATGACCATTGAGAGCCGGCTGAAGACGAAGAGGGTTAGCAAGACGGAGGCGGTCAAGAGCCTGATACCCTACGATGTCCCCACAAGGATCGGGCCCAGCGACTACGTCCCATTCCTTGAGGATCACAAGATCTGCTACATAAGGGTGAACGGCCACGGCTTCGGCAACCTCCCCCTAGTGCTCGACACCAAGCTGGTTGTGAACGACTCCCCGAACAGTGCGGGCGTCGTTATAGACGTCGT
This sequence comes from uncultured Candidatus Bathyarchaeia archaeon, assembly GCA_964347685.1. GTDB lineage: Archaea > Thermoproteota > Bathyarchaeia > TCS64 > TCS64 > CAYGAH01. Next base: position 51,247 of record CAYGAH010000026.1, on the reverse strand, counting down.
AAGGGCGGTGAAGCTGGCCCTGGACCGGGGGATAGGGGGCAGGCTCATAAGCATATCGTCCTACGCCTTCAAGCACCCCCCTCAGCAGGTGCCTGACCACGTCGCCCACGACTGGGTGGAGGAGTTCATCCAAGGGAAGAAGGAGAGATAAAGGTCCTCAGTTGGGAGGGAAACCCTCATCCCTTATGGTTCTTCACTCGGGCTTCGATACTTCGACGGTCACACCCCGGCCCTTCTCGAAGCTGACGGTCAGTGAGCGGAATAGGGCCTCGAATATCCTTATCTTTCCGTACCTCTTCTCCCTGAGGAGCCCCATCCTCTTCAGCTTCACGAGGTGGCGCTCCACGCTCGTGTAGTTGAGCCCGGTCCTGCGGCTCACCTCGCTTATGTTGAGCTCCCCGCTCTCCGCAAGGACCTGGAGCACCCTGATCCGCCCCCTGGAGCCCAGGAGCTCCTCCGCCTCCATCCCCCTCCTAGCCCTGCTCAATGATCCTCCCCACCTCCCTCTCAAGCTCCTCGGCGGGCACCTTCGCCAGGCCTATGTAGTGGGTCCTCCCCTGGGGGGATGCCACCAGCCTGACGGTGACGGCGTCGAGGCCCTTCAGTTGGTTCAGGTACTTCCAGAACTGGGTGTGGCCCCTGGGCTCCTCGCCGTGCTCCTCGCAGACCACCTGGTAGCTCAGCTCTATCTCCCCGGTGGATGCGTGGGCCTCCCTGCTGTGCCTGAAGAACCTGGCCACCGCAAGCAGGACAAGCTTCTCGTGGAGGCTAAGCTGCCTCACAGCCTCCTCCCTCAGGGTGGGGAAGAGGGTGGCCGCGGCCTTCCTGACGTGCTCGGGGAGGACCTCCCTTGAGTAGTCGTTGTCGGCGTACTTCCCGGCCCTCCAAAGGAGGTCTATTGAGTACCTGGCGTCTCCCCCCTCATTTGATGCCAGCTCTGCGATGAAGTCGACGACCTCTGGGGGTATTGCGTCCTCCCTGAAGGCCGTCTCCGCCCTGCTCGTGACTATGTCGGCGAGCTGGGGCTGGGTGTACTCAGGCATCCTTATGACGTTCCTCTGGAGGGAGCTGAGGGTGCTCCTGTCGAGGCCCTTGAAGGCCTCGGGGGTCTTGGAGATGCATATGAGGCTGAGCCGCCTCGGCCCCTCCAGCCTCTCCTCCTGGACCCTTGTGAGGTAGTAGAGGGCGTCGCTCCCCTCCGCCTCTATCAGGGCGTCCACCTCGTCGAGGCATAGGAGGAGCTGGGTGTCCTCCTCGTCCAGGACCTGTACCAGGGTGTCTAGGAGCTCGTTGGCGGCGTAACCCCTGTCGGGGAACTCGGGGCGGAGGGACTTCACCACCCTCCTGAGCACCATGAAGAGGCTGCCCCTGAGCTCCCTGCAGTTGACGTGCACGTAGCGGGCCTTTACCCGCCGCCTCTCCGCCTCCTTCATCAGGTTAAGGCCGAACCTCTGGGCTAGGGCCGTCTTCCCGGAGCCGACGCCACCCATTATCACGGCCCTCTGGGTCATCTCGTAGGGGGCGTTGAGGATGAAGTCGAAGAGGCTGGCCAGGAACCTGTACTCCCTCTCCCTGTGGACGAGGGAGAGGGGCACGTAGTTGAGGTCTAGGACCCCCTCGTCCACGAAAACGCTGCGGGGCCTGCTCATAAATCTCCCCGTTTCTGGGTTGGGCACAGGGAATTTATGCTTTGCGTAAGTCCTAGCATATCGTCTGTGGAGAGGTGGGTGAAAGTGGCTCCCCGGGAAAACCTATATCCCGACGCATCAAACTATAGTCGATGTCTAGGAAGGTGCCGGTGGTCAGAAGGTTCCGCACGGGGAAGGTCCCCTCTGACATCCTCAGGAGGGTGGTCTTCAAATGCCTTGGGGTGCCTACCGACAGGCTCCTCCAGGGCCCTGGGGTGGGGGAGGACGCCGCCGTCGTAGACATGGGCGACAGGGTCCTGGTCGTGAAGGGCGACCCCATAACGGGGGCCGAGGGGAACATCGGCTGGCTCTCGGTCCACATAAACGCCAACGACATAGCCTCCACCGGCGCCAAGCCCCTATGGTTCATATGCATCGCCCTCCTACCCGAGGGTGCCGAAGAGTCCCTTCTGGAGGGAATCATGAAGGACCTGCACTCGGCCTGCCTCGAGGTGGGGGTCAGCCTAATTGGGGGCCACACGGAGACGACCCCCGGCCTCGATAAGCCCATCCTCGCCGGGTTCATGATGGGCGAGGCGCCCAGGGACGGGTACGTCACTACGGGAGGCGCCAGGCCGGGAGACCTAATAATAATGACAAAGACCGCAGGCGTCGAGGGAACGGCGGTCCTAGCCACCGACCTTGTAGATAGGCTGAGGAGAAGCGTAAGCGATGAGACTCTGAAACGGGCCCAGGGCATGCTGAGGAGCATAAGCGTCGTCCCCGAGGCCATGAAGGCGATGGAGGTGGGCGGGGTCCACTCCCTCCACGACCCCACCGAGGGGGGCCTCCTGAACGGACTTTGGGAGTTGGCAGAGGCCGCAGGGGTCGGGCTCATTGCTAATGAGTGGTCCATCCCCATCGCCCCTGAGACCCAGGAGATCTGCGACGCATTGAATGTGGACCCTCTAAAGCTCCTGGGCTCCGGGAGCCTCTTGATAACTGCGGAGCCTACGAAGGCAGAGGAGATCGTCAAATCCCTGCTGGAGTTGGGCGTGGCAGCCTCGATAATAGGGGAGGTGGTTTCGACGTCTGAGGGACGGTTCTTGTTGAGGGAGGGAGAGGCTGAGCCCATCGAGGCCGTCGATCAAGACGAAATATACAGGATTCTAGAGGAATTGGGCTGAGCAACTAGTCGTCAGCATTTAATTTCTCACAGGTCAAACCCATGGCCTCCCTGTGGTAGGAGACATTCCTGAACCCTGCCCTTCTGAGGCGGCTGGCCACGCCCCGGCGTATGTCCAACCCCCTGTGGCGGGACCCCGGTTCACCGGCGTAGTGGAAGAGCCTCCCTCCCACCCTCAGAGCCCTGTATATTTTCCTGTAGAACTCTAGGCCGTAGAGGTGGCCCGCGTGGGCCAGGCGGGGAGGATCGTGGACCACGTAGTCAAAGAAAGCCTCCGGGAGGGCATCTACCACGTTGAAGCTGTCTCCCAGGACGATGTTTAGGCGGTCGTCCTCGAAAATCCTCCAAGACCATGGGTTCAACTCGGCTATCCTCAGCACTGGGGGCTCGAGCTCCACGGTGAGGACAAGCTCCGCTCCCCTCTCCAGTGCCCCGACCGAGGTATATCCCAACCCTGCGCAGGTGTCGAGGACCCTGCCGCCCTCGAGGCCCAGGATTTCGAGCTTTTCGGCCGCATCCTTTTTAGGGGTCGTCCCCTTTGTCCTATGCATTCGGATCCCGTCTATCTCTATCGTCGGGGCGCCTGTTGTAGGCACAAGTTTGTAGAAATGGTCGTCGGATGTGGCTACCATGTAGAGCGAACCGTTCTCAGGGAAGTAAACCGCATCTTCTCGACTCGTGACCTTCTCCAAGTCCTCCAGGCTTATCCGCTCTTCGCCAGGGAAGACCGCTAGCTCCTCTTCCACTGTCACCCTTGATTCCGAGAGGCCGAGGTCCAAAGAGACCCTTTCTTTTAGGTCCAGTATCTGCCTTGCAACGGCAGCGGTTAAGAGGGGGACTCGCCTCGGCCTCATTTCCAGTATATTATAAGGTTTTATCGTGTAAAATGGGTTCCTCTCGCTGTGGGCTTCGGTGGATTATAGTTCGATACTCAGTATAGGTGAAACGTATTGGTAAATTGGTTTTGACGTGGATTTTTTAACTAATATTATTAAAAAAGTATTAAATGTATGGTAATTTAGGCAGTAGCTCGCAAGGTTTATATCCAAATACAGATGCTCGAAGCATCGAAGCTCCGATGGCGTCGGATGAGAAACCCGAGTCCCTGAGGGAAAAGGTCAAGGGGATGGTCAACCAGATCCTCCCACCCTCCGAGGTGGACCTTGAGGAGATAAAGGAGGAGATATGGTGCGACCTATCCGCCCTCTACTACAAGTACGAGGACGAGGACCAGAAGAGGGCATTCCGGGAGATCATGTACGAGATATGCGATAAGATCCAGGAAGGCAAATGGGAATCGGTCTACAGCAGGCTCTACAGGGAAGTTAGGAAAGAGAAGCCATTCTAGCCGATATTTTTCTCCTTCATCACCTGGATAGCATTCGTGGGCAATGAGTCAAAACCTTCTTGTAGTCTTAAGTCTCAGTACAAGCTATAACATTTAAAAACGCCCTGCTGATGTGGAGATATGGTAAGACCCGTTTAGCGTCGAGGATGTGCTCGCCGTTTCATTGCGTTTCCCAAATGCGATGGCGGGTCTTACCACCCTCTAAGGATGTTGAGAATGAACTCCGAGACGTTGAAATGCATCCCACGATTCCGATGTTTAGGAAGGGTTATTATTTTGGGATTGAGGATTTGAGGTTGTGTCGGATTCGGTCAGGGGCAGAGCTATCCTCTGCATGATGAAGATCAACGTTCACGACCACAAGATATACAGGCTCCGCCTAGACGAGCTGAAGCGCCTGGCAGAGACACTTGGCATAGAGGTCGTAGACGAGGTAGTCCAGAGCCGCTACAAGCCCTTCGCCAAATACTACATCGGCAGCGGCAAGGTGAAGGAGACAAAGCAGAAAATGAAGAAGCACGACATTGACCTCGCCATTTTCTACAACCTCCTTAGGAGCAGCCAGAAGCTCAACCTGATGATGGCCCTTGACTGCGAGGTCATCGACCGCTACGAACTCACTCTAGAAATATTCGACCAGATGGCCTCTGATAGCCTGAGCAAGCTCCAGATAGAGGCGGCTAGACTGGAGAAGCTGGCCCCCTTCTTCAAGCTACAGGCTTCCGTCAACTACATCCAGGAGCGGCCTTTCTTCAGGAGCTCAGGCGAGTACGCCTTCCATGGCCAGCTGAGGGAGATTAGTCGGAGGCAGGCCCGGATCCGTGACCAGATAGAGGAACTAATGAGGGAGAAGAGGCAGAGGATTAGGAAGAGGAAGGAGCTGGGCTACCCCACCATCTGCATCTCAGGCTACTACAACGCGGGGAAGACGAGCCTGTTCAACGCCTTGACCGGTGACGACAAGCCGGTCAGCGACAGGCCCTTCACCACCCTCTCGAGCAAGTACCAGCGGAGGTTCATCGACCACGAGACCACCTTTCTCTTCATAGACACCATCGGGTTCGTCCTTGACCTGGACCCCCGCCTAATAAGGAGCTTCCAGCTCAACCTCGAGGACATCAGGAGCGCCGACCTGGTCATCCTGCTCCTCGAGATAACTGACCCCCAGCTCACCCTTCAGATGAAGATCGCAGAGGGCCTCAGGCTCCTGAAGGACATTGGTGTCCCCTACGAGAGGGTAATAATAGTCTTCAATAAGATCGACCTGGCCCCGGAGCTTGCGGACCGCATAGGCGAGCTTCTTGGGCTGGAGAGATACGGGATACCTTGGATATCTGTTTCGGCCCAGGAGAGGGCCCACCTCGATGAGCTCCTACAACTGATCTCCCATAGGGTAAGGGAGTTGGAGACCCACCTGCGGGCCGAGGGCGCGATAAAGGTTGAGCAGGGCCCGAGAGATAGTTGATCGCCTCCTCTCCCACTACGAGAGGCGCTGGAGGCCCAGGAGTGGCGACCCCTTCAGGGGGCTCGTCCGCACCATACTTAGCCAGAACACCCGCTACAGTAACGAGGCCGCCGCCTTCAAACGGCTTGAGGAGAGGATAGGGATCACCCCCAAAGACTTGGCAGGGGCCCCGGTCCGTAAGATCGCAGACGCTATAAGGCCCGCAGGAATGTACAACCAGCGCAGCGTAACCCTGAAGAGGCTCTCCTCGGCGGTGCTGGAGAAGTACGGTGGCGACATCTCACCGGTCTTGGACAAGCCCTTCCCCGAGGCAAGAGAGGAACTCATGGGGCTCCCGGGGGTGGGGCCGAAGACCGCCGACGTAGTACTCATGTTCGAGGGGGGTAAGAGGGTCATACCGGTTGATCGCCACATAGCCCGGATCACGAAGCGACTTGAACTGGTCCCTGGGAACGCCTCCTACGAGCAGGTACGCTCGGTGCTGGAGGAGGCGGCCGACCCGGAGCGTTATGAGGACGTCCACGTTCTGCTGATCAGGTTCGGGAGGGAGACCTGTAAAGCCCCTAGACCCCTCTGCGACAAATGCTTCCTGAGGGACCTCTGCCCCTACCCTGAACGAAAAGGATCAAGCTGATGCTGCTCGTTTTATCAGATTTCCTTCCTAAATGATATATGGATACTCGCCGCTAACATGTGGAATCCCCTAATCGTTAGGGTCTATAGAAATAATGCATATATTTCCTACTTATTCGAATCATTTAAATTTCAGACTCGTTGATTCAATACAGCTAGTCGAAACTGAGGCGCGTGCGTGGATGCCCAGGGTCAGATCGCCCAAGAGAGGCTCGATGTCCTTCTCGCCCAGGAAGAGGGCGAAGAGCATAGCCGGTAGGATAGACTACTGGCCCGAGGTGGAAGAAGGACCCCAGCTCCTGGGCTTCGCCGGCTACAAGGCCGGGATGACCCACCTGTTCTACATAGAGGACAGGGAGAGGGCACCCGAGTACGGCCAAGAGGTGAAGAGCGCGGCGACGATCTTGGACACGCCCCCCATGCTCGTGTGCGGTATAAGGGCATACAAGAAGACCCAGGAGGGCCTCAAGGCGGTGACGGAGGCATGGATGGCCAACCCGCCGGCCGACCTCATAAGGAAGAACAAGACCTTGGTGGGGTACAACCCAGACAGGATTCTGGAGAATGTCTCCTCAATGCTGGACGAGGTAGACGAGATAAGGATAATCGCGGCCACACAGCCCCGAATGGCAGGGGTGCACAAGAAGGTCCCAGACCTGATGGAGATAGCCATAGGAGGGGGCTCAATGGAGGAGAGGTTCAAGTACGCTAAGGGGCTCTTGGGGAGGGACGTAAGCGCCTCAGACATATTCGAGCAGGGTGAGGCCATCGACGTCATCGGGGTCACGAAGGCCAAGGGCTTCCAGGGCCCCGTTAAGCGGTGGGGCATCCGAATCAGGCAGCACAAGTCGAGGAAGACCAAGAGGGGAGTCGCGTCCATAGGTCCTTGGGTCCCCAGAAGGGTCATGCCCCAGGTCCCTAGGGCGGGTCAGATGGGCTTCCACCACAGGACAGATTACAACAAGAGGATCATGTTGATGGGCTCTGAGGGGGAGAGGATCAACCCCGAGGGAGGCTTCCAGAACTACGGCCCGATCAGGGGGGAGTACCTCCTCCTCAAGGGGAGCGTCGTGGGGCCTCCCAAGAGGCTCATAAAGCTCAGGAAGTCCGTGAGGCGTCCTAAACACCCCGAGGAGGCGCCCCAGATAACCTACCTAAACACCGATTTCCAGCGGGGAGGGGGATGATAGGTGAAGGTCGCCGTCCTGAACCAAGAGAACGAGAAGGTCGGCGAGGTGGAGCTCCCCAAGGTCTTCGAGGCTACCTACAGGCCCGATGTTATCAAGAGGGCCGTGATAGCTCAGCAGAGCCACGGCTTCCAGCCCCAGGGAAGGGACCCCTTTGCCGGGAAGAGGACAACCGCTGAGTCGAGGGGTGTGGGGCTGGGAATCGCGAGGGTCCCGAGGATCAAGGGAGGCAACAGGGCGGCCTTCGGCGTGAGCACAGTCGGCGGCCATCAGGCCTTCCCGCCCACCTCAGAGAAGAACATCAGGAAGGAGATCAACAAGAAGGAGAGGTGCCTCGCCATAAAGTCGGGCATCGCAGCAACGGCCGACAGGAACATCGTCGCCGGACGGGGCCACGACATCTCGGCGGTGACGCAGCTCCCCATAGTGGTCGTGGACGACGTCCAGGGCCTTCAGAAGACCGGCGAGGTCAGGGGACTCTTCATGAACCTCGGGGTCTGGGCGGACGTAGAGAGGGCCGACAGGAAGAAGATCAGGGCCGGAAGGGGGAAGACGAGGGGGAGGAAGAGGAAGGTGGGGAAGGGGCCCCTAATCGTCGTATCAGAGGATCTGGGCATCGGTATGGCTGCTAGGAACCTTCCAGGGGTGGAGGTCGTGAACGTCACGGACCTGAACGCCGAGCTCCTCGCCCCGGGAGCCCACGCGGGGAGGCTCGTCGTCTGGTCGAGGTCCGCCTTCACGTCCCTCGATGAGGTCTGGGGAGGGGAGGGCCGGTGAACCCCCACGAGGTAATCCTGTACCCCCTGATGACGGAGCGCTCGGTCAACATGATCGAGAACGAGAACAAGCTCGTCTTCATCGTCGACAGGAGGGCGAATAAGAGCCAGATAGCCTGGGCGGTAAGCGAACTGTACGAGGTGGAGGCGGAGAGCGTTAGGACCCTTATCACTCGGGGAGGCCTGAAGAAGGCCTTCGTCAAGCTGAAGGAGGGGTTCGACGCCTCAGACATCGCAATACGCCTGGGAATACTGTAGGGATGAGATATGGGTAAGAAGCTCAAGGTTCAGCGTCGCGGAAGGGGCACATCTACCTTCAGGGCGGCCAAGAAAGGCAGGATAGCCCCGATAAGGTACCCCCCCCTCAGCGACGATCTCATGGAGGGAGTGATCAAGGAGCTACATCACGAGCCCGGAAGGGGCGCGCCTCTGGCCTACGTGGAGCTTGAGGAGGGTGAGGGATACCACACAGCCGCCCCTGAGGGCGTCCACATAGACCAGACCATACAGCTGGGGGCCGGTGCGAGCCTCAGGGTGGGCAACGTCCTTCCCCTGGGCATGATCCCCGAGGGGACCATGGTCTGCAACATAGAGAAGAGGCCCGGGGACGGAGGGAAGTTCGCCAGGAGCTCGGGGGGCTTCGCCACCGTCGTCGCCCACATAGGCGGCAGAACGGCGCTCAAACTCCCATCAAAGAGAACGGTACGTCTCTCTGATGACGCCCGCGCGACGATAGGGATAGTCTCGGGAGGGGGAAGGCCAGAGAAGCCCTTCATGAAGGCTGGAGAGGCCCACTACGCTGCAAAGGCAAAGGGGCAAGTGTACCCCGTGGCCCACGGGGTGAAAATGACGGCCGCATCCCACCCCCACGGAGGGGGGCGCCACAGGCGCCCTGGGCACTCAACCACTGTCTCTAGGCACTCGCCGCCCGGAGCAAAGGTCGGCCTCATAGCGGCTAGGGGCTCTGGCAAGAAGAAGAGGGTCAGGAGGGCCAAGGCCTAGGGCTTATATAGGCCGGATGCGTGGAGTTGAGCGAAGATGCCCAAGGAGTTCAGGTACAGGGGCCACAGCGTCGAGGAGCTCAAGTCCTTGTCGATGGACGAGTTCATAAGGCTCCTTCCCGCGAGGATGCGCAGGAGCCTAAGGAGGGGTCTCTCCAACGAGCAGAGGATAGTCCTGGAGAAGCTTAGGGCCCAGGACGACGGGAAGCCCATCAAGACCCACGCCAGGGACATGGTGATCCTCCCTGAGATGATGGGGAAGACGATCCAGGTCTTCAACGGGAGGGAGTTCGTTGACGTGAAGATCAACGAGAAGATGGTGGGCCACTACCTGGGGGAGTACGCCATCACCAACAGGCCCGTGCGCCACGGCAAACCAGGAATAGGAGCTTCAAGGAGCTCGATGTACATCCCGCTGAAGTAGACGGCAAATCCTTCGAACTCCTTTTTCAAATTCTCCATAGAGGTAAAAATATAATAACAAACATTGTTTATGTTCATGAAAAAACTATTTGAAATGAAGATCATTAGATAGACAACAATTAACGAATGCAAAATTATGCCTCTTTTAACGGTTCTAAATCATATGAACAAGTCGAAAAGAGTAGTTTTTAGGGTCTCATAGATATGGAATAATGTTTTTATATGAAGTGTCGATTTCATGTAGGCGTACGGTGCGTATATGCCATCCTGGAAGTACTCCATCCAAGGGCTTGACCCAGACACGACAGCGATAGCCAGCGGCAGGGACCTGAGGATCAAGCCCAAGGCAGCGAGGGAGATATGCAACTACATAAAGGGCATGAAGCTGGAGAGGGCCAAGGAGGTCCTCCAGGATGTCATAGATCTTAAGACCCCTGTGCCCTATCGCAGGCACAAGAAGAAGCTGCCCCACAGGAGGGGTGCGCAGGGCTACGACGCGGGCCGCTACCCCCAGAAGGCTGCCAGGGAGATTCTCAAGGTCCTCGAATCGGTCGAGGCCAACGCCGAGTTTAAGGGTCTCTACGCAGACCGCCTCAAGATAATCCATATCGCGGCCCACCGAGGCCGCGTCATCCGCAATTACATACCCAGGGCTTTTGGCAGGTCTTCTCCCTACTTCAATCACCTGACCCATGTAGAGGTCGCAGTCGAGGAAGTTTAATGTCTGTTGTCAAACGTATTATCCACGACGCCATAGAGCGGACGAAAGTTGACGAACTCCTAGCCGACGAGTACGAAGAGGCAGGCTACGGCGGCATAACCCTCACCAAAACTCCTATGGGGGCCCAGATAAACCTCTACACCATGAGGCCCGGGAGGGTGATAGGGAAGAGGGGGCGCGCTATAAAGGATGCCTCAGAGCGTTTGGAGAATGAGCTGGGAATATCGAATCCCCAGATAACCGTCGTTGAGGTGGAGGTGCCCGAGCTCAACCCTAGGATAATGGCGTCTAGGATAGCCAACGCCCTGGAGAGGGGGGTCCACTTCAGGAGGGCGATATTCTGGTCCCTCAGGCGGATCATGGACTCCGGCGCCCTAGGGTGCGAGGTCGTGCTCAGGGGGCCCCTTAGGAGCGCGAGGAGCAGGTTCGAGAGGGTGAGCGAGGGATACATCCCCAAGTCGGGCGAACCTTCCCTCATGTACCTGAGGACCGCCACCATCCACGTGAAGATGAAGAGGGGGATCCTTGGGGTCACCGTGAACATAGTGCCCCCGGACGCCAAGTTCCCCGACAAGATTGACCTCGAAGGGCTGCCAGAGATAGAGTACCCAGAGGAGGAGTACCCGCTACCCGAGGGCGTCGAGCCCGAGCCCGAGGAAGAGATCGAGGCTCCGGAGCAGCCAGAAGAGAAACCCGGTGTCGAGACCGAAGAACCCTCTGAGGAAAAAGTCGAGGGGGCCGAGACTGAGGAGTTTGTTGAGAAAGCAGACGAGGAGGAACCCAAAGAAGAAGGAGTCTCCGAAACGAGGGTTGAAGCTGGGACACCTGAAGTGGAAAAAGGGGGAAAGGCCAAGCCCAGAAAGCAGGAAGAGGCTGAGGAAGCAGAAGGTTCCAGCGATGGGCCCGAGCAGGAAGAGGAGGAATGAACTTTGCCCATCCTCAGGATGAAGGAGATAAGGGAGATGTCTGTGGATGATCGCAACAGGAGGCTCGAGGAGATGAAGACCGAGCTCTCGAAGGTCCTGACCATGATCCGGGCAGGCGGCTCGGTAGAGAACCCGGGAAGGGTAAGGGCCCTCAAGAAGACCATAGCGAGGATAGAGACCGTGAACAGGGAGGAGCTGGGGATATGAGCACCATCAAGGCGGGGGAGATACAGAGCCACGAGCTCATAGGCCTCAAGGTCGAGGTCTCCGAGGACAGCAACCCATGCAACACGTCCATAAGCGGAGAGGTGATCGACGAGACCAAGAACATGCTCGTCGTACGGCAGAAGGGGAAAGTAAAGAGGGTCGCCAAGCAGGACGCCGTCTTCAGGTTCAAGCTGCCAGACGGCTCCATGGTTGAGGTAGATGGATCGACCCTTTTGGGAAGGCCGGAGGACAGGGTGAAAAAGAGGAACAAGAGGTTCTGGTAGGGCGATCGAGATTGATGAGTTTGAAGAGGCCGAGGGAGGGGTGCGACGACCCCAACTGCCCCTTCCACGGCTCCCTGAGCGTCAGGGGGAGGCTGCTCGAGGGCACGGTCGTGAGCGACAGGATGGAGAAGTCCGTCGTGATCACGATAGACTACACCAAGTACTACCCGAAGTACGAGAGGTACGCCAGGATGAGCAGCAGGATAACCGCCCACAACCCGCCATGCATCGGCGCCCACAGGGGAGACAGGGTCAGGATCGCGGAGTGCAGGCCCCTGAGCAAGACCAAGTCCTTCTGCGTCGTGGAGAAGCTGGAGGGGGAAGTGTAGGATGTCGAAGCGTATCAAGAGGCGGATAACGCCGAGGCGGGGGATAAGCGGTGGCCTCACATCCGGCTCTATGATAGCCTGCGCCGACAACACTGGCGCTCGGGTCCTTAGGCTCATCCAGATGGTGGGCTACAAGGGGCGGCGAAGGAGGCTCCCTTCGGCGGGCGTGGGAGACCTGATCATCGTGTCTTGCCGGGAGGGGACCCCCGAGATGAGGAGGCAGCTCTTCAACGCCGTCATAATAAGGCAGAAAAAGCCCTACCCCAGGAAGGACGGCACGTGGGTCCAGTTCGAGGACAACGCTGCGATAATACTCACACCGGAAGGGGACCCCAGGGGCTCCGACATAAAGGGGCCCGTGGCCCGGGAGGCCGCAGAGAGGTGGCCGAGGCTGGGGAACCTGGCCAAGATGGTGGTCTAGATGAAGGGGGGAGTCAAAAAGCCGGGCAAGGCGAGGAAGAGGAGATTCAACGCCCCCCACCACGTCAGGAGGAAGTTCCTATCGGCGTCCCTCTCTCCGAGCCTCAGGGCCCAGTACGGGGCCAGGTCCATGCCCGTGGTGCGTGACGACACGGTCACTATCACCAAGGGAGACAGGGAGCTCTCCGAGGGTAAGGTAATCAGAGTCGACACCTCAAAGGGGAGGCTCTCGATCGAGGGTATAACCCGGACGAGGATGGACGGCTCGACGGTCCACATACCCATCAGGGCCGAGAACGTCATGATCACCAAGCTCAACCTCGACGACAGGTTGAGGAGGAAGATCCTAGAGAGGCGGGGCTTCGGGTCCAAGAAGGAGGAGGGCTAGGGATGGGGAAGAAGGGCCCATCTAAGCATCTAAAGCGTCACCCGGCCCCCGACTTCTGGCCCATCCCTAAGAAGACCAAGGTATGGGCCGTGAAGAGCAAGCCCGGCCCACACCTGTTAAGGGAGTCAATGCCCCTAAAGGTAGTGGTCAGGGACGTCCTGAAATATGCAGAGACGGGCAAGGAGGCAAAGGCCCTCATAAAGGAGGGCAGGCTCGTCGTTGATGGTAAGCCCAGGATCGACGAAAGGTACCCTGTGGGCCTTATGGACGTGCTGAGCGTCCCAGACGCGGGCGCCTCATACAGGGTGCTCCCCGAGAGGAGAGGGAGTCTCAAGCTCCACCCCATAGAGGGGGGAGAGACGGGGTTCAAGCTCTGCAGGATAATGGGCAAGTCGACCCTCAAGGGGGGGAGGACCCAGCTGAACCTGCACGACGGTAGGAGCGTAGTCATCCCGGCGGAAGAGGACCGCTACAGGGTCAACGACGTCGTCCAGGTCAAGGTACCTGAACAGGAGATCGTGGGCCACATCAGCTTCGAGGAGGGTGTCAGGGTCATCGTCACGGGGGGGAGGTCCCAGGGGGAGTCTGGAAGGGTAATAGGGTTCGGCCCAGAGCCGGGCTGGAAGAAGACCGCGACGATAAGGACGCCCGAGGGGGAGGACATCAGGACACTGGCGGGCTACCTCTTCGCCGTGGGGGAGGAAGAGCCAGTAATCTCGCTGCCGGGTGGTCATTGATATGGCTGAGGCGGGAAGAGAAGGCAACCCGATGCGGGAGTTGAAGATAGGTAAGGTAGTGGTCAACATCTCCGTCGGCACCTCCGGTGAACCCCTGGACAACGCCATGACACTCCTGGAGAAGCTGACTGGCCAGAGGCCCTGCCAGAGGAGGGCAAAGCAGACCATAAGGACCTTCGGGATCAGGAGGAGGGAGCCCATAGCCTGCATGGTGACTCTGCGCGGCGAGAGGGCAGAGGAGTTCCTCAGGAAGGCCTTCTCGGCGGTGGGCAACAGGATAAACCCAAGGAGCTTCGATGAGCAGGGTAACTTCGCCTTCGGAATCCGGGAGCACATAGACATCCCGGGCACCCGCTACGACCCTAACCTGGGCATAGTCGGGATGGACGTCATGGCCACCGTGGAGAGGCCAGGTTACAGGGTGGCCAGGCGAAAGCGAGGGAGGGCGAAGGTGGGCCACAGCCACAGAGTGACCAGGGAGGAGTCGGTCGAATTTATTAGGGGCAGTTTCGGTGTTGAGGTGGGAACCCCGAGTGACTGAGAGGAAGGAGCGGAGCTACGGCAAGGGCAGCAGGCACTGCATACGCTGCGGCACATACGACGGCCTCATCAGGCGGTACGGCCTCAACCTCTGCAGGCAGTGCTTCAGGGAGATAGCCAAGGAGCTGGGGTTCAAGAAGTACAGGTGAAGATGATGGACCCGTTGACCAACGCCCTCAACACGATAATGATCCACGAGCATAGGAGGAAGAAGGAGTGCATCATAGCCCCGGCCTCGAGCCTAGTCGGTAGGGTCCTCCGCCTCATCCAGTCCAAGGGGTACATAGGGGAGATAGAGTTCATAGACGATGGGCGCCAGGGGAAGTTCCGTGTCCAGCTCTTCGGGCGCATAAACGACTGCCGGGCCGTGAGGCCCAGGTTCTACGCCAATGTCAAGGAGATGGAGAGGTACGAGAAGAGGTTCCTCCCCAGCCGAGACCTGGGAATGGTGATACTGTCCACCCCCAAGGGCGTCATGGAGCACACGACGGCGAAGGAGCAGAACGTCGGGGGAGCGATCCTGGCATACATATACTAGGTGATGTGATGTGGCTGTCGAGATAGTGGAGAACACGGTCGAGATACCCGACGAGGTCACCCTCAGCCTAGAGGATAGGAGGGTCACAGTTAACGGCGAGAAGGGACGGGTTTCGAGGGACTTCGGCCACACAAGACTGGACATGGATCTCGACGGAAAAGCCCTGAGGATCTGGGCAGTAAACCCAAAGAAGAGGAGGGCCGCCCTCGTCAACACCGTCGCCACGCACGTCAGGAACATGATCAAGGGGGTCATGGAGGGCTTCACCTACAGGATGAAGGTCGTCTTCATCCACTTCCCCCTGACCGTCAGGGTCGAGGGGAGGAAGGTGAAGATCCAGAACTTCGTCGGGGAGAGGAAGCCCCGAGAGGCGGACATCGTGCGCGGCGCCAGGGTAACGGTCAAAGGAGACGACGTAATCATCGAGGGATTAGACATAGAGGAGGTGGCCCAGACGGCCGCCAACATCCAGCAGGCCTGCAAGATAAGGAACAAGGACCTGAGGAAGTTCCTCGACGGCATATACGTCTACAGCAAGGAGTGAGGGGGATGGAGGAGAGGGAGAAGCGCAGGCTGCTCAAGGTAAGGAAGAAGATAGGCCAGAAGAGGCCGAAGTTCGTCCAGTACGAGTCTTGGCGCCTGGACCGGATAAAGCCCAGCTGGAGGAGGCCAAGGGGAATAGACAACAAGGTGAGGCAGGAGTGGGGGGGCTGGCCTAAGAAGGTCAAGGTAGGCTACGGCGGCCCCAAGGCTGTCAGGGGCCTCCATCCCTCTGGGAAGGAGGAGGTAATGGTCTTCAACGTCGGAGACCTCACCATAATCGATCCTGAGACCCAGGTCGCCAGGATAGGCGGCTCCATCGGGGGCAGGAAGAAAGCCCTCATAGTGGAGGAGGCCAACAGCAGGGGTATACAGGTCCTGAACCCCGGGGCAGCCCCCCTGAGCGGCGAGATTGAGGATCTGGAGGAAGAGGAGGAGTGAACCTCAAGAGCCAGAGGAGGCTGGCCGCCGAGATCCTCGATGTGGGCGAGAACAGGGTTTGGATAGACCCCGAGAGGGCCGAAGACGTGGAGATGGCCATCACCCGAGAGGAGATAAGGAAGCTCATACACGAGGGCGCTATAAGGGCCGCGCCCGAGAAGAGCCAGAGCAGGGCGAGGGCCAGGGAGCTGGCCGCGAAGAAAAGGGCTGGGAGGAGGAGAGGGCCCGGCAGCAGGAAGGGAGGGAAATACTCCGTCGTTCCTAGAAAAACCAGGTGGATCAACAGGATCAGGGCCCTCCGCGGGAAGCTCATGGACCTCAGGGACCGGAGGGTCATCACGGTCAGCACCTACAGGGACCTGTACAGGAAGGCGAAGGGCGGGGAGTTCAGGAGCGTCGCGGAGCTGGAGCGCTACATCACAGATCAGAGGCTGAGGAGGAGGACCTTTGGCTAAGGGACCGAGGTACAGGGTGCCATACAGGAGGAGGCGGGAGAACAAGACCGACTACAGGGTCAGGAGGGTGATGGCCACATCGGGGTACCCCAGGTTCGTGGTGAGAGCCTCGAACAACAACGTGACCGTGCAAGTGGTCGAGTCGAAGACAGATGGCGACATCGTCATCACGCAGGCGAGTTCCGAGGAACTGGTCGAGGACTACGACTGGCAGGGGGGGAGCAAGAACACCCCAGCGGCTTACCTTCTGGGAATGATAGCGGGCAAGAGGGCGCTGGGAGTCGGAGTCGAGAGGGCCATCCTGGACATCGGGCTCAAGAGACCTACGAGGGGTTCTAAGGTCTTCGCAGTTGTGAAGGGGGCGAACGACGCGGGCCTGGAGGTCCCCTGCGACAGCGACGTCTTCCCCCCACCCGAGAGGATGAGAGGCGGCAGCATAGCCGAGTATGCTGAAAGCATCGAGGACCCCTTCGAGTACGAGCGGAGGTTCTCAGTCTACCTCCGCAGGGGGCTGAAGCCCGAGGCGTTGCCCGACCACTTCGAGGAGGTCAAGGAAAGGATAATGGAGGCGCATGGAGGGTGAGCCGGGGGAGGAGAAGGACGAGGCAGGAGGAGGTGCTCGAGTCCTGGAAGCCCAAGACCCAGCTGGGCATGATGGTCCTTGAGGGACAGATATCCTCCGTCAGCGAGATATTCATGGAGGGCTACCCCATTAAGGAGGTCGAGATAATAGACATCCTTGTCCCCGACCTCAGGGACGAGGTCATAGACATCAACCTGGTGCAGAAGCAAACGGACGCTGGGGAGTCCTCTACGTTCAGGGCGATAGTCGCCGTGGGGAACGGCGAAGGCCTCATAGGCCTCGGCGCGGGGAGGGCCAGCAGGGTGAGGAACGCCATAGAGAAGGGGGTCAGGGAGGCGAAGCTCAACCTCTACCCGATAAGGAGGGGCTGCGGGAGCTGGGAGTGCGACTGTGGGGAGCCCCACTCCTTGCCATTCAAGGTTACCGGGAAGCAGGGGAGCGTCGTAGTCACTCTGCTGCCGGGCCCAAAGGGGCTGGGGCTCGTGGCTGGGGACACCGCCAAGGCCGTGCTCCAGCTTGCGGGGATAAAGGACTGCTGGTCCAAGTCGATAGGAGCCACAGCGACGACGACCTCCTTCGCCTTCGCGACGTTCGAGGCCCTGAAGCAGACCGCCAAGATAATGACACCAAGGGACTGGTCGATGTAATATGGGTGGTAAGAGCCTGTTGGCCGTCAGGATCAGGGGAGGTGTCAACGCCCCTAGGAGGGTCGAGGACGCCCTCCGGATGCTCAGGATGGACAGGAACAACTACGCCACAATCCTGGACGACAGGCCGTCCTACCTGGGGATGCTTCAGATGGCCAAGGACTACGTCACATGGGGCGAGCCCACTGTGGAGACGATCCGCCTCCTGCTTGAAAAGCGGGGGGAGGCACCCGGCGGGAGGAGGATCGGCGAGGAGGCCCTGAAGGCCCTCGGGTACACGAGCCTGGATGAACTAGCGGAGGCCATCCACAGTTGCAATGCTGAGTTCCACAAGCTGGAGGGCGTGAAGCCCTTCTTCAGGCTCCACCCGCCAAGGAAGGGTTTCAGGAAGACCGTTAAGCGTGCATATGCCGACAGCGGGGAGCTTGGCTACCGGGGAGAGGCTATAAACGAGCTTGCAGAGAGGATGTGCTAGAAAAAAAAGCTTGATTTATATGCTACAAGTAATTATTCTTGGAGCCAGTCCATACGGAGGGTGAAAGCTTGCCGCACAAGGATAGGAAGGTGAGGAAGCAGCGTGGCTCGAGGTACATGGGCTGGGGCCAGGTGGGCCAGCACAGGAAGTCCGGCGGCAGGGGCGGGGTGGGAAAAGCCGGGGGGAAGAAGCACTTCTGGATCCGCACGGTCAAGTACGAGCCCAACAGGTACAGGAAGATAGGGTTCAAGCCCCCCTCGAGCCTTGAGCCAGCCCAAGAGACCATCAACGTGGGCGAGCTAGAGGACCTTGTGCTCAGGACGCTTGGAGCCGAGGCCGTAAATGAGGGAGCCGAGCTGGACCTCAAAGCGCTGGGGGTGGAAAAGCTCCTCGGCAGGGGTTCCATAGGCATACCGCTGAAGCTCAGGGTGGCTTCGTACTCATCAAGGGCCCTCGAGAAGGTGGAGGCGGCGGGCGGGTCCATAGTAGAATCTGAGTGATTGGGATGGGGCGCTTCCTACAGCTTTTCAAGCCGATATCCCCCTTCATACCAGAGGTGAAGCCGCCCGAGAGGAAGGTTAGCTTCAACAGCAGGCTCATTTGGACGGCCCTCGCCCTAATAATATACCTCATAATGGCGGAGACACCCCTATACGGAGTGCCACCGACGGAGGACAGTCCGTATCTCAACACGATGAGGATCATCTTCGCCCAGAACCATGGGACGCTGTTGGAGCTGGGCATAGGCCCGATAGTCACCGCAGGGCTCATAATACAGCTCCTCGCCGGCTCAGAACTAATAGAGTTCGACAGGTCAAGCCCGGAGGACAGAGGACTTTTCACGACGGCGAGCAAGGTCTTCTCATTAATAATGGTGATAGTGCAGGCATCCATGTACATAGTGGCCGGTGCCTTCGGAAGCGTCACCTTCGGCCAGTCGATACTCCTGTTCGGCCAGCTGCTGGCGGCGGGCTTAGTCATCATGATGCTCGACGAGCTGCTTCAGAAGGGATGGGGCATTGGAAGCGGGATAAGCCTCTTCATCGTCGCGGGGATAGCTCAGAACATCTTCTGGAGCTCCTTCAGCCTCGTCACGGTTGGGGACGGTAAGATGTACGGCGCCATATTCGCCTTCATACAGTCGATCCTTAAACGGGAGCCTGTTTCACAATTGTTCTACAGACCCGGAGGATGGCCCAACATGATAGGATTCCTCACGACCGTCGCGGTCTTCGCCTTCGTCGTGTACGTGGAGGGGATGAGGGTCGAGATGCCTATAAGCCACTCCATGTTCAGGGGCTACAGGGGGAGGATGCCCATAAAGCTCCTATACGTCTCCAACATCCCCGTGATCCTAGCCTACGCCCTCTTCGCCAACTTCCAGCTGTTCGGCCAGTTCGTATGGGTGAGGTGGAACACGAACAACGCCAACATGCTGCTGAACCTCTTCGCCACATACAACCAGACGACACAGGGACTCGTACCGACCGGCGGCCTCGTATATTACGTCACATCCCCGGGAAACCTGGGCGCAGTAGCCGCCGCGCCCTTGAGGGCGCTTATATACACCCTGATAGTCGTGGGCATATGCGTCGCCTTTTCCATGACCTGGCTGGAGATCGGCGGGCTCGGGGCAGACCAGATGGCTGAACAGCTCTTAGCGTCAGGGATGCAGGTGCCAGGGTTCAGGAGGAGCAGGCAGCCCATAGTAAAGCTGCTCAACAGGTATATCCCCACGATCACGATAATAGGAGGCATGATCGTCGGGCTCCTCGCGGCGGTCTCTGACTTCTTCGGCGTCTTCGGCTCGGGCATGGGAGCTCTCCTCTGCGTGAGCATCCTCTACCAGTACTATCAGACGCTGGTCCAGGAACAGGTGGAGGACCTTTACCCCTTCCTGAGGGGCGTCTTCTAGGAGGCTCCCTATGCCGGGGACCGTCAAACTCTACAATGACGATCCATACCTCAATAGCTTCCAGGCCAAAGTTCTGGTCATCGAGGGCAGCAATGTCGAGCTGGACAAGACCGCTTTCTACCCGGAGGGCGGAGGGCAGGTGAGTGACACCGGAACTATGGGAGATTCACGGGTCACAGATACCCAGATCAGCGATGATAAAATCGTCCACATACTTGAGGAGCCCCCGGAGTTCAACGTGGGCGACACCATAGTGGGAGAGATAGACTGGGAGAGAAGATACAGGATAATGAAGCTCCACACGGCGGCCCACATAATGGAGCACTTCCTATGGAGGAGGTTGGGAGAGCTAGAGCGGGTCGGCTCCCTCGTGGACGACAGGAAAGACAGGGCCGACTACGTCTATGATGGCAGGCTCCCGGCCGACGATCTGAAGAGGGTGGAGGAGGAGACCAACAGGTTCCTGGCGGAGGGGCACGAGGTCTCCATAACCCCGGACCCTGACGAGCCCTGGATCAGGGTGTGGAGGTGCGGGCCCGTGGAGATGCACTGCGCCGGGACCCACGTCAGGAACACCTCCGAGATCGGTGCGGTCAGGCTGAAGAGGAAGAACCCTGGAAGAGGGGTCGAAAGGGTTGAGACTTCGTTAGCCTATTAGCTGAGCCAGACAGCTATTAAACAACGAGTATGCCATTAGTCTGGGGAAGCCCTTGAAAGAGGCGTCATAAGACACGTCAAACCGCAGGTTCAAGTCCCGTGAACTCTCGATGATCGTGATCCTCAGCGCCATCGGCGGCGTCGCCAGCGTCCCAATCGGCCACCTGGGGAACCTCTTGAACGCCTTTCCTGGGATGCCTCTCGGCTCCCCCCAGATATTGTCTGGGTTACACGTGCTATGGATAGTTCTTGCATCTGTGCTCGTGGACAGGATGGGCGCGGCCTTCATGACGGGGGTCCTAAAGGGGCTCGTTGAGGTCACGCTCTTCAGCTTCCACAGTGTCTTCGCCTTGATGATATCTGCCGTTGAGGGGGTCGTCGCCGATCTGACCCTCGCCGCCTTGGGGAGGGGAAGAAAATCGTCCATGTACCTGGACGGTGGCTTTTATTCGTCGAGCAACGTCTTCGTGGTCCAGTTCCTGCTGCGGGGGTTGTCGCCTGCGGTCTTGGCTTTCATGTATCTCGTGTCTTTCGCCTCGGGCCTCCTCCTAACCTGGTTTGTTTGCCCCAAGGTTCTTGAGGTGGTCAAAGTAGACAGACGTCTACATTTTTAATTGTGTAGTTTCCCCGAAGCGCAGCCTCTCGTTTGATGAACAATAAAACCCGCCATTGATCTTGGTAAGAAAATCCATTTCTCAGGGGTAACAAATTAACAATATTTTCAAATAGAAACGATCCCCCTATAGCTTCGAAATGTTTCAGCCGCCCAGAGGGACAAGGGACTTCCTCCCGGAGGAGATGCTCAAGAGGAACTGGGTGCTGGACCGCATAAGGGAGGTCTACGAGATCTATGGCTTCGAGCCCCTGGGCACCCCGGCCTTCGAGAGCTGGGAGATGCTCAAGATAAAGAGCGGGGAGGACATCGTCAACCAGATCTACTACTTCAAGGACAAGTCCGAGAGGGAGCTGGGCCTCAGGTTCGAGTGGACAGCCAGCCTCGCCAGGGTCGTAGCCACCCACAGGGAACTCCCCATGCCCTTCAAGAGGTACGCGATGGGCCCCGTCTGGAGGTACGAGCGCCCCTCCGAGTCCCGCTACAGGGAGTTCTGGCAGGCAGACGCAGACATCGTCGGGGTCGCCGATCCCATCGCTGACGCAGAATCGATAGCCGTCGCCGTGGACTGCCTCAGGAGGCTGGGTTTCGAGGGCTTCATGGTCAGGCTTAACGACAGGCGCATCTTGAACGCCTTCGTCGAGTATGTTGGCATGCCCAAGGAGAGAGCTCTGGACATCTTCAGGGCCATCGACAAGCTGGACAAGACGGGGAGAGAGTCCATAATCGAGGAACTCTCCAGCATCACGCCGGATCAGGAGGCTTCCGAGAGGCTCCTAGACCTCATCGTCCTGAAGGGGGAGCCGGGATCAGTGATCGAGAAGACACTGGATACCCTGAAGGGCATACCCGTGGGGATCGAGGGCTGCAACGCCCTCCGGGGCATAGTCGAGCACTCCAAGCCCTTCGGCTTCCACGACTATATCGTTGTCGACCTCAGCCTAGCCAGGGGCCTCGACTACTACACGGGCCCCGTCTTTGAGATATACGCCAAGGGATACGAAGATTACGGTAGCATCTCCGGCGGCGGAAGATATGACGAGATAATCGAACTCTTCGGGGGCGAGCCAACCCCGGCGACGGGCATCTCCTTCGGCATCGACAGGCTGGTTCTGCTTCTGGAGAGGAAGAGCGCCTTCGAGGAGATGTACCTCGGAGTGGGTGTCTACGTGGCACCGGTGTCGGACTCCGTTAGGCCCAAGGCGATAGAAATATCGCAGGAGCTGCGGGGCGCGGGCATCCCGACGGTGCTTGACCTCATGGAGCGGAAGCTGTCGAGGCAGATGGAATACGCGAACAGTAGGGGGTTCAAGAAGGTGATCATAGTCGGGGAGAGTGAGCTTGAAGAGGGCTGCGTGGCCGTCAGGGATATGGAGACGGGGGAACAGAGTAGGGTAAAGCTGGAAGAGCTGGTAGAGGCACTTAAGTAGCCCGAGTCCTACGAACCGTCGTCTTCTTCTTCACTCTCGAAGCCCATCTCCGATAGGGTATAGTAGACGACCTCACCCCTTCTGTCTACGACTGCGAGCCTAAGGGACTTCCCCGACACCTCAACATCCTCTAGGACCTTCTCCAGGCGCCCGATGGCCTCGGGGGCGCCCTCCCAGATGGCGTAGACCACGTAGCTGGGCCGTTTCTTGCCGTATGCGCCTCTCTCGTAGACGTTGAAGTCTACGCCGAGGCCGGGCCCACCCTTCGCCACGAAGCCCCTCGTCCTGAGATCCCTGTAAACCAGGTACCTGGTCCACAAGTTGGGGTCCTTAGGGGAGAGCTTCCACAGGAGCTCTTGTAAGACAAGCCTTCTCCCGGTCGCCTCATCGACGACTGCGACCTTCCCTCTCTCAACAAGGTACAGAGCCTCGTAGGATTCAAGGGCGAGCACCTTGGTGTCGACCTTGGAGCCATACCCGTCCTGATACAAGCTGTCTGCGTCGCTCTGAGCTGGGACGACGATCCTCCTCTCCGAGTAGACGGCGCTTATCGTGTTCATCCGACCTCACACGGAATGCCTGGAGATTGCTCTCTTGAAACGTATCTTGAAGAGACGATACGCATCTGGCATTATAACTATAAAATAACGGGTTTCTTAAAAAAGAGTCCTCAGGGTACGAGGTAACTCAATATATTAATTGGGCCATTAAATTTTTGAAGGCGTATTGGCTGGTCGAACCCTCGTAATCTGTGAGAAGCCGACCGCAGCAAGGAGGATAGCCCAGGCCCTGGACGATGCCGGAGGGCCCGAGAGCTATCGGGAGAGAGGGGTACCCTATTATGTTGCTTATAGAAAGGGAAGAGAGCTCCTGGTTGTCTCCGCTTTAGGCCACCTCTACTCGATAGTTCAGGATGGCGGAAAGTGGACCTACCCCGTATACGGGATGAAGTGGGTTCCCGCCTACGAGGCGAGCAAGTCGGCGGCGAAGACCAAGAACTTCATAGAGGTTATAGAGAGGCTGGCGAGGGGCGTAGGGGAATACGTGAGCGCCTGCGACTACGACATGGAGGGGAGCCTCATCGCCTACAACATACTCCGATACGTCTGCGGGGAGGAGAGCTTGGGCAGGGCAAATAGGATGCACTACAGCACCCTGACAGACCATGACCTGGCGAAGTCTTGGGATGAGATGTCCTCCAGCCTCGACTTCCCCATCGTAACCGCCGGGAAGGCAAGGCATGAGTTGGACTGGCTCTTCGGCATAAACCTTAGCCGGGCACTGACCCTGTCTGTGAAGAACGCAACGGGGTACTACAAGACCCTGAGCATAGGGAGAGTCCAGGGGCCCACCCTCGCCTTCATCAAGGAGCAAGAGGTCAAGGTAAGGAGTTTCGTCCCCACCCCATTCTGGGTCGTCCAGGCCGAGACAGAAATAGCAGGCAAGAGGTATCCCTTGGAGTACGAGAAGCCCCGGGTCGAGACCGAGGAGGAGGCAAGGGAAGTAGTGAAGGCCTGCAGGGGGAAGGAGGGCGTAATAACCTCCATAGTCACTAAGGAGCAGAACCAGTACCCCTGGCCCCCCTTCAGCATAGGCGACCTCCAGAGGGAGGCCTACCGCCACTTCGGGTACTCCCCCCGAACCACCCTGAGGGCCGCCGAGAGGCTCTACTTGGACGCCATCATCAGCTACCCAAGGACCTCCAGCCAGAGGCTTCCCCCCTCCATAGACATCCGCTCAATACTAACGAAGCTGAGGAACGGCCGAGCCTACGCAGACCTCGCTGAAAGGCTCCTCATGAAGCCCCGCCTAAGGCCCAGGCAGGGGGAGAAGGACGACCCGGCCCACCCCGCCATCTACCCCACCGGAAACCTCCCCGGGAGGCTGGGCAGGGTCGAGGAGCGGGTCTACGACCTAGTGTGCAGGAGGTTCATGGCCTGCCTAGCCGCCCCTGCCGTGAGGAGGACGGTCAACGCGGAGGTCGATGTCTACGGGTACGGGTTCTTCCTGAAGGGTAGCCAGATACTGGAGCAGGGTTGGAGGCTCTTCTACGCCCCCTACCTCAAGGAGAAGGAGGTGGCTCTCCCTGCCCTGAGGGAGGGGCTGATCGTCCCCATGGCGAAGGTGGGCTCCAGGAGGAGGTATACGAAGCCGCCGAGCCGATACAACCCGGGCAGCCTCCTGAAGCTCATGGAGGACGAGGGGATAGGCACCAAGGCGACAAGGGCGGACATAATGGACACCCTCTTCAAGAGGGGTTACTTAGAGGGCAACCCCGTCAGGATAACGTATCTGGGGTTCAAGGTAGCTGAAACCCTGGGCAGGTACAGCCCAGACATTCTCTCAGTCGAGATGACTAGGAGGCTAGAGAGAGACCTTGAACTCATAGAGGCTGGGAAAATGGCCGGAGACAGGGTCGTGCGGGAGGCAATAGAGGTCCTCGACCCCATCCTCAGGGAGTTCAAGGAGAAGGAGGGGCTCATAGGCGCAGAGATGAAGGAGGCCATAGTTGAGCAGAGGAGGAAGGAGGAGACCCTAAGCTCGTGCCCCACCTGCGGGACTGGCGAGATAAGGGTCATCACCAACCCAAAGACGGGGAAGCGATTCGCGGGCTGCAGCAACTACAAGGACGGACACTGCAGCCAGAGCTACCCCCTGCCCCAGGAAGGGAAGATAAAGGCCACGGGCAAGCCGTGCCCCGCCTGCGGGGCCCCCATCGTCAAGATCATCAGGAGGGGAAGGCGCCCTAGGAACCTCTGTATAAACTTAGAATGCCCATCCAAAAAGGGAGGCGAAGGTGGCGGAAACCTGTAGGGTCTGCGGCGGGAAACGGGTCGAGGGCTCGGATTACTGCGTCTACCATCACGGGGCCCACGAGGGGTTGAAGGAGGCCTATGAGGGTTGGCGTAGGGCCCTGGGGATAGAGTGGGCTGAGTTCCTCGACCAGGTCCTCAAAAGGCCGGAGACGGGCGAGTGGGCCAGGGAAGTGGCGGAGCATCTGAGAAATCAGTATAGATAGCTACTTCTGCGTGTCGGGGGTTGGAGGGGGTCTAACCCATTTCCCCTTTGGGTATCTCCCAGCGGCTCTCCCGCCCCTCCCTGATCCAGGTCCCGCCGAGGCTCTTAACCGCGTCGTTTATGGGCCCCCAGAGGTCTCCCAGGAACCTCTTAGGGCTCAAGATGACGACGTCCTCCTTTTCTTCCACTTCCACTAGGGATAGGTCGACTCCCGCGGCCGCGAGCCTTTCCCTCATACTAGCAGGAGGCCACGTCGGGGCGGCTTCAGCCTCGGCTTCTTCAGGGACCGCTGTAGGCGCCCTGCCAACCGATACCACTATGCCTATCTTGGACCCGCACTCGGGGCAGGTTATCCAAGTTATCTTGGATTCCTCTTTACCGCTCAAACAGGCACCCAACCAACTCTGTGTGAGCTTTGCCTAAAAAAGGATGCGCAGGAAGATCTCGTAGATCCTAGATGGTGGAAAAAGGTTTTTGCCCCATAATTTTGGGACCAATGAGATTTCCAGCTAAGTTTCAATTCTTCTGGATAAAAACTGTTAATAGAGCTAAATACTGTAAGTATGGTCGGGGACGCAGATTTTGGCCATCCAGATGGAGCGTTACGAGTGTCCCTACTGCGACAGGAAGGCCGCAAGCCCAGGAGGAGTCAGGTTCCACATCAAGCTCGCCCACCCCGACAAGCTTGAGGAGTTCATGGAGCTTTACTACGATAAGATGGCGGAGAGGTTCAGGGAGGCCAACAAGGAAACCTCCTAGGACGCCCTATGCTAGGGACCACAACTCTTTTTTTGGCGTCGGAGTTGGCCAGTCTCTCCGTCCATGTTTTTGAAGGTATCTTTTTTATAAGGCCTAATAAAAAATCGTCGAAGAATGTTCGAACATCTTCACTTCCTGGATACGAGTTGCATCTTCATTGAAATTCTAAGCGCCATTAGTGGGGGGCTTCGACTCCTCGATCCCCCCGCCAGGACATAAAATATGTCCAAAAAGGTAAGGCCCTTCAGACGAGGCCGAGGGCCAGGGTTAGGCGAATCCATTAAAAGGGTCTTAGGCGTAGAACCTCCAGGTGATTTGTTGAAGCTCACTGATAGGGTCTACCTCGTCGGCGGCGGGGCTTACGGGTACTCCGCCGATGGGGACTGCAACGTCTACCTTGTAGACGGCGGAGAGGCCCTCGCCCTGATCGACACGGGCGGTGGGAACGGAATCCCACAGATTTTGGAGAACATCAGGCGAATGGGGCTCGACCCGGGCCTGTTGGAGGTCGCCTTCCTGACCCACTGCCACTTCGACCACATAGGCGGGAACCACGACCTGAAACGGGCGGTGGACGTGAAGCTCGTGGCCCACGAATCAGAGGTCGAGCACATCGAGAGCCTGGACGAACTTTCTCTCTACGACATGGCCAGGGAGAGGGACCTTGAGTTCAGCCCCGAGAAGGTGGACCTCATCGTCAGGGACGGGTACGCGCTGAAGGTTGGAGAGGTGGATTTCGAGGTGTTCCACACTCCGGGACACACCCCCGGCTGCATAAGCCTTCTGATAAGGGAGGGTGAAAGGGCCAGCCTCTTCGCGGGCGACATCGCTTCCTCCCAGGGAAGGCTGGGCTATATCAACGGCCCAGGTTTCGACCTAGACGACTGGAAGAGGTCGATAAAGAGGCTGATAGAGCTCGGGCCGGACAGGATGTACCCGGGGCACAACACATTCGTGCTTTCAGGAGCCACTGACCACCTAAAGCTCCTGGACCAGAAGATGAACGCCCCCTGGATCAACATCGTGACGAGCATAGGATGAACCGGCAAAGGCCGGTGGATGGCGATGAGGAGCCCTAGGAATCAGGTCATCCTCGAGAACCCTGATCTAGAAGACGCAATGGGTGTCATAAAGGCTGGTATATCTAGGCACAAGACCGTTATAGCCGTAGGGAACTGCCGGGTGGACTACGAGGGTAGGGCCAGCTCGAAGCTCGAGAAGGGCGAGAGGGTCCTCATATGCAAACCTGACGGCTCCGCATTGGTCCACCGCCCCAGAGACTACGCGCCCGTCAACTGGCAGCCCCCGGAGTCCATCTTTAGGAGCAGGCTCAGGCAGGGAGAGCTTGTGGTGAGGGTCTTCAGGCGCAAGGAGAACGAGGTCCTAGAGGTGACCTTCGACGGGCTCATCCTAGTCGCCGTCCTCGACCTTTCCGACTCTGGGGAGTTCAGCCTCTACGCCAGCGAGAGGGACATGCAGCAGGCCATACTCTTGGAGCCCTCGCTCCTTGAGGAGGGGTTTAGGCCCATTGCGTCCGAGAGGCCCGTGGACCCAGGCTTCATAGACGTACTCGGGGTAGACAGGAACAACGTGCTAACCGTCGTCGAGATAAAGAGGAAGAGGGCGACACAGGAGGCGGTTCTCCAGCTCAAGAAGTATATGGACGTGATAAACCCCTCTCAGGAAAGGGAGGTGAGGGGCGTCCTCGTCGCCCCAGAACTCGCTAGGGGCGCCCAGAAGCTTCTCGCCACCCTAGGCTTAGAGTTCAAGCCTCTGTCTCCTCAGGCTTGCTCTGAGGTCCTGAGGAGGAGGAAGGGGAGACAGCTGACAGAGTTCTTCACCTGACCATATCCCGGCTGATTTTGTGCTCCTGTTACCAGTGGAAGCGGATTTTCGTCCTAAAATTTTGAGACAAAAGGGGGTTTTGGGGCGTTGTAGAACGCCTTAAAGGGGTAGGAGGGAGGCTAGATGATTTCCAACTCCTTTCCTATGGTCTCTATGGTGCCGATCACATCGTCCAGCTGCTCCTTCGTGAGCTTGGCGTTCATCTGGACCCTTATCCTCGCGAGGTCCCTGGCAACCATCGGGTAGACTATGGGGACTACGAAGATGCCGGCCTCGTAGAGCTTATCGGAGAGGGCCTTAGCCTTGTGGCTGGGGCCCACGATGATGGGTATTATGGGGGTCTGGGACTTCCCCGTGTTGAAGCCAAGGTCGTCCACGGCCTTCTTGAAGTATCTGGTGTTCTTCCAAAGGTTCTGGACGTGCTGGGGCTCCGTCTCCAGGACGTCGATGGCAGCTATCGTGGCGGCGGCTGTGCCGGGGGGTTGGGACGAGCTGAGGAGCCATGTCCTGCTCTTGTTCCAGGCGAACTTGACCAGGTCCTCTGAGCCCGATATGTGGCCCCCTATGGTGCCGTAGGCCTTGCTGAATGTTCCCATCTCTACTTGGACGTCCCTGTGGGTGAGGCCGAAGTGGCTCACTATGCCCCGGCCTCCCTCTCCCAGGACTCCTTCGCCGTGGGCGTCGTCGACGTAGACCATAGCTCCGTGCTCCTTCCCAAGCTTGGCTATCTCGTCGAGGGGGGCGATGTCCCCGTCCATGGAGAAGACGCCGTCAGTGATGATCAGTATCCGCCTGTATGGCGGGTCGTGCCTCTCAGCCTCTTCGAGGACCCTGCCTAGGTCTTCCGCGTCGGTGTGCTCGTATATCGCCCTGTCCGCCTTGGTGAGCCTCACCCCGTCTATTATGCTCCCGTGGTTTAGCTGGTCGCTGATTATGAGGTCTCCCTCTCCGGCTAGCTGGGGGATCAGCCCCGAGTTGGCCATGAAGCCCGTGGGGTAGGTTAGGGAGGCCTCCGCCCTCTTGAACCTGGCCAGCCTCCTCTCAAGCTCCATGTGGAGGTCCATGGTGCCCGATATAGGCCTAACGGCCCCAGATCCTACGCCGTACTCCTTCGTGGCCTTTATCGAAGCCTCTACGAGTTTGGGGTGGGTGGTCAGGCTGAGGTAGTTGTTGGAGCAGAGGATAAGCTCCTCCCTGCCGTCGACCATCGAGACTGGCTCGCTGGCTCCCTCAACAGTCTTCAGCTTCCAGTCTAGGGCCCTGTCCACGAGCTCCTGATATTCTTTTCTGAGAAAACTTGTGGGATCTCTCATTAAGTTTCACTGCTCGATCTCTATGGGGATGGACCTTTAACTTTTTCCAGCCAGTAAGAGGTTATTTAAGCAATATCAGCTTTTGGATTTTAGTGATCCTCGATGCCTAGGAAGACGATGGAGAGGGTCTTGGTGACCGGAGCCACGGGCCAGATAGGCTCAGAGCTCGTCCCAGAGCTCAGGAAGATGCATGGTGGCGAGAACGTAGTCGTCGGGGTCCACAGGAGGCATCCGCCGGAAGACCTGAGGGGGTCAGGACCCTACGAGAACATGGATGTCAGGGACAAGTCCTCCATAGAGAGGATCGTGGATGACTACGACATAGACACCGTCTACCACATGGCCGCCATCCTCTCGGCAGCGGGCGAGGAGAACCCTTGGCTCGCCTGGGACGTGAACATGAACGGCACATACAACGTCCTCGAGGTGGCCCGGGAGCACGATATGGCGAGGGTCTTCTGCCCTAGCTCGATAGCAGCCTTTGGCCCAGAGACGCCCCAGCATGACACTCCCCAGGAGACGGTGCTTAGGCCCAGGACCATGTACGGATTGACGAAGGTAGCGGGGGAACTCCTCTGCAACTACTACTTCGAGAAGTTCGGCCTCGACGTCAGGGGGGTCAGGTACCCTGGGATCATCAGCAACAAGACCCTACCGGGCGGGGGGACCACCGACTACGCGGTGGAGATATTCTATGAGGCTATAAAGCACAAGAGGTACACCTGCTTTCTGAGGGCCGACTCCACCCTTCCCATGATGTACATGCCCGACTGCATAAAGGCGACCGTAGACCTCATGAACGCCGATCTCTCAAGGCTGGAGCACCACGCCGACTTCAACCTCGCCGCCATAAGCTTCTCGCCAGAGGAGCTGGCCGCCGAGATAAAGAGGCACATCCCAGAGTTCACCATCGACTACGAGCCGGACCACAGGCAGGCCATAGCAGACTCCTGGCCCAAGACCATAGACGACAGCGCGGCCAGGGAGGAGTGGGGTTGGGAGCCCAGACACGACCTTCAAGCCATGGTCGAGGACATGCTGAAGGTGCTTGGGGAGAGGCACAGAGCGGGAAAGCTCTAGGGTGGTCGAAAATCCACTTTTTGTCCCAACATTATGAGACAAAAGGAGCGCTAACGCTCGTAAAAGGAGCCTAGAAATCGAACCTCAAGTCGTTTTTCTTTGCGTTACTTCTAAAAGCATCTTAAATCGCATTTTTAGGGTCGTTTAGGGTAGGTGAACCATGCCTCAACTTCTGACGTAGGGTGTAGAAAATGGAGATGTGACCCTATTTCAACGGCCTGACCTTTCTCACTTCGGGGTTAACGAGGTTTGGAGGCACCATTCCCTTGAGCACGTTTACAAGGTTGGTCGCCGCCACCACCGCCATCCTAGTCCTGGTCTCTACGCTCGCGCTCGCGATGTGGGGGGTCACGACGATGTTGTCCAGCACCAGCAGAGGGCTCTTCGGGTCGATGGGCTCATGTTCGAAGACGTCCAGGGCGGCCCCAGCGATCCTCCTCTGTTTCAGGGCTTCGTATAGGGCTTCCTCATCGACTACTGGCCCTCGAGAGGTGTTTATGAGATAAGCGGTCTTCTTCATTCTGCTGAGAGCCTTTTCCCCTATCATGTGGTAGGTCTCCTCGTTGAGGGGCACGTGGACCGATACGAAGTCCGACTTTGAAAGAAGTTCATCCAGGGGCACGTAGGTCACACCGAGTTCCCCTTCCAGGTCCCGCCTTCGATTGACATCGTGATAGATGACCTTCATGTCGAACCCGGAGGCCCTCTTCGCGACGGCTGAACCTATCCTTCCCAATCCTATTACTCCAAGGGTCTTACCGTTCACGTCGGTGCCCAGGAACATCTTGGGCCCCCAGGCGTGGACCCATCTCCCAGCCCTTATGTGCTTGTCTGCCTCCACGATCCTCCTTGCCACGGCCATGAGGAGGGCGAAGGCGCAATCGGCGGTGGTTTCCGTTAGTATCCCCGGGGTGTTGGTGACGTAGACGCCCCTCTTCGTCGCATCCTCCACGTCTATGTTGTTGAAGCCCACTGCGCAGTTGCTTACGACTTTGAGGTTTTTCCCGGCTTCAAAAACCTCGGAGTCTATTTGGTCGGTGAGCAGGCTTAGGAGCCCGTCCACGTCCCTGACCTTGGAGAGGAGGAGTTCCCTCGGTACTGGCTCGTCCTCTCCCTCGAACACTTCCACCTCTGCGTGCTCCCTTATTATGTCTATGGCCTCTTCGAAGAGCTGCCTAGTGACGTAAACCTTGGGCTTTGCCAAACTATATCCACCACAAATAGGTCAAGCTTTTGTATTATATCCCTTGCCTTAACAAAAGATTATTTCGTTGAAAAGGGTTCAGAGGGGGAAAATTAATATTCAGAAAATTTCTGAATATTGATCGTTCCGAAATTGGCGCAAAAGGAAAGCTCAGAAACGTTAGACAGGACGGTATTAGACACTCTGTTCGATGGATATCTGAAACCTCTGAGGAGTGGAAACGCTAGGCTTATCTACAAAGTCCTTTACGACATGAGTGAAAAGGAGCACCTCACAACCCTAGACATAAAGCTGATCCTTAAGGAGTTCGACATAGACCTAAACAAAAAAGAGATAAACGGTTGGCTCGTCTCCCTCAAGGAAGCGGGCTTGGTCTCCAAGGAAGAGGAAAGGGGAAAGCCCACAACAATAGATTACGACGACAAATATACCTTCGACCAGTGGAAACTGACATATCTGGGAGCTGAAATAGGCGGAAGGCTCCACTATCTGCTGGCCTCGAAACCAGACCTAGAAAGAGACAAAGTATCTGCGGAGAAGGGCCTGATCTCCTTAGACACTCTATCTATGCAGGATCAGCTTGAGCAGAACTATCTGACATCGAAGATACTGAGGTCTTTATCGGAATCGGGCGGCGAAATGAAACTCCGCACCCTGGGAAAAACTATATCTAAAAACTTAGAACTCGAGAGATTCATCTCTGCTTCATCAGATAGTCCCCTATTCGTTCTTAAGAGGAAAGAGCCAACTATGAAGGAAAGGTTCCTCGGCCTTTTCGGCTTGGGGTCGGGTGAAGTCTCATGCTCCCTAACGGAGGACGGCTGGAAGGTGGCTGAGAAACTCCAGCCAGATAAATAAAGGATAAGCTCAATAGAATCTCGAGGGACAGAGATCGTGTCCAAAAGTTTGAAGGTAACTTATTCATAAGGACTAAAGGATCAGACCAGAAAATTAACACTATTATTATAAAATCATGGCTCCTAAACCATGTATTTTGATTTTACGACCTCGGAAATCTCTTTGCCTTTTAACCCTACAAAAAAACGCCGGACAATATTTGTGTCCAAAACAAAGAAGGCTCTTCTAGTTCGTTTAAAAACTTGCTTTTCTGGTAAAATTGCGCGCTTTTATTATCCCATCTTCTCTTTTACAAGATTGGGTGGGGCCGAAAGGTGAGTGATCGACAGAGAGTAGAGGAGAGCAGGCTACCAGATGGCACGATCGTGGTCTCTGAGAGGCTTTCGGGATTGAAGTCCGTCTCTTTGGGATTCTGGGTAGATGTGGGATCAAGGGACGAGGGTGATGACCTCCAGGGGTGTTCCCACTTCCTAGAGCACCTCCTGTTCAAGGGGACGAAGAACCGGAGCTCCGAGGAGATATCGACCGTCATAGAGTCGAGGGGAGGCCGCATCAACGCCTTCACCGACCGGGACCTGACGTGCTACACCGCGCGCGTCCTCGAGAGGGACATGGAGCTCGCCGTAGAGGTGATAGCCGACATGGTCCAGAACCCCCTCCTCTCCGAGGAGGACATCGAGAACGAGCGGCGGGTGGTCCTCGAGGAGATAAGCCGGAGGGACGACGACCCGGAGAGCCTCATCCACGACCTATACGTCGAGGAGGTCTGGAGGGGAAGCCAGTCGGCCCACTCCATCCTTGGAAACGAGGACAGCGTCAGGGGGATGCCGGCCGAGAACATCCGAAGATATTTCAAAGACCATTACACGCCCGGAAACATAACGGTCTCTGCAGCTGGCGCCGTAGAACACGAAAATTTAGTCGAGACGGTTGAAAACCAGTTCCAAAAAGGTCAAGCCAGGAGACCGCAAAAACGCACCCCTCCCGTTTACAAGCCCTCCGTAAAGCTGGTCGAGAAGAAAACTAGCCAGGTTCAACTCTGCATGGTAACTGACGGAATTGCCTACGTTGACGATTCGATCAACGCCTTCTCCATAATCAACGGACACCTTGGGCTTGGCTTCAGCTCGAGGCTCTTCCAGGAGGTCAGGGAGAAGAGGGGCCTGGCCTACTCCATATACACGAGCAGGTACTCCATGAGGGACGCGGGCCTCTTCGGTGTCTTCGCGGGGACAAGGCAGGAGAACGTGGAGAGGGTCATCGAGATCACCCTGCACGAACTTGAGAAGGTCAAGCAGGGGATGGATCGTGACCAACTCGACGGGGTTAAGCACAAGACCATAGGTGTCTTCGTTTTGAGCACCGAGAGCACCCAGTCGAGGATGTACCAGCTCGGGATATCCACCCTGAGGCTGGGAAGGCCGCGCACCATCCGCGAGGTAATAGAAGGGCTGGAGGCAGTCACCCCCGAGGATGTGGCGAGGATTGCTGAGCGCGTATTCTATAGGGATGGGGTCTCTGTGATAGCCCTGGGGCTATCAAAGGAGAAGGCCGAAGACCTAAGGGCGAAGATCGGCTAGTTGGGGCTGTAGGGCTTTGCCGTGTTCCAGAGGTACTCGAAGTAGCCCCTGGATACCATCGTGAGGCCGATGTGGTCGGACCAGATCGCAAGATATTTTTTCTCAGAGTCTCCCTCGCTGAGGAAGAGGAAGGTCTCCTGCCCGTCGACGACGAGGCCTCCTCCGAACATCTCCTCCCTCACCCTCACCTCGGCCATGTGGACCAGGTAGCTCTTCATAGAGCTGACGGCCTCCTCCGTCGTCAGGAGGTTGATCCTTATCTTCTTGTCCCGCATCTGCTCTAGGGACGGGAAGATCGCCTCGAAGCGCTGGGGGTCTATCTCAGGGAGGGCCACGAGGAGCTCCCTCTTAACGTCGTTGAGGGCCTCCCTCATCTTTGACCCGATGTTCTCCTGGCCCCGGATGATCCAGATCTCCGGCTTCTCCTTGATCTCCCTCCTCTCGTAGAGGGGCTGAAGCTCCCCAATTATGATCTCCCTGTACCCGTCGAAGAGGTTCTCCATCCTCAGCCTCTCCGCCCTGAGCGCCTCTACGGGGGACTTAGGGTAATATTGGCGGGGGCGCCCTCCCTTCACCTCTATCCAACCCTTCTTGTCTAGACTGTCTAGGACGCTGTAGACCTTCGAGTAGGGTATCGTGGTGTTCTCGCTTATCTGGCCCGCTGTGAGTTCACCCGCCCTCACCAGGGCTAGGTAGGCCATACTCTCATACTCGGTGAGCCTTATGTCCCTGAGAGCTTTCTCAGCCCTGGCACTCACCAAAGGTTTAGCCATGAGCGAACACCCGAAACTACATACGCGGTCACACATTTACCTCTATCGGCGGTTACAAAATATTTCACACCAAACAGAAGGTGAAATGCCAGAGAAGGTTAAAATAGTTTTACTCTTTCTGGAAAGCGACCACAGGGTTTGAGGAAATGAAAGAGATCAAGAAGACGGAGAGTATATGCCCTGAGTGCCTGCAGGTTATCTCCGCGGTAATCTACGAGGAGGACGGCAAGGTCTACATGAGTAAAACCTGCATAGAGCACGGCACCTACACGGACCTGTACTGGGGAGACTACGACCAGTACATGAGGGCCCAGGAATACGAACACCTGGGCACAAAGCTCGACAACCCGAGGACGAAGGTCGACAAGGGGTGCCCCTACGACTGCGGCATCTGCCCGGAGCACAAGTCCTCGACCGTCTTGGCGATCATCGACATCACGAACAGGTGTAACTTGAGGTGTCCCATCTGCTTCGCCCACGCAGGCGCCGCGGGCTACATCTACGACCCAACTATGGAGCAGATAAGGGGCATGCTGGCCAACCTCAGAGCCAACAGCCCTATATCGCCCCCGGCCATCCAGCTGAGCGGCGGGGAGCCGACGGTGAGGGACGACCTACCAGAGATCGTGAGGATGGCCAAGGAGATGGGGTTCGTCCACCTGGAGGTCAACACAAACGGAATAAAGCTG
Source organism: uncultured Candidatus Bathyarchaeia archaeon (assembly GCA_964347685.1). Classification (GTDB taxonomy): domain Archaea; phylum Thermoproteota; class Bathyarchaeia; order TCS64; family TCS64; genus CAYGAH01. The sequence goes on along the minus strand of CAYGAH010000026.1, from coordinate 15,635 downwards.
GCGGAGAGCGTGGAATACTGCAGGACCCTGAAGGAAGCGGGGGTGAGTACCATCTACCTGCAGTTCGACGGCGTCACCCCAAAGCCCTACCTAGTGGCCAGGGGCTTCGACCTCCTTGACATCAAGAAGAAGGCTCTGGCCAACCTCAAGGAGGCCGGCTTTGGGAGCGTTGTCCTAGTGCCCGTCCTGGTTCGAGGGATCAACGACGACCAGGTCGGAGACATCGTTCGCTTCGCCATCGACAACAGCGACTTGATCAGATGCGTCAACTTCCAGCCCGTCTCCATCACTGGCCGCATAAACAAGAAGGAGAGGGAGACCATGCGCATAACCATCCCCGACCTCATGAGGCTGGCGGAGGAGCAGACCGACGGCCTCATAAAGCAGAACGACTGGTACCCCGTCCCCACAGCATCCACATTCGCCGACTTCGTCGGAAAGCTGCAGAACCAGAGGTTCGTAGACTTCAGCGCCCACCAGCACTGCGGAATGGCGACATACCTCATCATCGAAGGGGGGAAGGCCGCCCCTATAACCGACTACCTAGACATCGAGAGCTTCCTGGACTCGATAAAGTCTGCTTCCAAGAAGTTGGACGAGGGAAAAAGAACCAGGGCCAAGATGTCTGTGTTGGCGGGGGGCCTCCAGAACGTGGACTTCGGCATGTTCCGCAGGTACCTTCTACCCGTAGTAACTCGAGGCGACTACGTCAGCCTTAGCGACCTCCACCACAGGATGATAATGATCGGCTCGATGCATTTCATGGATCCCTACAACTACGACCTCGAGCGGGTCCAGAGATGCGTCATCCACTACGCAACGCCCGACGGGAGAATAATCCCCTTCTGCACCATGAACAGCATCCACAGGCAGGAAGTGGAGAAGAAGTTCGCCAATCCCCTAGAAGAGGAGAAAGTGACTCCACTATATGATGTGGAAGCCCTAAAGAAGAGGATAAGGGAAGAGGGCTGAACCCCTACCCGGCTCGCAGGACGGCGCCCCTGTCAGCGGAGGTGACGAGCGCCGCGTACCGGGCTAGGTAGCCCTTTGTGACCTTGGGCTCGGGAGGACTCCATCTTTCCCTCCTATTCTCCATTTCTTCTCCGGAGACTCTTAGGTCTATCCTACGGCTGGGGATGTCTATGCTTATCTCGTCCCCCTCCTCCACCAGGGCTATGGGCCCTCCGGCGGCCGCCTCTGGGGATATGTGCCCGATGCAAGGCCCCCTGCTCGCACCAGAGAACCTCCCGTCGGTTATTAGTGCCACCTCCTCGCCAAGCCCACGGCCGACCACAGCGCTGGTCGCTACGAGCATCTCCCTCATACCCGGCCCGCCCCTAGGGCCCTCGTAACGGATGACTAGGACGTCCCCTGCCTTTATGGATCCTACATGTATAGCCTCAACTGCGTCCTCCTCCCTGTCGAAGACCCTAGCGGTGCCCCTGAACCTCCACATCCTGGGGCTTATTGCCGCGATCTTCGCGACCGCCCCATCCGGTGCGAGGCTACCCCTGAGGATGGCGATGCCCCCCTCCCTGTGTACGGGGTCGGTCAGGGGCCTGATCACCTCATCGTCCGATATCCTGGCGTCGGCTATGTTCTCACCCAGGCTCACCCCCGTGGCTGTTATGACGCTTGTATCTATCAGGTCCCCCAGGCGCCTCATCACGGCTGGGATGCCCCCGGCCCTGTGGAGGTCTGCGATCTTCCAGGGACCCGCCGAGGCCATGTTGCAGATGTGGGGGGTTCTCCGGCCTACCTCATCGAACAGGTCTAGATCTAGATCGTATCCGAGCTCCTGGGCGACGGCCATGAGGTGTAGGACCGTGTTCGTAGAGCCCCCTAGGGCCATGTCCGTCGTTATCGAGTTACTGAAGGCCTGCTTGCTCATTATCTTTCTTGGAGTGATGCCCTTCCTGAGGAGCGTCATGACCTTTCTGCCCGCCTCGGTGGCCAGCCTCGCCCTCTCGGAGCCGGTCGAGGGGGCCGTGGCCATGTAGGGGAGGGTCATCCCTATTGCCTCGATGAGGCACTGCATAGTGTTGGCGGTGAACATGCCCCCGCACGCCCCGGGCCCTGCGCAGCAGACGTTCTCAAGGTACTTCGCCTCCTCCCGGCTCATCTCTCCGGCCTTCAGTAGGCTGGTCGCCTCGAAGATGTCTTGGACCGTTATGCTTCTGCCCTCGAACCTTCCCCGGGTGGGGCATCCGGGCTCCATGGGTCCGCCTAGGCAGAATATTGTGGGGATGTCCAGCCTTGCGGCGGCCATGAGCATGCCGGGGTCTATCTTGTCGCATGTGGTGACACAGACCATGGCGTCGAATCCGTGGGACTCAACCATGACCTCGATCGAGTCGGCCACGATCTCCCTGCTTGGGAGGCTCATCCTCATCCCATCGTGCCCCATAACTATCCCGTCGCAGACGGCTACGGTGTCGAACTCCAGGGGGTTGCCCCCGGCCTGGAGGACGCCGCGCTTGACGCGCTCCGCAAGTTTGTCTAGGTGGATGTGGCCGGGGTTCACCTCGTTCCAAGAGTTGGCGACGGCGATCAGGGGCTTCCCCAGGTCTTCATCCGTGAGACCCACGCCCTTCATCAACGTCCTCTGGCTCAAACGGTCGTCCCCGTCGTACACCTTCGAGCTTCTGCGCCGGATAACGGAATCCATGAACAATTGGAGAGGCCCCATCGTAATAAAATTTGTTTGCCGCCATACCGAAACGTCTATAGACCCTCTTTTGTCTTGAAATTTTGAGACAAAAATGCCTGGAAACCCATTGGAAGAGGCTTAGATGTGCTCCTCACAGACATGGATGCTATTCCTGTCCCTTCCTTTTCGAGGAATATAAAAGCATCCCAGTTTGGGGAGCATGAATGGTTAAAAGTTCAAATTTTTCAAGCCAATTTTTACAGGGTTAATGCAATTTTTAAGGTGGTCCCCATTACACCTTTAAGAAATTAACCTTCAAAATTATGGACGGAGTTATTGCCCATATGGTTCTCGAAGTCTATAACCGTTTGGCGGGGACGAAAAATGCATATCGTGGGGCTCAGCATGGTAAGAACGATGTCCTCCTCCGATAAGAGAAAGGTGAAGGAAGAATACGACGCACTGGGAGGCAGGGTCTATGACCTGAGGTACGGGGAGGAGCAGATGGCGAAGTACAGGCTGATCCTGAAGCACTTAGATCCGTCCCCGCCAAAGGTCGTCCTAGACGACGGCTGCGGGACCGGGCTCCTCATGGAGCGTCTGGAGACCTGCTGCGTCGGGCTAGATCTATCCGAGAGTCTCCTTGAGGCGGCTCGTTCTAGACTGGGGGCGAGCCCTCTCTTACATATGGTCCAGGGAGACTCCGAGACCCTCCCCTTCAGGGGTCAGACATTCGACATAATTTTCGCGGTTACCCTGATCCAGAACACCCCGAAACCGGGAGAAGCCCTGAAGGAGATGAGAAGGGTGGGTAAAAGGGGCTCTGAAATTGTGATAACGACCCTAAAAAAGGCATTTGATGTCGGGGAATTTAGACATCTCGTATATAATGAAGGATTGAAGATCAGCAAATTCCTCGACGAAAAAGAAGTAAACGACTGGATCGCTTTTGTCGATGCTTGACATAGGTGTTTGAATCAGTATTTCAGAAACCTTTTATATAGACGGTTGAGGGTGTATATCTGAATCTTAAAACGGTGTATTGTGTTGGAGCCTAGAAAGAAACCACTCAACGTCCTCATAAAGAGCGTGGGAAACATGGTGACAGTGAATCTCAAGGGAAGGGGCGAGTATTGGGGAAGGATGACAAGGGCCGACGGATACATGAACCTGATGCTCCAGGGCGCAAAGGAGTACGACGATAACGGCCTAGTCGCCAGCTACGGGGACGTCTTCATAAGGGGGAACAACATCCTATACATCTGCCTAGACCCGGCGCAGCCCCCCCAACCAAAGAGGCGTGACGAGTCCACCGAAGAGGAAGAAGAGGAAAACTGAGCCACCAGCCGACATCGTAAGGGCTCAAGGGCTTCATTAGCAAGTTTTAAGCAGCCGACAACAAAGGTAACTTCCAGAGGTGTGGTTTTGAGGCTCATAGTGGCCATGACTGGTGCCAGCGGCATCATCTACGGCAAGAGGCTCCTGGAGGTCCTCAAGGACAAGAAGGTAGAGACCCACCTTATAGTGAGCGACTCGGCGGAGGTCGTCGCCGAGAGCGAGATAGGCGGCACCCAGTCCTTGGAGGAACTCGCCTACCGCGTCTACGAGCCCGGGGACCTAGCTGCACCCATATCGAGCGGGTCCTTCAAGGTCGACGGCATGGTGATAGCCCCCGCCTCGATGAAGACCATCGCTGCTCTCGCATCCGGATACTGCGACAACCTCATAACGAGGGCCGCCGACGTCCAGCTCAAGGAGGGGAGGCCCCTCATACTCGTGCCCAGGGAGACCCCCCTCCACGCCATCCACCTAGAGAACATGGCTAGGTTAAGCCGCCTAGGGGCCACTGTGCTTCCCGCCATGCCCGGCTTCTACCACGAGCCCAAGACGGTCGACGACCTAGTGAACTTCGTGGTCGGCAAGGTCTTGGACCAGCTGGGGGTAGACCACAGCCTCTTCCTTCGATGGGGGGAGAAGGGTCCAGGCTTAACCTTCTAGCTCCTTTTCCCTCCTCAGCTCCTCCAGAAACTCCAGCATGAAGCGATGCCGTCTTTCGGCCAATCTTCTAGCCTCGTCGGTGTGGAGCATGTCTCTGAGCTTTAGGAGCTTCTCGTGGAAGTGGTCCACGAAGTCCCCGAGGGTTCTGAGGTGCTCCTCACTGTACATGGCGGCCCTGTAGACCCCCAGGGCGCCCATGGCGTCGAGTTTGTCTGCGTCCGAGAGCACCATTGCCTCGAGGGAGGCGGGCTCCCCCCCAAAAGAGAAGCTGTGCGTTGATATGGCCCCGACCACGGCCCGTATCTTTTCTTCGGGTAAGCCGATCCCGGCGAGGACTTCCTTCGCCTCCATCGCGCCGACCGCCGCGTGATCCTCCTCGCCCCTCCCGAGGTCGTGGAGGAGGGCCGCCGGGAGCAGGACCGAGGGGTCAGCACCGACGAGGCCCCCAATATGCTTACATATTTCGAACACCCGCTCCGTGTGCTCGAATCCGTGGGTGCCGTGGGGCGGCAGACGTTTCTTGGCCTCCTCCCTTATGGCTTCTATTGGTTTCTCGTCCATGCCAAGAGCACAAACCTATTGTCTTATTATCTGGGAGTCCCTGCCGATGTTCACGTTGAGCACCCCCTTGTAGGATGTTATGAAGCAGTCCATCAGCTCTAAATCGTCCCCGACCTCAAGCCCTTCGAGCTCACTTATCTTCTCGTTCCATACTGTTATGCCCATCCTGCCGGACTCGTCCCCCACCTCCCCCTCGACGAGGGTGTGCTCTAGGCCGCTGTAGGTGGTGACCTCCCTGGGCTCGCCTATCCTCAACAGCCTGACCCTGAGGTCGACGTGCTCCATGCCTGGCCTGAGCTCTTCAAGACTCCTCATTCGTCCCTTCTCCGGCGATCAAAGCACGTAGATGGTGGGGCACATAAAAGAATTCGGCTCCTAGGCATGCTTAAACGCCGATCGCCCCATTATTCGATCGGGGGAGATGAAGCCCAGTTATCGACTGGTGTGCACCTCGTGTGGCGCAGAGGCCCCGGAGGAAAAGGACGGGTATAGGTGCGTCGATTGCGGTGGCATCCTGGAGTATGTCTTCGACGAAGACTACCTGAGGGAAGTGGAGTTCTCAGGGGAATTCAATTTTTGGAGGTACGAGCCGGTGATGCCATCGGTGACGAAGCGGGTGAGCCTCGGCGAAGGGGGGACCCCGATTCACGAGGCCCGGAGGCTGGGCGAGTCGTTGGGGCTGAGCAGCCTCATGCTCAAGGACGAGACCCGGAACCCCACCAACTCATTCAAGGACAGGTCTGCCTCCCTAATAATATCCGACGCCTACAGCAAGGGCTTCGACGCGGTGGTCTGCGCCACAAACGGGAACCACGGGGCCTCCCTGGCCGCCTACTCCGCGAAGGTGGACATAAATTGCCACCTAATAGTACCAAGGGCGGGGGATATAGGAAAACTGGCCCAGATGATAGCCTACGATGCCCAGGTGGACGAGGCAGGGGAATCCATAGAGGAAGCCATAGCCAGGGCAGTGAACCTCTCTGAGGAACTCGGATGGTACCAGGCGACCACGGAGCTGAACCCCCTCTCCGTGGAGGCATTGAAGACCATCCCATACGAGTTCGCAGAGCAGCGGGCCGAGCCCGACTGGGTCGTAGTCGCCATGGGGAGCGGCGTCACCATCCACTCCGTCTGGAAGGGCTTCAGGGAGCTCGAGGAAATGGGCCTCGTAGAAGAGAAGCCCCGCCTTATAGGGGTCCAGGCCGCTGGATGCTCCCCCATATCAGAGGCCTTCAGGGAGGGGAAGACGGCCCCGATCGAAGTAACGCGGGGAGAGACCGAGGCCATTGCCATAAGAGTGGCAGAGCCCACCTACGGGGAGGCCGCTCTCAGGGCCCTCAGGGAGTCAAAGGGGCTAGCTGTCTCCCTGACGGACGAGGAGATGGTGGCGTCGGAGAAGGAGATAGCTAGATCCGAGGGCATATTCGCCGAGGCCGCAAGCGCAGCCACCGTAGCGTGTCTGAGGGGGCTCGTGGAGTCTGGCAATGTGGACAGAAGCGACAGGGTTGTGAGTCTAATCACGAGCAGCGGCCTCAAGACCGATGACATCCTCCAGAGCCTCAGCAAGAGGAGGAAGTCCCCCGGCTTGGGATCCAGGCTGGCCACCAAGGAGAGGATCCTAAGGGCGATCGGAAGGAGGAAGACCTACGGATACGCCCTCTGGAAGAGCCTGGGGAAGGAGATGACCCTCGGCGCCATCTACCAGCACCTCTCCGACCTGGAGGAGAGGGGGCTCATCGTGTCGAGCTCTGAGGGAAAGAGGAGGTACCTCGAGATCACCGAGCGGGGCAGGCGGGTCCTCTCAGCACTGGACGAGCTCCAGGTTCTCCTCTAGAGTTTCAGGCTGAAGACCTCGACGGCGTTCTCTCCCAACACCCTGTCCATCTCGTCGCCGCTGATCCCAGAGACCTCCACCTTCTTCATCTCGAAGGCGGGGTGGCCGAAGGGGGCGTCCGAGCCGTACATCACCCTGTCGACGCCCATCGTTTCGACGGCCTCCTTTATCTTGCTGTGCATGGGCATCCCAGAGGTCTCAAGGTAGATGTTGTCGTGTTTCCTGGCCACTTCCAGGGCCCCGTTGATGTAGACTATGTGGCCGTGTCCCATGTGCCCCATCACGATGGGGACATCTGTGAAGGCTTCAGCCAAGTTTCCGAGGTGCCATGGCAGGCTCCAAGGCGGGTGCCCTGAGTGGAAGAGGACGGGGACCCTCAACTTCCTAGCCAGCTCCATGACGGGGTGGACAACATCGCTGTCAGGTAGGTAAGCGTCCAGGAGGGGGTGCATCTTGACGCCTCTGAACCCCCAATCCTTCACCGCCCTCTCGACCAGGTTCAGGGCCTCCTCTCCGTCGTTGGGATTGATCCATACCAGGCCGCTCAGCCTGTTAGGGTACCTCATCACGGCTTCTAGGGTGAGCTCGTTGGGGAGGGAGAACAGGACGGAGTGGCTTATGCCGTTCCCGTCCATGAGGCCCACTAGGCCGTCCGCGTCCAGCCCGACGTTGAATAGGGGGAAGTCTCCAAGGTGGGTGTGGGCGTCCACAATCATTTCCATCACATTATATAGTCGTTCCCCATGGCCCTTCTTATGGCGTTGAGTAGAGGTATCGAGACCACTATGTCGACGGCGGTGAGGAGGAAGAAGGTCACCAGGTCCAGGTAGGCCACGGCTCCGAAGAGGTAGTAGTCGTATAGGAAGTAGCCGAAGTTCTTCCATAGGTGGGCGCCTACCATGACCGCAAGGTCGGACTTGATGGTGCTGCCGCCGAAGAGCCCCCTGTACCTCCCCAGGATGAAGCCCATAACGCCCCTTATGACGAGGGTTGGGGGCGCCCAGATGATGCCGCTGCTCCCCCAGAGGGGGTTCCAGACATCGAAGATGGTGGCCCCGACCCCGCAGGCAAAGGCCCCCACGACGGGTCCGAAAAGGATTCCGGCTATGAAGGAGGCCACATCTCCTATGTGCCAGAAGCCCAGGGGAGGGGGCATCCTTACGGAGACGGAGGTCATAACGTAGACTAAGGCCGTCATTACGGCCGCAGAGGCCACAACCCTCGATTCAAGTAAACCTTTCCAACGCGATCAGCTCACTTATTATAGTTTCAACTATAATAGCATAGTTATAACTATAATAAATTTTCGCGTCTACAGCCTGGGAGGCTAAAAGGTTAAGTATATTAGTTGTAACTATAATATACTCAGCCAATCAGGTAGGGATGGGATATGGGTTTAAGGTCTGGCTCGTCGTTTAACGTCGCCGCTACGGCCCTTTTCACGGCTTTGGTATGCGTAGCGACGATGATGTTCTCCGTCTACGTCCCTGTGACGAGGGGGTTCTTCAACGTCGGGGAGTCGATGGTCTTCCTCTCAGCTCTCCTCTTCGGCCCCTATACAGGCGCCTTCGCCGGCGGCGTGGGCTCCATGCTCGCAGACCTCCTGTTGGGGTACCCGATCTATGCCCCCGCGACCCTCGTCATAAAGGCCTGTGAGGGAGCCGTGGTAGGCCTTCTATTGAAGAGGAACCCTAGGTTCAGCTCCGTAATCCAGTGGAGGTACTTCACCATGATCCTGGGGGTCGTCGCGGGCCTCCTTCTCGGCTGGGTCGGCACCACCTACTACGTTGGGGAATTGGAGCTATCCATCGGGTCGGGGGTGTTCATCCTCCAAGTGCCAGCGGCGCTGTGGATAATCCTGTCTCTGGTCCTGGCCCTATCGATCATCGCACTCGGCTTCAGGGCGGAGCCCAGATTCGGTTGGACAGTCTTCTCCGTGATCATTGGGGGGTTCATCATGGTCTCGGGATACTTCATCTACCAGCAGTTCTTCATAGGGCCCCTTTTCAACATCGAAGTCGTAGCCCTGGCGGAGATCCCGATAAACATAGGGCAGATGATCATAGGAGCAACTATAGCCCTACCGGCGGCGAAGGTCATCCAGAGAGCCCTCCCGAATATAGTCAAACAATCGGCGACTTACTGAGACTCTAATATAGCCATGCACCAATAGTTTCTAGATGTCTTCGGCCGAGAGGGCAGCCACAATACTCCCGGAGCTGGAGCCTGAGGACCTCAGGGTCCTCCAGGCGGTGGAGCTTGGGCTCCCAAGGCACGAGTTCGTCCCCTTGGACCAAGTGGTGAGGTACTCGGGGCTAAACCCCAAGGAGGCCGAGTACCGCCTGGGAGGGCTGGACAAGAGGGACCTCATCTACAGGCAGCCCCACCCCTACCTTGGTTTCATACTCAACTACACGGGATACGACTGCCTAGCCCTCAATGCACTCGTCAAGGGGGGGTTCCTAGACGCTCTGGGGAGGCCCCTCGGTGTGGGTAAGGAGGCCGACGTTTTCGAGGCCCTAACCCCGGGGAGAGAGCAGGTCGCGGTGAAGTTCCACAGGCTGGGCCGTACGAGTTTCAGGGATACGAGGAGGAAGAGGGAGTATGTGGCAGACCGCCAGCAGGCCTCATGGCTCTACCAGTCTAGGCTGGCGGCCGAGAAGGAGTTCGAGGCCCTTGAGCGGGCTTATGGTGCTGGCGTCTCGGTCCCCAGGCCCCTAGCTCAGAACAGGCACGTCTTGGTCATGGGATTCATCGAGGGATACGAGCTTTACGAGGTGGACCGGCTAGACGATCCGACAGGTTTTCTAGAGGACGTACTGGATAACATGCGCAGGGCATACGCGGCGGGGATAATCCACTCTGACCTTAGCGAGTTTAACATCCTCGTTACCCCTGGGGGCAAGGTCCTCCTTATAGACTGGCCCCAGTACAAGACGACGGACCATCCCAACGCCCAGAACTGCCTTGAGAGGGACATCAAAAACGTCCTGACCTACTTTAAAAAGAAGTTCGGAGTGGACAAGAGCCTCGCAGAGGCACTGGCATACGTGAAAGGATGAGGCCCCAAGACGTAGTATCAAACGCCTGAACCCGATCCCTGATTGAGTAAAATGGGAAAATGTTAAACCAAATCTATTGCTAGTTTCTCATAGTGAATGTTCATGAGCGTTGAAAGGAAGATTCTTTACGTGAAGCCGGGAGCTAAAGGGACCGGAGCACTGATCGAAGCGGTCTCAAATAGGGTCATGGAAGATGGTATCTCCGTCGTAGTCGTTGCCAGCAACAACGGCAAGACGGCCCTCAGCTTCGCAGAATCGCTGAAGGAAGCGGCCAAGGTCGTGAGCGTGACTGAGTTCACCTACGGCGAAGACATCAAGAAGAGTATGAAGAAGATGGGGATCGCCACCGTCGAGAAGGCCGACCTCCCCATCCAGGATAGGATGGGAATGAGGGAGGGCCTGCTCATGTTCGGCCCTGGGGTGAAAGCAGCCCTCGAGGTCGCAGCCGTGGCTGCGGAGAAGGGGCTGGTATCGGGCAAAGTTATTGCTGTAGCGGGGAGCAAGGGGCTTGACACCGCCCTCGTCGTTAGGCCCGCCCCTCCTTCAGACTTCTCAAGTCCAGACCCCGACAAGAGGATGTCCGTCCTGGAGGTCATAGCCCTCCCCCTACAGGGCTAGCCCCCTCCGAAAAGCTGTTTAAAGCCCATGAGAAAGGTATTCAAGGTGCGAACCATTGTCCAGAAAAGACTCCAAGACCATCGCAGACTCCATGGAGGAGACCAGGGAGCGCCACCTCAGGTTCCTGAGGGCTGTGAACAACCCCGTTAGGAGAGAAATACTGAGGGCCCTGAAGGGCGGCCCCTCAACGATAGAGCGGCTCGAGTCGGCCACGGGGCTTGACACCAAGACCCTCGGATGGCACCTAAGCATCCTCGAGTACGGCTACTGCGTCGAGAAGGAAGAGAGGGAGGGCATCATCCTCTACGTGCTCACCGAGGAAGGAGAGGTCGTGGACTACGTAGAAGAATAGGTAAATTTTGATTATTTGAGGATGCTTAAGGTCTCCACCCCTCGAGGAGCAAGACGAAAAGGGAAGCTGCGGTCAGATCCGCAGTGGTCCCGGGGTTCAGCATGCCCCCCGCTTCGTGCAGTTCTTGGTCCAGGGCCCACAGGAGTTCCCTTCCACGCTCTGATGATGACCCGCCCTCCCTTAGGATGAGGCCCGCCTTCTCACTCACCTCCAACGCCCTATCTGGGCCGCTCTTACGCTGTATCAGAGAGTCGGATCTATCGGAAAGTATGCGTAGGAAGGTGTCCACAACAGCCGAGTTTATGTCGTCAGTTGCTTTCAAAGCCTCTCTTAGGTAAGGGTATCCGATCGTGAAGGTGGCCTCGAAGTCAGAGACCCACTCTTTGCAGATGGAGTCCCTCAGGGAGCACTTCCGGAAGACCTCCATGAGAGTGATCCCGTCCCTCTGAATCCTTTGAAGGGCCGAGTCGTCCATCACGTCGAGTTCGTCAACCCGTCCCAGGACCTCGCTGGAAACAGCCAAACGGATCGCCTCGTAGACACCGACGGCGTCACCGGGCGTCGTGGACATCGTCACCCTTCTAAGGGCATCCCTGAGCTCCCCGACCTCGAGGCCGTTGTCACCCAGCGAGTACCCCGCGGCGGCCGCTAGGGGCGAGAAAAGGAGTATGATCCCGAGGTTGACGTTCCCCCCCCTCTGCCATGCCAGCGTCTCCTCGACGGCTTCCCGGACGTGTTCGCCTAATCTTAGGTCCCCCCACCCCTTGGAGCCGCTCCTCACGTCGTGGCCCGCCTGGGCTAGGCTCCTCATAGAAGACCCCATCGCGACTCCCCCAGCCAAGAAGTGCTCGTACCTCGTCCCTGGAAGATCTCTGGTCCTGTGGACGTTCCCGGGCTTGGGGTACGCTGACACCTCCAGGAGCGCCGCGAGCACAGAGCAGCCCGCAACTAGGTCTCCCACATAGGCCCGCTCCATACGAAGCCTCCTCAGTTATTCTCCTAATCGGCTTATAAGATTCGTACCCCCAATCCAGATATGGATGGGCGCGTACCGGGGCTTCATCGAGGGAGACTACGTCGAGACCGTGGAGGGGCTCTTCTTCGCCGTGAAGGGGCTGATCCACCCTGATGGATATGTCGTCGCCTACCTCAGATACGTCCCCGACGACCTAGGCGACAGGGTCAGGGGGGGAAAGAGATATAGGAGGGTCTACGATATCGCCGAAACCACGAATTTACTCAAAGAGCGTTATCCTCTGTACCTTAACCTTATAGAGCCCCTGGGGCAGGTCCTCCAGTCCGTGCCTCTGAATAGGATCGCGAGGGTCTATAAGCCGAGGCAGAGGCTCGTGTCGATCATGGCCGACCCCCAGACAGGCATAGAGAGAACCATAAAGAAGTTCGTGTCCGCCATCCTTGAGGAGAGCGGCGTACCGCTAGAGAGCGTGGGGGTTTCTGGCTCCGACCTGATAGGCCTCGCATCCCCCGATTCTGACATAGACCTGAACATATACGGGAGGAAGCTGGGGCTGAGAGCATACAAGGCTCTCAAGAGGCTGAGGGGGACAACGAGCTGGATCTCCCCCTACGACAAACCAGGAGTCAGGGGGGTTGTGAGGGCTAGGTGGGGAGACACGGGACTCGACTTGGAAAGGCTAACAGAGATCGAGGTTAAGAAGGTCCTCCACGGGAAAGCGTGCGGCAGGGACTACTTCTTGAGGCTGGTAAAGGAGCCTGGGGAGGTCGAGGCGGAGGTGAATGCGAAGCAGCTCGGAAAGGTAACACTGAGGGCTGTTGTTGCCGACTCGAGGGACTCCATATTCACCCCCTGCTCTTATGGGGTGGAGGATGTGGTCTTTGTCGATCCTCAATGCGGCTGCAAGGTTTCAGAGCTGGTGAGTTTCAGGGGCAAGTTCACGGAGCAGGCTGAGGAGGGGGAACTGGTAGAGGCCAGGGGGACGCTTGAGAGGGTAGAGAAGATAGGAGAGACAGACTACAGGGTGGTGCTGGGGGTGGAAGGGGACTACCTAGTCCCGGTCGGCATCCTCGACCGATAATCTTTAGTTTATTCGCCCTCCTTCAGAAACCAATAGGCTCGAAACCGCTGATAACAGATGAAGACGGAGGAGCTGCTGGAAGAACTGGGGTTCGGGAAGGGCCGCATCGTGGAGACGATATTCACGACCAGGGCGCGGGACGGGTCCATGAGCGCCGCGCCCATGGGCGTAACGAGGACCGGGCCCGAAATCCTAGGGGTGAAACCGTTTAAATCGAGCGCTACCTACCGGAACCTCATGGGGGACCCTGAGGCCTGCGCCAACATAACCAGCGACCCCGAGACATTCTTAGTCACCGCTTTCAAAGGGGAGGAACTGCACGGGTTCAAACGTCCCCTCATCAAGTCCGACATGTCCCTGGACTCCGCGGACGCCGCGGTCTTCATCGAAGGCCTAAAAGAGCACGAATCCACGGGCGACCGGGTATATCTCGAGGGCAGAGTCCGCAGGGTGGAGGTAAACCGGAGGCTACCTTCGGCCTTCAGCCGGGGGAGGGCAGAGGCCATAGAGGCCATCATCCACACCACACGCATGAAAGAGTTCTTCAGGACAGGACGCGCAGAGGACGCGGAAGAACTATATAATAGGTTCAACGAGTGCAAAAAAGTCGTGGGGAGGGTCTCGGCGCCGGGCTCGCCTGAGATGAGAGTAATGGAGGCCTTGGAGATCCTGATAAACCGCTGGAGGCGAGGAGCATCGAGGTAACTGTCGAGACGCCATCGAGGCTTCAGTTCGGGATAGTCGACATGCGGGGGGACCTGGGCAGGATCCACATCAGTGTGGGCGTGGCCATAGAGAGCCCGGGGATGGTGCTGAGGGCGCGCCCCGCCAGGGAGATGGAGGCCAAGGGTCCCAGGGCTGGCAGGATCACAGAGTACGCCGAGAGGATCAGGAATGAAGCAGGGCTCGATGAGGGGGCCGGGTTCGAGCTGGTTGAGGACATTCCGGAGCACATGGGTTTCGGGTCGGGCACCCAGCTCGCCCTCGCAGTGGGAACAGCCCTCTCAAAGATGTATGACCTGCAGCTCACCGAGGAGGAGATCGCCTCGAGGTTAAACAGGTCGAGGATCTCGGGCATAGGGACATACGCATTCAAACACGGCGGGTTCATCGTTGATGGGGGGCACCGTGTCGATAGTCCCGACAGCGTCCCTCCCCTGGTCTTCCGATCGGATGTCCCCAGGGGCTGGTCCTTCGTCGTAGGGCTCCCCGAGATAATGAGGGGGATAAGCGGAGGCAGAGAGAAGGAGGCGTTCAGGAGGCTGGAACCTCCGTCGAAGGAGCTCGTGGGGGAGGTCTCAAGGGTGGTCCTGGTTAAGATGATCCCCGCCATCCTCGACAAAGACATAGAAGCCTTCGGGGAGGCCATGACGGCCCTCGATTACGGCTTCGGCGAGTACTGGATCGAGGTCCAGGGGGGGAGGTTCAGCCACCCCGTAATCGAGGAGGGGGTGGGGTTCCTCCTTGGGGAGGGTGCCTACGGTGCGGGTCAGAGCTCCTGGGGGCCCGCCTTCTACGGCCTCGCAGACGGCGAGAACCATGCCAGGGAACTTTCGGACAAGCTGGGGGATTTCCTTAACTCGGGGGGGAGGAGGGGGAAGGCCTTTTTCACGGAGCCCAACAACAGTGGGGCGAGGGTAACGGTCGGAGACGGCTAGACGGCTCCTTATAGTTGAAGGTGGTACGAGTGGAGGAGAGGCCTCTAGCATGGGCCGTGACGGGGGCGGGTCACTTCCTCGAAGAGGTTTTCTCCCTGATGAAGGAGGTAAGTTCGAAGCGCCAAGTTACCTGCTTCCTCTCAAGGGCGGCTGAGGAGGTCTTGAGGATATACGGCCTCTGGGAATGCCTTGGAGGGGTATCAGACGGCAGCCACTACGCAGAGGTGCTCACGGACCGGAGCGACGGGGCGAGCGCAGTCCACGCGGGCCGCCTGGCGAGGGGGGTCTACTCGGCTCTCGTGGTGGCCCCGGCGACGGCCAACACCGTCGCAAAGATATGCGCTGGGATCGCAGACACCCTGGTCACCAACGCGGTGGCACAGGCCCTCAAGGGAGAGGTACCGGTCCTCATCCTCCCCACCGACCAGACCTGGACCTCAGAGACCAAGCTACCCGTGCGGGTCGACTCGAATGTCTGCGTGGGCTGCACACCGTGTATGGCCGAGGAATCCTGCGAGGCGGGGGCCTTCAAGTTGAAGGATGGAAAGGGAACGATAGACTATCTGGCCTGCGTCGGTTGCAGGGCCTGCGTCGAGGATTGTATCCAAGGGGCCGTCAGGTACGGGGAGAAGCTCAAGGTCAGGGCCAGAGAGGTCGATCTGGAGAACGTCGAGAAGCTGAGAGGAATGGAGGGAGTAAAGGTTCTAAAAGACCCAGAAGAGCTTAGGCGCATTCTCATGAAAAATGTGGTGGAGAAGACATGAAGGTCCTGGCCGTGACTGGGAAACTGGCGGCCGAGACGGTGAGAAGGTACGCCTCGGAGTCGGGCCAAGAGATAGACGTGG